>NZ_CAJQZK010000085.1:0-68799 GCF_907164655.1 Acidocella sp. C78
CGGCGGATATGGCGGGGCGGCTGCATCCGGGCTAGAGCACTACATCCGATCCGGTTGGATCGGATGTAGTGCTCTATTATATTGATAAATCGAGCATCTTTTTTCGATCAGATGATTCCATCTGATCGGATGATGCTCTAGGCTTCGGCCATGAACGACAGCTCATCCATCCTGTATATCGGCAGCCGCCGCTATTCCTCGTGGTCGCTGCGCGGGTGGCTGGCGGTGCGGCTCGCCGGGCTCGCGGCGGAGGAGCGGGTGATCCCGCTGGCCGGCGGGCATACCCCGGCGGTCAAGGCCGTCTCGCCCTCGGGCATGGTTCCGTTCCTCGAACACGCGGGCGCGCGCGTGTGGGACAGCCTCGCCATCATCGAGTATTGCGCCGAGATCGCGCCGCGGATCTGGCCGGCGGCGCGCATCGCCCGCGCCCATGCCCGCGCCATCGCCGCCGAGATGCATTCCGGGTTCCGCGACCTCCGCCTCGGCATGCCGATGAACTGCACGCGCACGCTGCCGCCCGCCGAGCCGGCGGCGGCGGTGCGCGCCGATCTCGACCGGATCGAGGCGATCTGGGCGGAGACGCGGGCGCGTTTCGGCGCCGGCGGGCCGTTCCTGTTCGGCGCGACGCTGACCGGGGCGGATGCGATGTATGCGCCGGTGGTCTCGCGGCTGCTGACCTACCGGCCGAAGGTCTCGGCGGCGACCGCGGCCTATATCGCCGCAGTGCGGGGGCATGAGCTGGTCGATGCCTGGTATCGCGCCGCCGCCGCCGAGCCGGAGGACTGGAAGATCGCCCGGTTCGAGGCATGATCGCGGCCGCCGGCCCTGGCGTGGCGGAGGGGGGCGGCGCGGCGGGCGAGACGATCGAGGCGGTGGCCGCCGCGGCGCGGGCCTGCACCGTCTGCGCCGCATCGCTGCCGCTCGGCCCGCGCCCGGTGTTCCGCATCTCGGCGACGGCGCGCGTGCTGATCATCGGACAGGCGCCGGGGACGAAGGTTCACGCGAGCGGGATTCCCTGGAACGATCCCTCGGGCGACCGGCTGCGCGACTGGCTCGGCATCGATCGCGCCACATTCTATGACGACAGCCGGATCGCGATCGTGCCGATGGGGCTGTGCTATCCGGGACGGCTGGCGCGCGGCGGCGACGCGCCGCCCCGGCCGGAATGCGGCAGGCTGTGGCAGGGGCGGCTGCGCGCGGCGATGCCGGCGATCCGCCTCACGCTGCTGGTCGGCAGCCACGCGATTCTTTATCATCTCGGCAAGGGATCGATGGAGGCGCGGGTGCGCGGCTTCGCCGCCCACCTGCCCGCGCGGTTTGCGCTGCCGCACCCCTCCTGGCGGACCCGGGCCTGGGCGGCGCGGCGGCCCTGGTTCGAGACCGAGGTGATCCCCGCCCTGCGCGACGCCTTCGCCGCCGCCCTCTCACCGCAAGGAGACCCGACATGATCCCCCGCCTGACCGATGCCGAACGCGCCGCCCTTGTCGACCTGTTGCCGGAATGGGCGCTGGCGAAGGACCGCGACGCGATCGAGCGGCGCTTCGCCTTCGCGAATTTCTCGGAGGCCTTCGCCTTCATGACCCGGGTCGCATTGCTGGCCGAGGCGCATGACCATCACCCGGAATGGTCGAACGTTTACAACCGGGTGTCGATCCTGCTCTCGACCCACGATGCGGGCGGGCTTTCGGCGCGCGATATCCGGCTGGCCGAGGCGATCGACCGGCTGGCCTGACGCCGCCGGCCTTTTCCGGCCCGCCGCCCTCCCCTATCGTTGCGGCGCAACCAGGGGAAAGCGATGAGCAGCAGGATCGACGACGTTCTCGCCCATATCGACAGCCAGCTCGACAGCGCGCGCGGGCGCTGGTTCGAGCTGCTGCGGATTCCCTCGATCAGCGCGCAGGGGCTGACCGAGGCCTCGCCGCATCGGGCGGATTGCCTGCGCGCCGCGACGCACATGCGCGACCTGCTCGGCGGCATGGGATTCGCGGCACGGCTGTCGGAGACCGCGGGTCTGCCCGGCGTGATCGCGACGCATCACCAGGCCGGGCCGGAGGCGCCGACCGTGCTGTATTACGGGCATTACGACGTGCAGCCGGCCGATCCGCTGGAATTGTGGGAGAGCGATCCGTTCGACCCGGTGCTGGCCGATCATCCCGAGGGGCCGCGGGTGATCGCCCGCGGCGCGGTGGACGACAAGGGCCAGGTGATGATGGTGCTGGAGGCGGTGCGCGCCTGGCTCGACGTGACGGGCGGCCTGCCGGTGAACCTCACCGTGCTGCTGGAGGGCGAGGAGGAGTGCGGCAGCCCCTCGCTCGCCGCCATGCTGGAGGCGGAGCGCGACGCGCTGAAGGCCGATTTCGTGCTCGTCGCCGACACCAACATGTGGGACCGGCAGACCCCGGCGATCACCACCAGCCTGCGCGGGCTCGCGGCGGTGGAGGTACGGATCTCGGGGCCGGCGCGCGACCTGCATTCCGGCCTGTTCGGCGGGCCGGCGCTCAACCCGATCCGCGCGCTGACGCGGATTCTGGGCGAGTTGTTCGACGCCGACGGGCGGATCGCGATTCCGGGGTTTTATGACGGGATTCTCGACATTCCGGCGGACGTGCTCGCCTCGTGGCGGGCGAGCGGGTTCGATGCGGCGGCCTGGCTCGGCGGGGTGGGCCTGCACCATGCGAGCGGCGAGCGCGGCTATTCGGCGCTGGAGCAGAACTGGGCGCGGCCGACCGCCGAGATCAACGGGATTTTCGGCGGCTATCAGGGCGAAGGCACCAAGACGGTGATTCCCGCCGAGGCGGGTGCGAAGCTCACATTCCGCCTGGTGCCGGGGCAGGACCCGGCGAGGGTGGTCGAGGGGTTCAGGGACTTCGTCAACGCGCGGCTGCTGCCCGACGCGACGGCGCGTTTCGAGGTGCATGGCGCCTCGGCCGGGCTGGTCGTGCCGGTCGATCTGCCCTTCGTGCGCGCGGCGCGGGCGGCGCTGGAACAGGAATTCGGCCGCGCGCCGGTGCTGGCCGGCTGCGGCGCGTCGATCCCGGTGGTCGAGGCGTTCGAGCGGCAGCTCGGGCTGAAGACGCTGCTGGTCGGCTTCGGGCTGGACGATGACCGTATCCACAGCCCGAACGAGAAATTCGAGATGCGGTGCTTTCATCGCGGCATGCGCGCCGAGGCGCGGATGCTCGCCGCCTTCGCCGGCTGACGCGGTGACGGGATTTCTCGTGGCATCCGGGTTGCGCGGCGCGGCGGGCGGGCCGTTCGACCTCGCCCTCGGGCGCGGCGCGGCGGTGGCGATCACCGGGCCGTCCGGTGCGGGCAAGTCGGTGCTGCTGCGGATGATCGCGGATCTCGACCCGCATGAGGGAGAGGTGACGCTGGGCGGGGCGGATCGCGCGGCGATGCCGGCACCGTCCTGGCGGCGGCGCGTCGCCTATCTGCCGGCCGAGCCGGGCTGGTGGCACGAAAGGGCGGCCGCGCATTTCCCCGACCGCGCGGCGGCCGAGGCGATGATGCCCTCGCTCGCCCTGGCACCGGCGCTGCTCGACCAGACGATCCACCGGCTGTCGACCGGCGAGCGGATGCGCCTCGCGCTGATCCGCACCATCCTGCCGCGGCCGGATGTGCTGCTGCTCGACGAGCCAACCGGCGCGCTCGATCCGAAGGCGACCGCGCTGGTCGAAGCGCTGCTGGCGCTGCGGCTCGCCGCCGGCACCGCGATCGTGATGGTGACGCATGACGAGGCGCAGGCGCAGCGACTCGGCGCGCAGCGGATGCATCTCGAAGCCGGGCGGCTGAACCTCGCATGACCCCGATCGACCTGACCCCGGCGGATCTGCTGATCGCCGCCTCGCTCGTGCTGGTGGACGCGCTGGCCTCGGTGCTGCTCGGCCTCCGGCTGCACCGGCAATTGCTGGTCGCGGCGGCGCGCTGCGCGGTGCAGCTGCTGCTGATCGGGTTTCTGCTCCGCTTCGTGTTCGCCGCCGAGGCGCCGCTGCTCACGCTCGGCATCATCCTGCTGATGGTCGCGATCGCGGGGCGCGAGGTCGCGGCACGGCCGGAGCGGCGGCTCGCGCGCCATGGCAACCAGATCGCCGGGCTCTCGGCGGTGGCGCTGGCCACCTTCATCACCGCGATTTTCGCGCTGGCCACCGCGATCCGCCCGGAACCGTGGTATGCCGCGCGCTATGCGATTCCGCTCGCCGGGATCATGCTCGGCAACGCGCTCAACGCCGCCTCGCTCTCGCTCGACGCGCTGCTCTCGGCGGTGACGCGCGAACGCGCCGCGATCGAGGCGCAGCTCGCCCTCGGGACGAGTTTCCGCGACGCGATGCGCCCGCTGCTCCGCGAGGCGGTGCGCCGGGGGATGCTGCCGATCGTCAACACCATGTCCGCCGCCGGGCTGGTGACGCTGCCCGGCATCATGACCGGGCAGATCCTGGCCGGGCTGTCGCCGGTTGCGGCGGTGAAATACCAGATCATGCTGATGTTCCTGCTCGCCGGGGCGACCGGCATCGCCGCCGTGGGGGCGGCCTATTTCGCGGCGCGACGGCTGACCGACGGGCGCGAGCGGCTGCGGCTCGACCGGCTGCACTGAAACGGGGCGCGGCGGTTTCGCCGCACTGACGGGGCGCGGCGGTTTCGCCGCACTGACGGGGCGCGGCGGTTTCGCCGCACTGACGGGGCGCGGCGGTTTCGCCGCACTGACGGGGCGCGGCGGTTTCGCCGCGACGCGATCTCCGATAGGAAGTCCGCATGGACCGCACGACAGACACCACCGCCCTGCCCCTCATTCCGCGCGCCGCCCTGTTCGGCAATCCGCGCCGGGCGGGGGCGCAGATCAGCCCCGATGGCGGCGCGATCGCCTTTCTCGCGCCGCGCGACGGGGTGATGAACCTGTTCGTCGCCCCGCGCGGGCGGATCGACGCGGCGCGGCCGCTGACCGACGAGCGGCGGCGCGGCATTCCGGGCTACGCCTGGGCGCATGACGGGCGGCATCTGCTCGTGGTCAAGGACAATGACGGGGATGAGAATTTCCATCTCCACGCCGTCGACCGCGAGACCGGCGCGATGCGCGACCTGACGCCGCACGGCCCGATCCAGGCGGGTATCGTCAAGCTCTCCCGCCGCCATCCCGGCGAGGCGGTGGTCAGCCACAACGCGCGCGATCCGCAATGGCCGGATCTCTACCGGATCGAGATCGCGACCGGGCGGGCGACGATGATCGCGGAGAATCCCGGCCTCGCCGGCTTCGATGTGGACGAGGATTTCACCCTGCGCCTCGCCGCGCGGCTGGAGGGCGATGGCAGCCAGACGGTGCTGCGCCCGGATGGCGCCGGCGGCTGGGCGCCGTTCATGCGCTTCGCGCCGGAAGACGCGATGACCTCGGGCGTGCTCGGCCTGTTCACCGCCGATGGGCGGACGACGCTGATGCTGAGCAGCGCCGGGCGCGATACCGCAGCACTCTTCCGCCTCGACCTCGAGACCGGCGCGGCCACGCTGCTCGCCGAGGATGCGCGGGCGGATATCGGCGAAATCATCGTCCGGCCGCACGAGAACACGCCGCTCGCCTATGGGGTGAATTACGAGCGCAACCGCTACGTGGCGCTCGACCCCGCGATCCAGCCGGATCTCGACGCGCTGGATGCTGCCGGGATCGGCGATTGGGGCATCCAGTCGCGCAGCGAGGACGACCGGTTCTGGATCGTCGGCGCCGCCTCGGACACGGCGCCCGGCGTCGCCTGGCTGTATGACCGCGAGAACCGCCAGCTCGAAAAACTCTACGACACGCGGCCCGACCTCGCCGCCGCCCCGCTCGCGCCGATGCGCCCGGTGGTGATCGCCGCACGGGACGGTCTGTCCCTCGTCTCCTACCTCACCGTGCCGCCGGATGCGGGCGCGGCGCCGCGCCCGCTGGTGCTGCTGGTGCATGGCGGGCCGTGGGCGCGGGATTCCTTCGGGTTCAACCCGTATCACCAGTGGCTGGCCAATCGGGGCTATGCCGTGCTCTCGGTCAATTTCCGGGCCTCGACCGGGTTCGGCAAGGCGTTCCTCACGGCCGGCGACCGCGAATGGGGCCGGGCGATGGATGACGACCTGCTGGACGCGGTGGACTGGGCGATCGGCCAGGGCATCGCCGATCCGGACCGGATCGCGATCATGGGCGGCTCCTATGGCGGCTATGCGACGCTCGCCGCGATGACCCGGCACCCCGAGCGCTATGCCTGCGGGGTGGATATTGTCGGCCCGTCCAATCTCGAAACCCTGCTCGCCACCATTCCGCCCTATTGGGAGGCGGGGCGCAGCATCTTCACCCGCGCGCTCGGCGACCCGGCAACGCCGGAGGGGGCGGCGCTGCTGCGCGAGCGCTCGCCGGTTCACCTTGCCGCGCACCTCGCCCGGCCGCTGCTGATCGGCCAGGGGGCGAACGACCCGCGGGTGAACCAGGCGGAATCCGACCAGATGGTGGCGGCGCTGAAGGAAAAGGGCATTCCCGTCACCTACGTCCTGTTCCCCGACGAGGGGCACGGCTTCGCGCGGCCGGAGAACAGCATCGCCTTCAACGCGATCACCGAGCATTTCCTCGCGACCCATCTCGGCGGCCGGGCGGAGGCGCTGGCGGCGGACGAGATCGGCCGCTCGACGGCTCAGCTCCTCGAAGGCGCGGACATCCTGCGATGACGGGCATCGTCACCCGCAAGCGCGTCATGATGGCGCTGGAGATTCTGTTCAATTTCCTGCTGCCCTGGACGGTCTATCACTTCAGCAAGCTGCATATCGGCGAGATTCACGCCATCATGGCCTCGGCCGCGCCGCCGATCGTGTGGAGTCTCGTGGAATTCGCCCGCCACCGGCGGGTGGACGCGATTTCGGTGATGGTGCTGGGCGGCATCGCGCTGTCGCTGCTCGGCTTCGCGCTCGGCGGCTCGCCCAAGCTGCTGCTGATGCGGGAATCGCTGATCACCGGGCTGATCGGCCTCGTGTTCATCGGCTCGGCGCTGATCCGCCGGCCGCTGATCTATGTGCTCGCCAGCGCCAGCCTGAAGCGGCAATCGGCCGAGGACAGCGCGGAATTCGAGGCGCATCGCGACCAGCCGGGATTCCGGCGGGTGATGAGCGTGATGACGATCGTCTGGGGCGTCGGGCTGGTGGCGGAGACGGCGGTGCGCAGCGTTCTGGTGTTTTCGCTGCCGGTCGGGCAGTTTCTCATCGTCGGGCCGGTCGTCGGCTATGCGACGATCGGGCTGCTGATGCTGTGGACGTTCCTTTATGGCCGCGCCGCCGAAAAAGCCGGGCTGATCGGCGAGTAAGGCGGCGGGCGGGGCGGGACCGGCGGCAGGGATTCGGTATTTATTAAAATTTATCTAATTAATTTGTAATATTTCAAATTTGTCTCATATACTGGGTGTCACGGACGGGTGCCTGGCGCATCGCGACCGCGCTTGAGACCCGGCCGGACCGCGAACGCCGCGGCTGGACGGCAATTCCGATGACGGCAGGCCTGCGGCGGGATTGGCCCGCATCGCAGGATGGAGGCGAGCAGGACATGACGGCCGGTTCCATTCCGCTGACCCTGACGCGCGCGCGGCAGCCGGCGACAGCCGCGCCGACGCCGCTGCGCGCGCTGATCGAGGCGTTCGACTGGGAGACAACGGCGCTCGGGCCGATCGGGTCGTGGCCGGCGATCCGCCGCCGCCGGATCGAGCTGATCTGCGCCTCGGATACCGCCATCGCCACCATGTGGGGGCGCGAGGGCGTGCTGATCTATAACGACGCCTGCGCCGCGCTGCTGGGGCGGTGGCATCCGCGCAGCCTCGGGCGGACGGCGCGCGAGGCGCCGGGCGGTGTGCGGCGGCTGGTTCGCGACATTCTCGGCCGCACCCTTGCGGGCGACTGCGTGATCCTGTCGGATCACTGCCTCGTCGCCGACCGGGACGGCACGCCGGAGCGGATCTGGCTGAGCCTGTCCTCGGTGCCGATCATCGATGGCGCCGGGCGGATCGACGGCGCGCATGTCGTGCTGCGCGACACCACGGCGCAGATGCGCGGGCGCGAGGCGGTGGAGGCGGAGCTGCGGCAGGCGCACAAGATGGACGCCATCGGCCAGATGACCGGCGGGATCTCGCACGATTTCAACAATATCCTGACCGGAATCCTCGGCAATCTCGACATGCTCGCGGCACGGCTCGAACAGGGCGAGACCGAGGCCGCGCGGTCGTATCTCGAAGGCGCGCGCAGCGCCGCATCCCGCGCCGCCGGGCTCACCCAGCGCCTGCTCGCGTTCGCGCGCCGGCAGACGCTGGCGCCGGACGTGATCGATATCGGCGCGCTGATCGAGGACATGCGCGAGCTGATCGACCGCATGGCCGGCCCGGCGATCGCGGTGCGGACATCGTGCCCGCCGGATATCCGGCCCGGCTTCTGCGACCGCAACCAGCTGGAGAACGCGCTGCTCAACCTCGCGATCAACGCGCGCGACGCCATGCCGGAGGGCGGGGTGCTGACGCTGGACGCGGCGAACGCGGCGCTGGGCCCGCCGCCGCGCGGCCAGAGCCGGAAGGCCGGGGCGTATGTGCGGATCGGCATCGCCGATACCGGCTGCGGGATGACGGAGACGGTGCTGGCACAGGCTTTCGAACCCTTCTTCACCACCAAGCCCGCCGGCCAGGGCACCGGGCTCGGCCTGTCGATGGTCTATGGCTTCGTCCAGCAATCGGGCGGGCATGTCGAGATCGCCAGCCGGATCGGCGAGGGCACAAGGGTCAGCCTGTTCATCCCCTGCCCTGCCCCGGACGCCTCGGCGGCGGCGACGACAGGAGAGGCGGCGGCGGCGGGCGATTCGGCGCCGCACGCGGCATGGCTGCCGGCGGGGCGCGATGTCGTGCTGATCGTCGATGACGAGGATGCGCTGCGGACGCTGCTGGCCGACATGCTGGGCGAGCAGGGATTCGCCGTGCGGCAGGCGGCGGACGCCGAATCCGGCCTCGACTGGCTGCGCGCGGATGCGGCGATCGGGCTGCTGATCGCCGATATCGGCCTGCCCGGCGCGATGAACGGGCTCGCCCTCGCCGCCCGCGCGCGGCAGATGCGGCCGGACCTGCCGGTTCTGTTCGTCACCGGCCTCGCCGGGGCGACGGGGCACAAGGCGGGGGGGCGGACGGCGACGCTGCGCAAGCCCTTCACCTTCGACTGCCTGCGCCGGCAGCTCTTCCACCTGCTGCACGGCGATGCCGACCGGATGGACCGGCGGGCGGAGTGAAGCCTCGGGGGGCTGCGCCGGTCAGGACGTTGCGAGGTGCCGCAGCGCCCGGGCCTGCTCGGGCCAGTTCGGCAGGCCGCGCGCGTGTTGCCAGGCGATGGCTCCCATCTGCGCGCGCAAAGCGGGGCTGAAGACGAGCCGGCGCATCGCCTTGCCGAGCTGGGCCACGTCATCCACCGGGGCGACGATTCCGGCACCGGTCGGCACCAGTTCGCCGGCCGCGCCACCCTCGGTGATGGCGACCGGCAGACCCCGCGCCATCGCCTCGGCGATCGCCATGCCGAACCCCTCGAACCTTGTGGCGAGGGCGAAGAGATCGGCTTCGGCCCAGGCGGCCTCGAGCGCGCTGCCGGCGAGCGGCCCGCGCCGCTCCACCTGGCTGGCGACGCCAAGCTCGGCGGCAAGCCGGTCGAGCCCCTCGGCATAGGCCGGGTCGCGCATTTCGCCGGCGATCACCAGCCGCCAGTCGAGATCGTGCAGCGAGGCGAGCGCGCGGATCAGGACGTCATGCCCCTTGCGATAGGTCAGCGTGCCGAGGGAGAGCACGGTGCACGGGCTGCCATCGGGCAGGACCGGGTTGAGCGTGCGGCATTCGTAGCGGTCGGTTCCCGGGACGAGAACGCTGATCCGGTCGCTCAGCACGCCGAATTCGGCGGACAGGCGCCCGGCGATCGGCGCGCTCGCGGCGATGACCCGGGCGAAGCCGGGCAGCGCCTCCCGCTCCAGCGCCTTGAAGGCCTGCCGCAGCTCTTCTGGCGTGCCGGGCTCGAGCGAGGTCGGGTGATGGATGAGGGCGAAGGCGCCGCGCGCCTGCAGCGCCGGGATCGCGGCGCGGGCATGGGCGAAGGCCGCGCCCTCCAGCAGGATCGGGCCATCCGGCCGCAGACGATCGGCGAAATCGGCGCCGACCGGTTGATCGAGCGCGAAGATCTCGGCGCCGCCGCCCGCCTCGCGCCAGGCGGCGAGCAGGCGGCGATGGTAGAACGAGGCCCCGGTCACCGAGTCGAACGGGGCTTCCGTGATCAGGATCAGCTTCATGCCCGGGCCATGCCACAGCCGGCCCGATCTGGCCAGAGATACGCGTTGGGAGGAGACGCGGCTGGATCAGGCGCGCAGGCTGAAGGCGACCGGCGCAACCGGGCGGCCGGCGGCGTCCTGCGCGTAGGATTGCAGCGGCTCGACCGCGGCGCGGCTGGTGTCGAGCGCCTGCATGATCGTGCGGATCACGCGCTGCTGGGTCTCGATCGCACCGCGCAGAAGCGCGCCGTTGGCGCTGATCGCCGTGTCAAGGCGACGCTGCGCCGCCTCGGCCTGCCGGCGCTCGCGCGGCGGCAGCGCCGCGCCGGTTTCGAAGGCGGCCTCGAAATCGGCGATGGCGCCGCGCTTCGCCGCTTCCAGAGTGGCGCTGGAGGCGAAATCCTGCAGGGAGAGGAGGCGGTTTTCCTCTTCGAGGACGGCGGCGAGGGCGTTGGCGGCGGCGATGGGGCCGCGAGCCGAGGCTTCGGTGTTCATGAGCCGGTTCCTGGGGATGGGGATGGAGATGGGGATGGACTCGGGACGGAGGCGGAGGCGGCGGGCTGGGGTTTGGTGCTGTCGCGCTCGGCGAGGAGCGCCTTTTCGATCATCGGCGCGAGGCCGAGTCCGCCGCGCGCCTCGATCGATTTCGCGACCGCGTCGATGAAGAAGGGACGGAACGATTTCTCGACCGCGCCGCCGCTGAACGGCGCCGCTGCGGAGCCGGCGGAGGCGAACATCGGCTTGAGCAGCTGGGCGATCGCCATCGCCTCGAATTTGTGGGCGGCGTGGACGATGGCCTGATCGCTCATCGGCGCGGTGCCGCGGGCGGGCGGGGTCGCGACGGGCCGGGTGAGCGGATCGAGCGCGGCGCCGGCGGGGCCTGCGAGCGGGGTCAGGGTCATTGCACGACCAGCCGCGCCTGCAGGGCGCCGGCCGCCTTGATCGCCTGGAGGATGCTGATCATGTCGTGCGGCGCGACGCCGAGCGCGTTCAGGCTGGAGACCAGCTGTTGCAGGCTGATATTGCCCTGGACGATATCCATTCTCTTGCCCTTGCCCTTCTTGACGGAAATCGAGGTCTGCGCGGTCGAGACCGTGTTGCCGCCGGCCAGCGGGTTGGGCTGGCTGACCACCGGGGTGTTCTTCACGGTCACGGTGATGTTGCCCTCGTCGATCGCGACGGTGCTGATGCGCACATTCGCGCCCATCACGATCGTGCCCGTCGCCTCGTCGACCACGACGACCGCGGGCGTGGAGGGCTGGACGCGCAGATCCTCGATATCGGCGAGATTCTGCACGACGTTGCGGCCCTCGAGATCGAGGGTGATGGTGCGCGGATCATCGACCGTGGCGATGCCGGGGCCGAGACGCTCGTTGATGACGCGGGCGATGCGCATCGCGGTGGTGAAATCGGGGTTGCGCAGTTCGAGCTTGGGCTGTTTCTGCGAGGCCAGCTTGAAATTGACCGAACGCTCGACGATGGCGCCGTTGGTGATCCGGCCGACGGTGGGCACGCCCTGGGTGAAGGAGGCATTCGCCCCCGCCGCCTGGATCGCGCCGGTGACCAGCGAGCCCTGGGCCACGGCATAGACCCGGCCATCGGCGCCGAGCAGCGGGGTGACGAGCAGCGTGCCGCCGGTCAGGTCGGTCGCGTCGCCCATCGCCGAGACGGTGACGTCGATCGTCTCGCCGCTATGGACGAAGGCGGGCAGGTTCGCCGTGACCATGACGGCGGCGATGTCCTTGGTTTGCAGGTTCGCCGCCTGGCTCTGGGTGTTGACGCCGAGGCGTTCGAGCATGCCGATCAGCGACTGGCGGGTGAAGACCGAGTTGTTGAGCGAATCGCCGGTGCCCTTGAGCCCGACGACCAGGCCGTAGCCGACGAGCTGGTTGTTGCGGACCCCCTGGATGTCGGTGATGTCCTTGATCCGCACCTCGGCGAAGGCCGGGCGCGCGCAGGCGAACAGCAGATAGCACGCTGCCCAGAGCAGCAGCATCGCGGCGCGCCAGCGATGCCGGCCGCAGCAACAGATATCAAGGAAATTTCGGGTCATCGGGCGCGATCATTTTGGTCACGCGGTGGAGTTTCGCAGGAAAAGGTTAATACTTTGCAGCTAAGAGACGGTCTGGCCGGATGAAAGCTGCGCGCCGGCATGGGGCGCGAGGAGGCGGGAATGACACGGATTGCAGGACTGGGCGGGCCGGGCGGCATCGGCGGCACCGCGCGCGGCGGCAAGGCGAGGCCGGCCGGCGAGAGCTTCAGCCTCGCCGCCCCGGCGCAGCAGGAAACCCCCGCGCTCGCGCCGGTCAGCGTCGCCGCGCTGATCGGGCTGCAGGACGAGAGCGGCGAGGCCCGCCGGCAGGGCGCGGCGCGGCGCGGCGGCGAACGCGCGCTCGGCGCGCTGGCCGCGCTGCAACGGGCAGTGCTGGGCGGCACCGCGCCCGATCTCGACGCGCTGGCGCGGAGCGCGGCGGAGATCGAGCTTCCGGCCGACCCGGCGCTGCGCGCCATCGTCGGCGCGATCCGCCTGCGCGCGCGGGTCGAACTCGCCCGCCACGGAAGGTTGTGACTATAAGGTGAATTGCAGCCTCTCCGCCCTTGGCGGCGGCGGGCGGCACGGGTATAAGCCGCCAACCTGTGGCCTCACCCATACCGACCCCGGGGCCCGTGCGTTGGAGGAACTGACATTCATGTTAATTACTCTTGCACCGGACTACATCCCGAGCGACGATGAAGAGTTCATGAACCCGACCCAGGTCGAGTTCTTCCGGCAGAGGCTGCTCCGCTGGCGGCACGACCTGCTGATGGAGGCGAACGGGACCCTCGCCAGCCTGTCCGAAGGCGGCATCCTGGAGCCCGACATCACCGATCGCGCGAGCGTGGAGACCGACCGGGCGCTGGAACTGCGCACCCGCGACCGCGCCCGCAAGCTGATCGGCAAGATCGACCAGGCGCTGGCGCGGATCGAGGCCGGCACCTACGGCTATTGCGAGGAAACCGGCGAGCCGATCGGGCTGAAGCGGCTGATGGCGCGGCCGATCGCGACATTGTCGATCGAGGCGCAGGAACGCCACGAGCGGCAGGAACGCATCCAGCGGGACGACTGAGGGGGCTTTTCAATCATCCGCGGCCGGCGGGTCAGAGGCCCGCGAGGTCGCGGAATTCAGCCTCGCTCAGAATGGTGACGCCGAGGCTCGCGGCCTTTGCCGCCTTCGAGCCGGCTTCCGCACCCACCACCACGAAATCGGTCTTTTTCGAGACCGATTCGGTGACTTTCGCGCCCAGCGCCTCCGCCCGGGCCTTCGCCTCCGGGCGGGTCAGCGTTTCCAGCGTGCCGGTGAAGACGATCGTCTTGCCGGCGAACGCGCCGCCTTCCGCCGCAACCTCGTCCTCGATGGTCAGCATCGGCACCAGCCGGTCGAGCAGGTCGCGGTTGTGCGGCTCGGCGAAGAAGCCGGCGAGTTCCTCGGCGATCGACGGGCCGATGCCGGAAATCGAGCCGAGTTCCAGCCGCGCATCCGAGCCGATCACGCCGGCCTGCTCCATCTGCTGGCGCCAGGTGGCATAGGAAGAATAGTGGCGGGCCAGCAGCTTCGCGTTCTGCTCGCCGATCCGCCGTATGCCGAGGGCGAAGATGAAGCGGGCGAGCGGCACCCGCCGGCGCGCCTCGATCGCGGCGACGAGCTTGCGCGCCGAAACCTCGCCCCAGCCCTCCAGCGCCGCGATCGCGGCCTCGCGGTCGCGCAGGGAGAAAATGTCCGCCGGGCTCAGAAGCCAGCCCAGGGCGTGGAACTGCTCGACCGTCCGCTCCCCCATCCCCTCGATGTCGAAGGCGGCGCGGGCGCAGAAATGGATCAGCCGCTCGACGACCTGGGCCGGGCAGCTCAGCCCGCCGGTGCAGCGGCGCACCACCTCGCCGGCCGGGCGGATCGCCAGCGCGCCGCAGGCCGGGCAGTGATCGGGGAAGACGAAGGGGGCCGAATCGGCCGGCCGGCGCTCGGGCAGGGCGCGGAGGATCTGCGGGATCACGTCGCCGGCGCGCTGGAGTTCGACCGTGTCGCCGATTCGCACGTCCTTGCGGGCGATCTCGTCCTCGTTGTGCAGGGTCGCGTGGCTGACCAGCACGCCGCCGACATTGACCGGGTCGAGCCGGGCGCGGGGGGTGAGCGCGCCGGTGCGGCCGACCTGGATGTCGATCGCGCGCAGCGTGGTGAGCGCCCGCTCGGCGGGGAATTTCCACGCCACCGCCCAGCGCGGGGCGCGGCCGGCGAAGCCGAGACGCTCCTGCAACGCGAGGTCGTCGATCTTGTAGACGACGCCGTCGATATCGTAGTCGAGCCCGGCGCGGCGTTCGGCCACCGCGCGCTGGAAGGCTTCCGCGCCCGCCTCGCTCACCCGCTCGGCCAGCGGATTCACCGGGAAGCCCCAGCGCCGCAGCGTCGCCAGATAGTCCCAATGGGTCTCGCCCACCGCAGCGCTTGCGGCACCCCGCGCATAGGCGAACAGCGAGAGCCGGCGGGCGGCGGTGATCGCAGGGTCGAGCTGGCGGAGGCTGCCGGCGGCGGCGTTGCGCGGGTTGGCGAACTGGCGGGACTGGCCCTGGTTGAGGGCGACGAAATCGGCCTTGGTCATGTAGACCTCGCCGCGGATCTCGATGAAGTCGGGCGCGTCCTCCGGCAGGGTCGCGGGCAGTTCGCGCAGGGTGCGGAGGTTTTCGGTGACGTCCTCGCCCTCGGCGCCGTCGCCGCGCGTCGCGCCGCGGGCGAAGCGGCGGTTCTCGTAGGTCAGCGAGATCGACAGGCCGTCGATCTTGGGTTCGGCGACGAAGGCCAGCGGCGCCGCGCCGAGGCCGAGAAAGCGGCGGATGCTGGCGCAGAACTCGGCGAAATCGGCCGGCTCGAACACGTTGTCGAGCGAGAGCATGGGCAGGCGGTGGCGCAGCTTGCCGAAGGCGCCGGCGGGGGCGGCGCCGACCTGGTCGAGCGTCGCGGCGAGTT
The DNA here is from genome assembly GCF_907164655.1 of Acidocella sp. C78. Taxonomy (NCBI): domain Bacteria; kingdom Pseudomonadati; phylum Pseudomonadota; class Alphaproteobacteria; order Acetobacterales; family Acidocellaceae; genus Acidocella; species Acidocella sp. C78. The sequence continues at coordinate 15,268 of NZ_CAJQZK010000085.1, forward strand.
CGGGATGGCGGGCGCGCAGCGACTCGGCCTCGCGCCGCAGGGCGTCGTAGGCGGCGTCGTCCATGATCGGCGCATCGTCGCGGTGATAGGCGGCATCCGCCGCGGCGAGGCGGGCGAGCAGCTCGGCGAGGCGGGCCCTGGGATCGGCCGCGGCGGCGGGGGCGGGCGGGCGGGCGCTCACGAGCGGCCCAGCAGGCTGCGCGCGGCGTCGCGCGCGGCGTCGGTAATCGTTTCTCCGGCAAGCATGCGGGCGATTTCCTCCTGCCGGGCGGCGGCGTCAAGCCGGCTGATGAGCGTCATCGCGCGGTCGCGCCCGCTGGCCTTGCTGACCTGGAAATGCGAATCGGCGCGGGCGGCGACCTGGGGCGAATGGGTGACGACGAGAACCTGGGTCTCGCGCGCGATGCGGGCGAGGCGCTCGCCCACCGCCGCGGCGGTGGCGCCGCCGATGCCGCTGTCCACCTCGTCGAAGATCAGGGCTGCGACGGGGGATTCGCCGGCCAGCACCACGTTCAGCGCCAGCAGCAGGCGTGACAGCTCGCCGCCGGAGGCGACCTTGTCGAGCGGGCCGGGCGCGCTGCCGGGGTTGGTGGCGACGAGGAAGCGCACCGAATCGGCGCCGTTCGCGTTCCACTGCGCCTCCGGCAGGTCGGCGCGGGCGACGAGGAAGCGGGCGCGGTCGAGCCGGAGCGGGGGAAGCTCGGCGGCGATGGCGGCGGCGAGGCGCTCGGCCGCCGCCTGCCGCGCGGCACTCAGCGCCGCGGCCGCCGCGCCATAGGCGGCGCGGGCGGCGCGGCTCGCCGCCTCGGCGCGGGAGAGCGCCTCGGTGCCGGCGTCGAGCGTGGCGAGGCGGGCGCGGAACTGTTCGAGCAGGGCGGGCAGCTCGATGACGGGAACCGCGTGCTTGCGCGCCATGCCGCGCAGGGCGAACAGCCGCTCCTCGATCGCCTCGAGCCCGCGCGGGTCGGCCTCGGCCTCGGAAACCGCGCGGGAGAGCAGGGTTTCGGCCTCGGCCAGGGCTTCCTCGGCGCGCTCGATCGCGGCGAGTGCGGGGCCGATGGACGCGCCCTGCTCGGCCTCGGCGATGCGGGCGAGCGCGCGGGCGGCCGCGCGCAGCGTCGCCGCCGGGCCGGCGGAGCGGCGCTCGCGCGGGGCCAGCTCGGCGAGCGCGCCGCCGATCGCCTCGGCGCGGCGCTCCGCCCCCTGCAGGCGCTGGCGGGCGGCGGCCAGTTCCTCCTCCTCGCCGGCGCGCGGCGCGAGGGTCGCCAGCTCGTCGACCGCGTGGCGGAGGAAATCCTCGTCGCGCCTCGCGGAGTCGAGCGCCGCCTCGGCCGCGGCGCGCGCCGCCTCGGCCGCGCGCCAGGTGGCGAAGGCGGCGGCCACCTCGTCGCGCAGCGCGGGCGCGACGCCGAAACGGTCGAGCATGTCGCGCTGGGTGGCGGGGTCGGTCAGGCCGAACTGGGCGTGCTGGCCCTGGATCTCGATCAGCAGATCGGCCACCCGGCGCAGCAGGGCGACGCTCACCGGCTGGTCGTTGACCAGGGCTCGCGACTTGCCACCGCGCGAGAGGATGCGACGGAGCAGGATTTCATCGCCGGGTTCGATCCCCTGCTCGGCCAGCAGCGCCATTGCCGGGTGCGTGGCGGGAATCGCGAAGGAGGCGGTGACGACCGCCTGGGCGGCGCCGGAGCGCACCAGCGCGGCATCGGCGCGGTCGCCCAGGGCGAGGCCGAGCGAATCGAGCAGGATGGACTTGCCGGCGCCGGTTTCGCCGGTGAAGACGGTCAGGCCCGGGGCGAAGCCGATATCCAGCCGGTCGATCAGGACGACATCGCGGATGGACAGCGCCGTGAGCATGGCTCCGCGCCCCCCGGGTCAGAGCAGGCCGAAGAGGAACCCGCCCGTGGCCTTCGGCTTTGCCGCGCCCGCCAGCAGCCCGTGGCGGCGCAGCGTGTCATAGGCGTGCAAATACCAGCGCGAGCCGGGATAGTTGTGGCCGAGCACGGCGGCATTGCGCCGCGCCTCCTTGACCAGGCCGAGATCAAGATAGCATTCCACCAGCCGGTCGAGCGCCTCGGGGGCGAAGGTCGTGGTCTGGTATTGCTGGACCACCACCTGATAGCGGCTGATCGCCGCGGCGTAGAGATTCTGCCGCTGGTAGAAGCGGCCGATTTCCATCTGGTGGCCGGCGAGGCGGTTCTCGACCAGGCGGAGCTTGATCCGGGCGTCGCGGGCATAGGCGCTGTCGGGGAAGCGGGAGACCACGTCCTGCAAGGCCTGGGCGGCTTCGAGGGTGAAGGTCTGGTCGCGCTGGACGTCCTCGATCTGCTCGTAGAAGCAGAGCGCCTTCAGGTAGTAGGCATAGGCCGCCTCGGGGCTTGCCGGGTGCAGCTCGATGAAGCGGTTCAGCGCGCTGACCGCGGAGTCGAAATTCTGCCGTCGGTATTGCGCGTAGCCCTGGAGCAGCTCGGCATGGCTCGCCCAGGTCGAATAGGGGTAGTTTACCTCGATCTCGCCGAAGAGCTGGGCGGCCTTCTTGTTCTCGCCCTTGTGCAGCTGGGCGATGCCCTCGGCATAGAGCGCGTCGGCCGGTTGCAGCGGCTTGGCGGCGTGCTTGTGCGCGGCGGCGCCGGTCTTGGCGCTGCCGCCGAACAGGCCGCAGCCGCCGAGGGCGAGCGGCGAGAGCAGGAGCAGGGCCGGCAGCGCGCGCGGGCGGCGCCGGCGCGTGCGCGGCTGCGAGGGGGAGAAGCGGGCCGGCCGAGCCGGAGTCTGCGAATGCGTCATCGGGCCGGGCTTATAGCATGTGATTCGGCGCCGCGAAGCCTCTGGCCGGCGCGGGTGCCGCGAAAGGTTCGGGAAAGCTTGCAAAACCGGGTGAAAAAGCCTATTCCCGCGGCAACCGCGGACATGGTGTCCACGGCTTGTCGCCAGACCGTTGCCGGGACGACGTGGACTATCCCGGCCGGGTCGGCGCGCGGCGCTGCGGAATTCCCTCTCATGGAAATCCCGGCATGCCGGCGCCGCCTCGAAACGGTGCGCAACGGTGGCACCCGAAACCCCGTCCGGACCCGTCCGGACAGTCGTGACCGCAACGGATGGAATTCCGGGCGGCGCGCCAGCCAAACCGGCCGCAAGACGGTCTCGTTTCAAGGATTCAAACCGCTTCATGGGTTCAACCGCAACTGCCATGCGCTCGCAGGGCGCTGATCATAATTCCGGCACCGAGGATTTCGCCGCGCTGCTCGACAGCACGCTCGGCAGCAATACCGGCTTCGAGGGCTCGGTCGTCTCCGGCCGGGTGTCGCGCATTGATGATGACTATGTCGTCGTCGATGTCGGGCTGAAGAGCGAGGGCCGCGTGCCGCTGAAGGAATTCGGCGCGCAGGAGATCAAGTCCGGCGACACGTTCGATCTGTATATCGAGCGCTACGAGGACAAGGACGGCTCGATCGTGCTGTCGCGCGAGAAGGCGCGCCGCGAGGAGGCCTGGACGGCGCTGGAGCGCGCCTATGAGCAGCAGGCGCGGGTCAATGGCGTGATCCACGGCCGGGTCAAGGGCGGCTTCACCGTCGATCTCGGCGGCGCGACGGCGTTCCTGCCGGGCAGCCAGGTGGATATCCGCCCGGTGCGCGACGTCACCCCGCTGATGGGCGTGCAGCAGCCGTTCCAGATCCTCAAGATGGATCGCGCGCGCGGCAACATCGTGGTCTCGCGCCGCGCCGTGCTCGAGGAGACCCGGGCGGAGCAGCGCAGCGAGCTGATCCAGGGCCTCAAGGAAGGCCAGATCCTCGATGGCGTGGTCAAGAACATCACCGATTACGGCGCCTTCGTCGATCTCGGCGGCGTCGATGGCCTGCTGCACGTGACCGACATCGCCTGGCGGCGCATCAACCACCCGGCCGAGGCGCTGACCATCGGCCAGCCGGTGCGGGTGCAGGTGATCCGCTTCAACCCCGACACCCAGCGCATCAGCCTCGGCATGAAGCAGCTCGAGACCGATCCGTGGGAAGGCGTGGACGTCAAGTATCCGCCGGGAATCAAGGCGACCGGCCGGGTCACCAACATCACCGACTACGGCGCCTTCGTGGAGCTGGAGCCGGGCGTCGAGGGTCTCGTGCACGTCTCCGAGATGTCGTGGACCAAGAAGAACGCGCATCCCGGCAAGATCGTCGCGACGAGCCAGGAAGTCGAGGTCATGGTACTCGACGTGGATGCCGGCAAGCGCCGCATTTCGCTCGGCCTCAAGCAGGTTCAGCGCAACCCGTGGGAGCAGTTCCTCGACGAGCACCCGGTGGGCTCGATCGTCGAAGGCGAGATCCGCAACATGACCGAGTTCGGCCTGTTCGTCGGCCTTGCGCCGGAGATCGACGGCATGGTCCACATGTCCGACCTGTCGTGGGACGAGCCGGGCGAACTCGCCATGGCGAAGTTCAACAAGGGCGACGTGGTCAAGGCGAAGGTTCTCGACGTCGATGTCGAGAAGGAGCGCATCAGCCTCGGCGTGAAGCAGCTTGAGGAAGATCCCGCCGCCGGCGTGCTCGACCGTGTCCACAAGGGCATGATCGTGACCTGCGTGATCACCGCGGTGCAGGCGAACGGCCTCGAGGTGAAGGTGGACGACGTTCTCACCGGCTTCATCCGCCGCGCCGAACTCGCCCGCGACAAGGCCGACCAGCGGCCGGAGAAGTTCGCGCCGGGCGAGAAGATCGACGCCAAGATCACCGCTGTCGACCGCGCCGCGCGCAAGCTGCAGCTCACGGTCAAGGGCAAGGAGATCGACGAGGAGAAGCAGGCGATGGCCGATTACGGCTCGTCCGACTCGGGCGCCTCGCTCGGCGACATCCTCGGCGCCGCCATCCGCCGCCGCAACCAGCAGGCGCAGGGCGAGAACTGAACCGGCGCGCGCCCGGCTCCGGCGCCATGCCGGGTCCGGGCATGCCGGGCGGCGCTTTTGCACCGCAGGACCAACGGGAACGCCGCCCCCAAGGGGCGGCGTTTGTTGTTGACGGCGTTTGTTATTGGTGGGGGTTGCCGATGGCGGTCGGGCGAAGCGGCCGGTCAGGGCCAGCGCCCCTCGGCGCTTTCGATCTGGGCGCGGGTGGTCAGCCGGTAGGGGCCTTCGGCGATTTCCGGCGCGTGGTCCGGCAGTTTTTCGGGATCGGCCCAGCATTCGGGGTCGCCCAGGGTCTGGGTGCAGTAGGGCGGCGGCCGCGGCGGGACGTATTTCGGCGCGCAATAGCTCTTGTCCGGTCGAGCCGGACCATCGAGCAATCGCGCCCGGTGACCAGCGAGACGACCGCATCCGGCACGGTGCGGTGGATCGTGGTCAGCGTGACGACATTCGCGGCCACGGTGGCACCCGCACCGATGCCGCACCCGGCGAGCGGGACCGCGCAGAGCATGACAAGCATTCGTCGCATTGCCGGTAGAATGCCATGAAAAAATGAAGACCCGGTTACGTTGCCCAACGTGCCGCGCGCGGCTATGGTCCGCCGCGAAAACCCGATCCAGCCCGCGGGATACCCTCCCCGGCGCCAAGCGAGCGAGAGCCCGAGTGCCCGATATTTTCGATGAAGTCGCCGAAGACCTGCGTGCCGAACGCACGCGTCAGTTCCTCGTCCGGTATGCCGGCGCGATGGCCGGCGCAGCACTGGTCGTGCTGGTCGCGATCGGCGGGTGGAAGGCGTGGCAGTGGCACCGCCACCTTCTCGATGTGCGGGCGGCGGAAGGCTACACCGCGCTGATCGCCGAGATCGGCCAGCAGGCGGGCGGGGCGACCAAGGCGGGCGATCTGGCCGATGCGAAGCGGCTTGCTGGATATGCCGCCAGCGCGCCGGCCGGCTATGCCAATCTCGCCCGGCTGCGCGCCGCCGCACTTTACGAGCAGGGCGGCGATGGCAAGGCCGCGCAACGCCAGTGGGCGGCGATCGCGGCACCGGGCAGCGGCGCGCTGCCGACGATCCGCGACCTCGCGATCCTGCTCGGCGCGCAGCACGAGATGGACGGCAAGAACGCCGCCGCCGCCCGCGCCGGGCTGCAGACGCTGAACCGGCCGGGCAATCCGTGGCAGCCGCTGGCCCAGCTCGACCTCGCCCTGCTCGACATCCACGCCGGCAAGACCGCCTCCGCCGGCGCCCTGCTGGCGGAGGTGAGCGCCAACCCCGCCTCCGCGCCCAATCTGCGCAATCTCGCCCAGGGCCTGATTGCGAAACTGAAGGGATGACCCGCCGGACCATGACCGATCTTCGCGCCCTTTCCACCATCGGGCGGCGCGGCGCGCTGCTGTCGTCGCTGGCGATGCTCTCCGGCTGCGGCCTGCTCTCCACCCCGCCGAAGCCGCCGGTGCCGGGCCGCAAGATCCCGGTGCTGCCGCCGCACAACCCGCTGCGGGTTGCCGCCGGGGCGCCGCCGGTGACGCTGCCGGCACCGCAGACGCGGACCGGCTGGGGCCAGGCCGGCGCCACCGCCGCGCACGATGCCGGGGTGAGCGCCCTGCCCGCGCGGCTGCGCATGGCCTGGCACGACGATATCGGCGCCGGCGCCACCTATCGCCGCACGCTGCACGCCGCCCCGGTGATTGCCGGCGGGCGGGTGTTCACCGTGGATGCCAATGGCGTGGTCGAGGCCCGCGCGATCGCCGATGGACATCGGCTCTGGCGACATTCGATGCGCCCGCGGCACGACAACAGCTTCGCCTATGGCGGCGGGCTCGCGGCGGATGACGCGGCGCTGTATGTCGCCTCGGGCTTCGGCCAGCTCCTCGCCCTCGATCCGGCGAGCGGCAAGCCGCGCTGGACGAAAACGCTCGACCAGCCGTTCCGCTCGGCCCCCGGGCTCGGCGGCGGGATGATCTTCGTCATCATGCTCGACAACACGCTCCAGGCCTTCGATGCGAAGACCGGCGCCTTCGCCTGGCGGTTCCCGACCGGGAGCGGCGCCGGCGGGTCGATGTTCGGCGCCGGCACGCCCGCCTATCAGGACGGCATCGTGGTCGCCGGCTTCGGCTCCGGCGTGCTGGCCGGGGTGAACGCGACCGGCGGGTCGGCGGTGTGGGAGCAGAGCCTGGCGGCGGGATACGCCCAGACCAATCCGCTCGACGTCTCCAGCATCGTCGCGAGTCCGGTGATCGCCGGGGGCTGGCGATCGCGACCGGGCTGGCCGGCACCACCGTCGCCTTCGACCTGCGTTCGGGCCGGCGGATCTGGAGCATCAGCGCGGGCGGCGGCGAGACCCCGGCGGTGGCCGGCGACTGGCTGTTCCTGCTGACCGAGGGCCAGCGCCTTGCCGCGATCCGCGTCGCGGATGGCGCTGTCGGCTGGGTGACCGACCTGCCTGCCTATGGCAACCCGGCGCGGCGCCGCCAGCCGCTGTCGTGGCATGGCCCGCTGGTGGCCGGCGCCGGGCTGCTGCTGACCGGCTCGGACCGGCGGATGATCGTGGTCGATGCGCTGGCCGGCAAACTGCTCACCCCGCCCGACCAGGGGCTGGCCCTCAATGGCGAGTCCGGCCTCGCCCCGATCGCCGCCGCGGGGACGCTGTTCGCGCTCACCCGCAACGCGGTGCTGACAGCCTATCGATGACCACCTCCCCTGCCCGCACCCCGCGGGTCGCGATCTGCGGGCGGCCGAATGTCGGCAAATCCACCCTGTTCAACCGGCTGGCGGGCAAGCGCATCGCGCTCGTCGCCGATGAGCCCGGCGTCACCCGCGACCGCAAGGAAGCCTGGGGCGAGCTTGCCGGGGTGAAGGTCCAGCTGATCGACACCGCCGGCCTTGAGGAAGCGCCGCCGGACACGCTGCCCGGGCGGATGCGCGCCTCGACCGGGACGGCGGTGGACGAGGCCGATCTCGTGCTGTTCGTGTTCGACGCCCGCGCCGGGCTGCTGCCGGAGGACCGGCATTTCGCCGCCTGGCTGCGACGGACGGGCAAGCCGGTCATTGTCGTCGCCAACAAGGCGGAGGGGCGCGGCGGCAGCAACGCGGCGCTGGAGGCCTATGCGCTCGGCCTCGGCGAGCCGGTGCCGGTGTCCGCCGAGCATAACGAGGGCGTGTCCGACCTGATCGACCGCATCATCGAGGCGCTGCCGGAAAGCGGGGCGGCGGAGGATGAGGATGGCGAGCGGCCGATGCATCTGGCCATCGTCGGGCGGCCGAATGCGGGCAAATCGACCCTGATGAACCGGCTGCTGGGCGAGCAGCGGGTGATCACCGGCCCCGAACCCGGCCTGACGCGCGACGCGATCGCCGCCGAACTGACCGATGCCACCGGGCGGCGCTACCGGCTGTTCGACACCGCCGGGCTGCGCCGGCGCGCGAGGGTCGAGGCCGGGCTGGAGAAGCTCTCCACCTCATCGACGATCGAGGCGCTGAAATTCGCCGATACGGTCGTTCTCGCCATCGACGCGCATGAGGGGCTGCACGACCAGGATTTCACCATTGCCCGGCTGATCGAGCGGGAGGGGCGCGCCTGCGTGATCGCGCTGACCAAATGGGACCTGGTGGAAGACCGCGACCGCACCCGCCGGGCCATTCTCGAACGGCTGGAGCATTCGCTCTCGCAGATGAAGGGGATCACGCTCGTGCCGCTCTCGGGCGAGACCGGCGAGGGGGTCAGGAAGCTGCTGCCGGCGGTGCGCGAGGCTGACCGGATCTGGAACACGCGGGTGACGACCGCTTCCCTCAACCGCTGGTTCGAGGGCGCGCTGGAGCGGTTTCCGCCGCCGCTGGTCGAGGGGCGGCGGCTGAAGCTGCGCTATATCACCCAGGTCAAGGCGCGGCCGCCGAGTTTCGCGGTGTTCGGCACCAGGGCGGAGCTGACGCCGGACAGTTACCAGCGCTACCTCGTGAACTCGCTGCGCGAGAAATTCGGCCTCGACGGCGCACCGATCCGCCTTGCACTGCGCGGCACCAAGAACCCCTACGCCGACGAATAGGCCGGCCGGCGCGCGGGCAGAGCATCTTTATCCGATCAGATGAGTCCATCTGATCGGATGATGCTCTAGTATTGCCCGTTCTGGTAGCCGTTGCCCTGGTCATACGGGTTGCCCTGATTGTAGGGATTCCCCTGATTGTACGGGTTGCCCTGGTCGGGAGCGCCGTTGTTGTAGGGGGCACGGTGATCCTGCCGGTATTGGCCGCTCTGCGGATACTGGTTGCCCTGCCGGTATTGGCCGTTCTGCGGATACTGGTTGCCCTGCTGATACTGGCCGTCCTGCCGATATTCGTTGTCGTGGCGGTACTGGTCGCCTTGCGGCCTGTCGGGGCGGCGATAGGCGCCATAGGCGCCGGGCGGCGGGGCGGGTTGCGGGGTTGTCAGCGCGCCACCGAGGGCGCCGACCGCGCCGCCGATCAGCGCGCCGGTGGCTGGGCTGCCGCCGGTGGCTGCCCCGATCGCGGCCCCCGTGCCGGCGCCGATCGCCGCCCCGCCCAGGGCGCGCTGGCCGGGATCATAGGGGTTGGTGCAGCCGGCGAGCGCCAGCGCCGCGGCGACCACCGCGACGGCGGCGCCGGAACGCCGCAGAGAGCGGCGCGGGAAAAGGCGGGATGGGATCGGGGTCATGCTCTGCTCCTCCTCAGATCGGCCGCATGACGTCCCGGCCCTGCCGGAATGGATGTCGCGCGGCCATAACGTCGTCATGACGGCGGGAGATGGCCCGGCGATGGTGGAAATGTGGCGATTGTGGAGCAGACGGCCCGCGCCGCGGGGGCGGAGCGGTCTGTCCGGCCGGATGGAAACATCCAGTCGGACAGATGAGTCCCGCAGCGCCGCCGCTTGATGCTCTATTTATCAATACCATAGAGCACTACATTCGATCCGGATGGATCGGAAAGTGCTCTAAAGCGCGCCGCCGCGCCGGCCGATGGCGCCGCCGAGGCGTAGGCGCAGGGCGTTCAGCTTGATGAAGCCGGCCGCGTCCTGCTGGTTGTAGGCGCCCTCGTCGTCCTCGAAGGTGACCATCCGCGCCGAGTAGAGCGAGTTGGGGCTTTCGCGGCCGGCGACGATCACGTTGCCCTTGTAGAGTTTCAGGCGCACCCGGCCGGTGACGGAGTTCTGGCTGGCGTCGATCAGCGCCTGGAGCATGCGCCGCTCGGGGCTGAACCAGAAGCCGTTATAGATCAGCTCGGCATAGCGCGGCATCAGGCTGTCCTTCAGATGCGCGGCCTCGCGGTCGAGCGTGATGCTCTCGATGGCGCGATGCGCCGCCAGCAGGATCGTGCCGCCCGGGGTTTCATAGACGCCGCGCGACTTCATGCCGACGAACCGGTTCTCGACGAGGTCGAGCCGGCCGATGCCGTTGTCGCGGCCCAGCTCGTTGAGCCTGGTGAGCAATGTCGCCGGCGAGAGCGCCTCCCCGTTCAGCGCCACCGCGTCGCCCTGGGCGAAATCGATGCTGATTTCGGTGACCACGTCCGGCGCCGCCTCGGGGCTGATCGTCCGCTGGTAGACGATCTCGTCCGGCGCCTCGGCGGGGTCTTCGAGGATCTTGCCCTCGGAGGAGGAGTGCAGCAGGTTCGCATCGACCGAGAACGGCGCCTCGCCGCGCTTGTCGCGGGCGATGGGGATCTGGTGCGCCTCGGCGAATTCGAGCAGCTTCGTACGGCTGGTCAGGCTCCATTCGCGCCAGGGGGCGACGACCTTCACATCCGGCTTCAGCGCGTAATAGGCGAGTTCGAAGCGGACCTGGTCGTTGCCCTTGCCGGTCGCGCCATGGGCCACGGCGTCGGCCCCCACCGCCTCGGCGATCTCGATCTGGCGCTGCGCGATCAGCGGCCGGGCGATCGAGGTGCCGAGCAGGTACTGGCCCTCGTAGAGCGCGTTGGCGCGGAACATCGGGAAGACGAAATCCTTCACGAAGGTTTCGCGCAGATCCTCGACGAAGATTTCCTTGACGCCGAACATCTCGGCCTTGCGCCGCGCCGGCTCCAGCTCCTCGCCCTGGCCGAGATCGGCGGTGAAGGTGACGACCTCCGCCGCCCGCTCGGTCTGCAGCCAGCGGAGAATGACACTGGTATCGAGCCCGCCCGAATAGGCCAGCACAACTTTCTTTACGGTGTTTTCAGCCATCGTTCTCTGTCCCGGTTCTGCCTCAGGCGCGGCCTATCAGCCGGATCGCGGCGGGGCAAGAGCCGGCGCGGCGGATCAGGTCGACGTGGTGGGCGGTGCGGCGGCCGGTTTCGGCCCGACCAGCCGGCGCAGCCGCGCGATGGTCGCCGGCGTGTCCCAATCCCCCGCCCCTTGCAGCGAGGCGACCATCTGCCCCGCGCGATCGACGATCACGGTGAAGGGGATGCCGCCGATGTTGAACGCATCGAGCGCGCTCGAACTCGGGTCGAGCAGCATCGGCACGCCGGTGATGTGATGGCGGGCGAAATAGGGGCGCACCGCCTTGATCCCCTGGCTGTCCACCGAGATCGGCAGGACGCGCATGCCATCGGCGCGGATTTTCGGGTCGAGCGCCAGCAGCGTCGGCAGTTCGGCGCGGCAGGGCGGGCACCAGGTGGCCCAGAAATTCACCACCAGCCCCTCGCCGCGGAAGGCGGCGAGCGTCATCCGCCGGCCGGAGGCGTCGAGGAAATGGAAATCCGGCTCCGGCTGCGGCACCGTCGCGTCGAGATTGGGGCCGACATCCGGCAGCGTCATCGCCGCGGCGGATTTGCCGATCCCGGCGAGCGAAGTTAAGTCAGGCAGCACAAGACCCGCACCCAGTTGCGCGAACCGCCGCCGAGAAAGCCCGAAACGCATGACCGCCGATACCTCTTCCAAATCGAATACGACGAAGTCTGGTGCCGAACAGGCCGAAACGCAACCATCGAGCCTGCAATGGGGCGGGCGTTTCGCCGCCGGTCCCGCAGCCGTGATGCAGGCGATCAACGCCTCGATCGGGTTCGACCAGCGGCTCTGGCGCGAGGATATCGAGGGCAGCCTCGCCCATGCCGGCATGCTCGCGGCGCAGGGCATCATCTCGGCCGATGACGAGACGGCGATCCGCGCCGGGCTCGGCGAGATCGCCGGGGCGATCGCCGACGGCGCCTTCACCTTCGATCCCGCGCTGGAGGACATCCACACCAATATCGAGGCCTGGCTGGTCGCGCGGATCGGCGAGGCGGGGCGGCGGCTGCACACCGCGCGCAGCCGCAACGACCAGGTGGCGACCGATTTCAGGCTCTGGGTGCGCAAGGCGATCGACAGTCTCGACGAGCAGGTGCGCTCGCTGATGCGCGCGCTGGCCGACCGCGCGGCCGAGCACGCGGGCACCATCATGCCCGGCTTCACCCATTTGCAGACCGCCCAGCCGGTGACGCTCGGGCATCATCTGCTCGCCTATGTCGAGATGCTGGGGCGCGACCGCGGCCGCCTCGCGGATGCGCGCCGGCGGCTGAACGAATGCCCGCTCGGCGCCGCCGCGCTGGCCGGCACCACCTTCCCGATCGACCGCTTCATGACCGCCGCCGCCCTCGGCTTCGACCGGCCGACCGCGAATTCGCTCGATTCGGTGTCCGACCGCGACTTCGCGCTTGAATTCCTCTCGGCGCTCTCCATCCTCGCGATGCATCTTTCGCGTTTCGCCGAGGAGATCATCATCTGGACCAGCGCGCCCTATCGCTTCATCCGGCTGTCCGACGCCTATACCACCGGCTCGTCGATCATGCCGCAGAAGCGCAACCCCGACGCCGCCGAGCTGGCCCGGGCCAAGGCGGGGCGGATTTTCGGCGCGCTCGCCGGGCTGCTCGCGGTGATGAAGGGCCTGCCGCTCGCCTATGCGAAGGACATGCAGGAGGACAAGGAGCCGGTGTTCGACGCCGCCGACGCCGCCGAGCTGTGCCTCGCCGCGATGACCGGCATGGTGCGCGACATGGAGCCTGACGCGGGGCGGATGCGCGCGGTGGCCGGCGCCGATTTCGCCACCGCGACCGACCTTGCCGACTATCTCGTGCGCGATCTCGGCCTGCCCTTCCGCACCGCCCATCACGTGACCGGGCAGATCGTGAGCGCCGCCGAGTCGCGCGGGCTCGACCTCGTCGCCCTGCCGCTCGCGGTGATGCAGGAGATCGAGCCGCGGATCACCGAGGCGGTGTATGATGTGCTGACCATCGAGGCCTCGGTCGCCGCGCGCCGCACCTTCGGCGGCACCGCGCCCGACAATGTCGCCCGCGCCGCGGCGCGCTGGCAGGAGGCGCTGGCATGACCCGCGGACTGCTGCTGGTTGTGCTGGCCTGCGCCGCCCTCGCCGCCTGCGGCCGCGCCGGCGCGCCCTCGCCGCCCGGCCCGGCGGGGCAGATCACCTATCCGCACCAATATCCCTCCGAATGATGAACGCCCTCACCCGCGACCAGGCCTGGCATCGGCTCGTCGCCACCCGGCCGAACCTGTCCTTCCACGCGATGGACGGGCTTTGCCTCGATGGCGTGCCGCTGGCCGCCATCGCCGCCAGCCACGGGACGCCGAGCTGGGTCTACAGCGCCGCAACGATCGAGGGGCGGCTCGCCGCCCTGCGCGCGTCCTTCACCGCCGAGGGGCTGACCCCCGCGATCCGCTACGCGGTGAAGGCGAACGACCATCTCGCCATCCTCGGCCTGGTGCGGGAAGGCGGCGCCGGGGCGGATGTGACCAGCGCGGGGGAGTTCGCCCGCGCCGCCGCCGCCGGGATCGCGCCGGGGGCGATGGTGTTCTCCGGCGTGGGCAAGCGGGAGGACGAGCTGCGCCGCGCGCTGGCCGCCGGCATCGGCCAGATCAATGTCGAAAGCGCCGAGGAGCTGGAGATGATCTCCGGCATCGCCGCGTCGATGGGGGTTGCGGCACCGGTCGCGCTGCGGGTGAACCCGGATGTCGCGGCTGGCGGACACGACAAGATCAGCACCGGCCGCAAGGGCGACAAGTTCGGCATCGGCTTCGATGACGCGGGCGCGCTCTACCGCCGCGCCGCCGCCCTGCCCGGCATCGCGGCGGTCGGGTTTTCGACCCATATCGGCAGCCAGATCTTCGCCCCCGACGCCTTCGAGGCGGCGTATCGGCGGGTGCTCGGGCTGATCGGGGCGCTGCGCGGCGAGGGGCTCGCGCTGCGCCGCTTCGACCTCGGCGGCGGCTTCGGCATTCCTTATGACGACGGCGCCGCCTTCCCGCTCGCGGCGCAGGCGGCGATGGTGCGCCGCGTGCTCGGCGGCCATGATCTCGACCTGATCGTCGAGCCCGGCCGCTGGCTGGTGGGCCCGGCCGGCGTGCTGATCGCCCGGGTGACGCTGATCAAGCGCGCCGGGGCGGAGCGCTTCGTCGTGCTCGATGCCGGGATGAACGACCTGATGCGCCCGGCGCTTTACGGCGCGCGGCACGGCATCGTCCCCATCGGCGCCGCCGATGCCGCGGGCGCGCCGCTGCCGGCCGAGGCGGTGGGGCCGGTCTGCGAGAGCAGCGACCGTTTCGGCACCCACGACCTGCCCGATCTCGCCCCCGGCGCGCTGGTCGCGCTGCTCGATGCCGGGGCCTATGGCGCGACGATGAGCAGCACCTATAACGGCCGGCCGCTCGCCGCCCAGGTGATGATCGCCGATGGCGCGCCGCATCTGATCCGCCGGCGGCAGGCGCTCGACGATCTCTGGCGCGACGAGATCGTGCCGCAGCGCCGGTAATGCCGGCGGCGCGCCTCGCCCGGCTGCGGCGGCGGGCGCGCCGCGTGCTGGTGGCCGAGGCCGTCGCCATCGCCGCGATGCCGCCCGCCGGAGTGGTCGCGGTGTTCCTGATCGTCGGGCTCGCCGGATTCGGCGGCTGGCGGGCCGATCTCGCCGGCCTCATCACCCTCGGCCTCGCGCTGCGCCACGCCATCCGCCGCTATCGCCCACCCGCGGCGGAGGCCGCCGACCGCCGGATCGAGCGGGATTCCCGCCTGCATCACCGCCCGCTCGCCGCCTATGGCGACGCGCCGGCGCTGGCCGGCGCGGCACCGCTCTGGGAGGCGCACCGCGCCCGCACCGATCGCGCGCTCGCCACCGCCAGGGTCGGCCTGCCGCGGCCGGATTTCACCGCACATGATCCGTTCGCGCTGCGCTTTCTGCTCCTGCTCGGCCTGATCGCCGCCTGGGCCGCCGCGGGATCGCGGGCCGGATCGCGGCTCGCGGCCAGTGTCGATTTCGCCTCGCCCTTCGCCCGCCCCGGCCTTGCCGTGCAGGCCTGGATCACGCCGCCGCGCTGGGCGGGGGCGACGCCGCGCCTGATCGGGGCGGGCTCGGGCAAGGTGACGGCGCTTGCCGGCTCGACGCTCGCCATCATCGTCACCGGCGCCGGCGATGCCGCCCCGGCGGCGTGGATCGGCGGCAAGGCGCTGGGGTTCGCCGGCATCGGCACCGGCAGCTTCCGCGCGCGGGAGACGCTCGACCGCACGACGACGCTGCGCATCGGGCCGTTCTGGAACCGGATCGCGCGGGAGCGGATCATGGTGATCGCGCCGACGCCGCCGCGAATCGGCTTCGCCGCGCCGCCGGCGCCGACCGCGGCGGCGCGGCGCGTCGCCCTCGCCTGGCGCGGCGTCAGCCGCTACGGGCTAACTGCGCTGCGCCTCGTGCTGCGGCCGGTGGATGCGCCGGGCGCGAGGGCCGACCGCGCCGCGCTGCCGGTGGCAAAGCCGCATGGCGAGCGCATCGCCGGCAGCACCCGGCTCGACCTGCTGGCCAGCCCGCTCGCGGGCATGACGGTGGATGCCACGCTCGCCGCGGTGAACCGCGCCGGGCAAACCGGGCGCTCGGCGCCCGCGCGCCTCGCCCTGCCCGCCCCCGCGCTGCACGACCCGACGGCGCGGGCGCTGGAGGCGATCCGCCAGGCGCTGGCGCGCGGCGAACCGGGTCGCCCGGCGCTCGCCGCCCGGCTCGGCACCCTCGCCGCCACGCCGCCGGGCAAGCTGACGCCGGGCACACGCGCGGCGCTTGCGCGGTTCGCCGCCGGATTCGGCCCGACGGCCCCGGATTACGCACAGGCCGAGGCAGGGCTGTGGACGCTGGTGCAGCGCGCGGAACTCGGCGCCGCCTACAAGGCGACGCGCCAGCTCGACGCGGCGGCGCAGACGCTGCATCAGGCGCTGGCGCGCGCCCTTGCCGGTCACCGCATGGAGCGGGCGCGGTTTCAACAGCTGATGCAGCAGCTCGACCGGGCGATGCAGGCGCGGCAGGACGCGACAAAGCGGTCTGCGCGCGGCGATCAGGCACAGCAGGCGGCGCAGCGCACGGCGATCGACCGGCTGGCAAACCAGATCCGGCAGGAGCTGGCCTCCGGGCAGACGGCGCAGGCCGCGCGCGACATGGCAAGGCTCGGGCAGATGCTGAACCGGCTGACCGCGCCGCAGGCGAGCGGTTCGGCGGCGGCGCAGCAGCAACAGCAGCAGCGGCAAGCGGCCGCGCGCCGGCTTGCCGCGATCATGCGCGAGGAGGCGAAGCTGATGGACCGGACCGCGCGGCGCGGCGCGATGCCGGCACCGGGCGGCCAGCCCGCTTTGCCCGCGCAGCAAGGGGCCGCCGGCCTCGCGCAGCGGCAGGAGACGCTGCGCCAGCAGCTCGCCGACGCCGCCCGGGCGATGCAGGGGGAAGGTCTGCCGGGCCAGTCGACGCTCGGCCAGGGCCAGCGGTCGATGACCGCCGCGCGCGACGCGCTTGGCACCGGCGACATTCCGGCGGCGCTCTCCGGCGAGCGGCAGGCGATCGCCTCGCTGCAACAGGCGGCGGGCGCGCTGGCGGCGATGGCGGGGCAGAACCCGGCGGGCGGAGGCCCGGTGGCGGCGGGGCAGAACGCGTCCGGCGGCGAGGGCGCGTTCGGCAACCAGAACGCCAGCGATGTCAGCCTGGGCAAGGCGGGGCTGCATTCGGCGGCGCGGCAGATCGAGAACGCGCTGATCCACCGCGACCAGAGGCCGGGCCTGCCGACGGACGCGCGCCGCTATTACGGCAGGCTGCTGGGGAGCGAATGAGGCGGGCGGCCGAAACACGAAAGGCCGCCGGCGGGATGCGGCGGCCTTCGGGCGGGCTTCCGGCCCAATCCTGCTATTGCCGATCTTGCGACTGCCAATCTTGCGACTATCAATCTCTCTACTGGCAGGCGAGGCATTCCTCGTAATCGGTGGTGCTCGCCGCGGCGGCGGGCGGCACCTTGGCGGCGGGGGCGGCCTCGCCATGCTCGTGGCGCTGCACCTTCTCGCTCACCGTATCGGCCCGCTGGATCGACAGCGAGCGGCAGTAATAGAGCGACTTCACGCCCTTCTTCCAGGCCTGATAGTGGATCTGGTGCAGGTCCCGCTTGTGGACATTGGCGGGCAGGAACACGTTGATCGACTGGCTCTGGCAGATATGCGGCGTGCGGTCGGCGGCGTGCTCGATCACCCAGCGCTGGTCAAGCTCGAAAGCGGTCTTGAAGACGGCCTTCTCGTCATCGGTGAGGAAGTCGAGATGCTGGACCGAGCCCTTGTTGACGGTGATGTTCGACCAGGTTTCCTCATCGTCGCGGCCCTTGGCGGCGAGGAGAAGCTGGAGGTGGCGGTTGCGCACCGAGAAACTGCCGGAGAGGGTTTTCTGCAGGAACACGTTGGCGGCGATCGGCTCGATGCCGGGGCTGGAATTGCCGGCGATGATCGAGATCGAGGCGGTCGGCGCGATCGCCATCTTGTGGGAGAAGCGCTCCATCACGCCATATTCGGCGGCATCCGGGCAGGGCCCGCGCTCTTCGGCGAGCTTGCGCGAGGCGGCATCGGCGCCGGCGCGGATGTGGCGGAAGATGCGGATGTTCCAGGCCTTGGCCATCGCGCTCTCGAAGGGGATGTTGAGCGATTGCAGCAGCGAGTGGAACCCCATCACGCCGAGGCCCACCGAGCGCTCGCGCATCGCCGCGTATTTGGCGCGGGCCATCGAATCGGGCGCGTTGTCGATGAAATCCTGCAGCACGTTGTCGAGGAAGCGCATCACGTCCTCGATGAATTGCGGGTTGTCGTGCCATTCGAGCCAGGTTTCGAGATTGATCGAGGACAGGCAGCAGACGGCGGTGCGCTGCTGGCCGTGCTGGTCGAGCCCGGTGGGCAGGGTGATCTCGGCGCAGAGATTGGAGGTTTTCACCTCGAGGCCGGCGAGCTTGTGGTGCTCGGGGCGGGCGTTGTTCACATGGTCGCCGAAGATGATGTAGGGCTCGCCGGTCTCGATCCGGGCGGTGAGGATGCGGATCCAGAGCGAGCGGGCCGAGACGGAGCGGACATGCGCGCCATCCTTTGGCGAGGTGAGCGGCCACATCTCGTCCGCCTCGACGGCGCGCATGAACGCGTCGGAGACCAGGATGCCGTGATGCAGGTTGAGGGCCTTGCGGTTCGGATCGCCGCCGGTGGGGCGGCGGATCTCGATGAATTCCTCGATTTCGGGATGCGAGATCGGCAGGTAGACGGCGGCCGAGCCGCGGCGCAGCGAGCCCTGGCTGATCGCCAGCGTCAGGCTGTCCATCACCCGGATGAAGGGAACGACGCCGGAGGTCTTGCCGTTCTGGCCGACCTTCTCGCCGATCGAGCGGAGATTGCCCCAGTAGGAGCCGATGCCGCCGCCCTTGGAGGCGAGCCAGACATTCTCGTTCCAGAGATCGACGATGCCTTCCAGACTGTCCGACGCCTCGTTGAGGAAGCAGGAGATCGGCAGGCCGCGCTTGGTGCCGCCGTTCGACAGAACGGGCGTCGCCGGCATGAACCAGAGCTTGCTGATGTAGTCATACAGCCGCTGGGCGTGCTCGGCGTCGTCGCCGTAATAGGAGGCGACGCGGGCGAACAGGTCCTGATAGCTCTCGCCGGGCATCAGATAGCGGTCGTTCAGCGTGGCGCGGCCGAACTCGGTGAGCAGGGAATCGCGCGTGCGGTCGATCCTGATCTGATGGCCCCCGCGGATCTGCACGTCGGTATCGAGCAGGGCGGGCTCGGGTCGGTTGATCGCGTTCATCGCAGTTGCAGCTCCTCGGTTCGGCGTGTCGCTATCACTACATATTGGGCACGCCTCGCGCAATCGACACTAGATCAAGTTGGTCCAAAAAATTTCTCTTGCCCCGAGTCGATGCGGCGGCAAGACTGTCGTTCACTTTTTGTTCCAAACTAACCCCGAAACCGTCCGCCGGCAAGCGGAATCCCCGGCAAGACGGGCGGCAGGCAAGACGGGCCGAACGAAAGACCCGCGCGAATGGCATCGCGCGGGTCCGGCATCCGAGGGGTCGGGCGGCAGGCGGGTCGGATGGCAGGCGGGTCGGGCGGCAGGCGGCGGCCGCGCTCAGCGCAACCCCTGGCAGAAGGTCTGGATGCGGGTGCAGGCGTCGCGCAGCGCCTCGGTCGAGGTCGCGTAGCTGACCCGGAAATAGCCGGGATAGACGAAGGCGCTGCCATGCACGGCGGCGACCCCCTGCTCTTCCAGCAGCGCCGTGACGAAGGCCTCGTCATCGACGATTTTGGTGCCCCCCGCCGAGGTCTTGCCGAGGCAGCCGGCGATCGAGGGGAAGACGTAGAACGCGCCCTCGGGCTTCGCACAGGTGATGCCCGGCGCCTGGTTCAGCATCGCGACCACGAGGTCGCGCCGCTCGCGATAGGCGGCGCGCATCACGTCGATCGCGTCTTCCGGGCCTTCCAGCGCGGCGAGCGCCGCCGCCTGGCTGACCGAGGAGGTGTTCGAGGTGGACTGGCTCTGCAGCTTGTCCATCGCCTTGATGAGCTGGACCGGCGCGCCGCAGAAGCCGATTCGCCAGCCGGTCATCGCATAGGCCTTGGAGCAGCCGTTCATCGTCACCGTGCGCTCGCGCAGCCTCGGCTCGACGCCGACGATGGTGGCGGGCGTGAAACCGTCATAGACGAGCTTTTCGTAGATGTCGTCGGTGAACACCCAGATGTCGGGGTGGCGGAGCAGCACGTCGCAGATCGGGCGGAGGTCTTCCGCCGAATAGGCCGCCCCGGTCGGGTTGGAGGGCGAGTTCAGCATCAGCCACTTGGTCTTCGGCGTGATCGCCGCCTCGAGATCCTCGGCGCGGAGCTTGAAGCCGTTGTTCTGGCTGCAGGGGACGAAGACCGGCTTGCCCTCGGCGAGCTGGACGATGTCGGGGTAGCTGACCCAGCAGGGTGTGGGGATGATCACCTCGTCGCCGGCTTCGACGGTGGCGAGCATGGCGTTGAAGATGACCTGCTTGCCGCCGGTCGAGACGATGATCTCCTGCGGCGTGTAGTCGATCCCGTTGTCGCGCTTGAACTTGGCGGCGGCGGCCTTGCGCAGCGCCATGGTGCCGGCGACGTCGGTATATTTGGTCTCGCCCGCCTCGATCGCGGCGATGGCGGCGCGCTTGATGTGATGGGGCGTGTCGAAATCCGGCTCGCCGGCGGAGAGGCTGATGATGTCGCGGCCCTCGGCCTTGAGCTGGCGCGCCTTGGTGGAAATGGCGATCGTCTGGCTCGGGCTGATCCGGTTCAGGCGTGCGGCGATCAGGTTCATGTGCGATACTCCCCTTGGCAACCGGCCCGATGTAACCGAACTGTCGGGCGATGAACATGGGCGCTTCGTGCGGTCCGGCCCGAATTGCGCACATGGCGGGACTTGCCGAGCCGGCGGCAACGCCATATCAGTCAGGCCCGGATGGGGTGTAGCCAAGCGGTAAGGCAGCGGATTTTGATTCCGCCATGCGGAGGTTCGAATCCTCCCACCCCAGCCAGCGCCAGCAGGGCTCGCCTCTGGCCTGGGTCAGGACGGCCCGAACCGGGCAGGAGCAGGTTTCCGACATGAACGACACGCAAGCGGCCGCACCGGCCCCGACCAGCTTCCGCCGCGCAGCGTTTTTCACCCTCTCGGCCGATCGCGGGTGGGGACAGCGGACCAGTCTCGCCCTCGCCGACCTCGCCGAGGGCGCGCGGCTCTGGCAGCTGGTCTGGACGCTCGCTTTCTACGACATCAAGCTGCGCTATCGCGGCTCGGCGCTGGGGCCGTTCTGGCTGACGATCTCGACCGGCGTGCAGGTCGGCGCGATGGCGTTTCTCTACGGCGTGCTGTTCCACACCGACATCCATACCTACCTGCCCTATCTCGCGATCTCGCTGGTGCTGTGGACCTATCTCAACACGCTGATCTCGGAGGGGAGCACCTGCTTCACCCAGACCGACACGCTGATAAAGGGCACGCGCATGCCCTTCAGCGTGCATGCCGCGCGCAACGTGGTGCGCAACACCATCGTGCTCGGGCATAACCTGATCGTGATCGTCGTCGTGTTCCTCATCATGGGCGTGCATCAGAGCCTGTATTCGTTGCTGGCGATCCCCGCCCTCGCGCTGTGGATGATCGACGCGCTGGCGATCTCGCTGCTGATGGGCGCGCTCTGCGCGCGGTTCCGCGACCTGCCGCAGATCATCCTCTCGGTGATGCAGATCGCCTTCTTCATCACCCCGGTGATCTGGTACGCCAAGGTGCTGGACAGCCACCCGATCGGCCGGCTGCTGGTCGATCTCAACCCGTTCTATCCCATCCTCGAAATCCTGCGCGCGCCGCTGCTCGGCACGCCGGTCAGCACGCGGCTGGTGCTCGCTGCGATCGGCGTCTCGGCCCTGCTGGTCGGGGTCGCGGCAATCGGCTTCGCGCGGATGCGCGGCCGCGTGGCCTACTGGGTCTAGACCATGGCATATCTGACCGCCTTCGACATCTCGGTGGATTTCCCGCTCTATCACGGGGACAGCCGGTCGCTGAAGAAAACCCTGCTCGGCCATGCCTCCTCGCGCTTCGCCCAGGACCGGCGCAGCCGCCCGGTGGTGCAGGCGCTGCGCGACATTTCCTTCTCGCTGAAAACCGGCGACCGGCTGGGGCTGATCGGCTCGAACGGCTCGGGCAAGACCACCCTGCTGCGCGCGCTCTCGGGCATCTACCAGCCGACCGCCGGCGCACTGTCGATGGAGGGGCGGCTGCAATCGCTGCTCGACCCCGGGCAGGGGATGAACCCCGACCTCACGGGGCGGGAGAATATCCGCCTGCGCGGGCGCTTTCTCGGCCTGCCGCGCCCGGAGATCGACCGGCTGGAGGCGGATGTCGAGGATTTCTCCGAACTCGCCCAGTTCCTCGATCTGCCGGTGCGCAACTATTCCTCCGGCATGGTGGTGCGCCTCGCCTTCGCGATGGCGACGGCGTTTCCCCCCGAGATCCTGCTGATGGACGAGTGGATTCTCGCCGGCGACGCCGCCTTCATGGAAAAGGCGCGCGCGCGGGTCGAGGGCATGGTGCGCCATGCCGACATTCTCGTGCTCGCCAGCCACAGCCCCTCGATCCTGGTGGAATGGTGCAACCGGCTGCTCTGGCTGGAGGGCGGGCGGATCCGCGCCGATGGCCTGCCGATGCAGGTCCTCGCCGACTATCTGCCGCCGCAGCAATATGACGAGCTGCTCGCCGCGCATGGCCGGACCAATGCCGCCGACAGGCTGCCGGCACAGGACTGAACCCTGGCCCGGGCCGCCGCGCTCTCCACAACATCTTGTGGATAAATACTCCATGACTACAACATGGGGTGAAAAACCGGATCAAGTTTCGCGCTGGCGGGTTGCCGGATCATGGCCCTGCCCCCATACTGGGGTCAGCGAATCAGACCGGTGATGACGAGGGTCGGCCATCGCGGCCAAGTGATCCTGACGATGAAGCGAGGGCGTCTGCGCGCCCCGCCGTCAGGGGTCGCTCGCCACCCTCGCCGCCGGCCGCACCGCCTGATGTCTGTCTCTCACGCCCGCAAGGATCGTCCCGAATGTCCGTCACCCTGCCCGATACCGCCGCCCCCATTCCGGTGGAGACGCCGGCGCATTTCGACCTGCTGACCGAAAACCCGGTCTACAAGCCGTTCCGCTACCCCTGGGCCTATGAATCGTGGCTGACCCAGCAACGCGTCCACTGGCTGCCGGAGGAAGTGCCGCTCGCGGATGACGTGAAGGACTGGCACAAGAACCTCACCGAGGGCGAGCGCAACCTGCTCACCCAGATCTTCCGCTTCTTCACCCAGGCGGATGTCGAGGTGAACAACTGCTACATGAAGCATTACAGCCAGGTGTTCAAACCGACCGAGGTGCTGATGATGCTCTCGGCCTTCTCGAACATCGAGACCATCCACATCGCCGCCTACTCGCATCTGCTCGACACGATCGGCATGCCCGAAGTCGAATACTCGGCCTTCCTCAAATACAAGGAGATGAAGGACAAGTACGACTACATGCAGGAATTCCGGGTCGACTCGAAGCACGAGATCGCCAAGACGCTGGCCGCCTTCGGCGCCTTCACCGAGGGGTTGCAGCTCTTCGCCTCGTTCGCGATCCTGCTGAACTTCCCGCGCTTCAACAAGATGAAGGGAATGGGCCAGATCGTCTCATGGTCGGTGCGCGACGAAAGCCTGCACTGCCTGTCGATCATCCGGCTGTTCCGCACCTTCGTCGCCGAGAATCCGGAAATCTGGACCGAGACGCTGCGCCAGGAACTCTATACGTGCTGTGCCACCATCGTCGAGCATGAGGACGCCTTCATCGACCTCGCCTTCGAGCTTGGCGCGGTGGAGGGGCTGACCGGCGCCGAGGTCAAGCGCTATATCCGCTACATCGCCGACCGCAGGCTGTTGCAGCTCGGGCTCGACCCGCTCTTCCATGTCGACAAGAACCCGCTGCCCTGGCTCGACGAGATGCTCAACGCGGTCGAGCACGCGAATTTCTTCGAGAACCGCGCCACCGAATACAGCAAGGCGTCGACGGTCGGCACCTGGGAAGAAGCCTGGACCTGAGCTGACCGGCACGGCCGGGAACACGCCTTACGCCGCGGTGTCCTCGCTCTCGCGCTCCTGCGGGAGCGCTGGACGGGTGGGGAGACCCGCGTCACGCCCGCGGTGGCGGCGATAGGGGAAGAGCTGCGGCCAGAGCAGCCGGTCCTCGGGCGGCAGGGATCGCGTCTCGGAGCGCGATCCGGGGCGGTCGGGCGATGGCGTTTTATCGGCAAGAGCTGACATGGCGACCTGTCGTGAGTTGGTGGACGTGCTGCCGCGAACCCGGAGCGCGGCCAGGGCAGCAATAGGCGGACGGCGTTAACAAACCATTTCGCGAACGGTTCGCGAGCCGGAAACGATACGGATAGCTCCCACTCTTGTTTTGTTAGGGCAACGTCCGGCCCCGCCTGCCGGGCATCTGACTTTATCCTGTTGATAATGGTTGTATCCCTGCCAAAACGGACAGGATCATCCCATCGGGTAGTCGCGGGAGCCCCGAACGGCGGCGGCCGTTCGTGACGCGCGCTTCTAGAGCACTTTCCGATCCATCCGGATCGGATGTAGTGCTCTATGATATTGATATTCAGAGCATCTTTATCCGATCAGATGAGTCCATCTGATCGGATGATGCTCTAACAGGCGGCATCGTGGAGACAAATGAAGACTTGATGTCATTTTCCCCATGTCGGCTGCCCCATGTCGGCCGCGGCGCGCCGCGATCTCTCCGCTTGGTGCCGTGCGGCCGCGCTGATATGGTCGTGCCATGCGCCAAACGCAGCCCGCCTCTGCCGCGGACTCTGCCCTGGTTCGCGACATTCTCGACTTCGCCGCGCTCGGCAGCGCGACGAGCCACGAACGCGCCGAGGGAATCGACTATTTCATCAATGCGTTCTGGACCGCCGGGCAGCGCCAGGCGCATGCGATCCACGAGATTTCCTATCGCGCCTGTTTCAAGCCGCAACTGCCGGAATTCTTCATCGCCCGCCTCACCGCGCCCGGCGACCTCGTTTTCGACCCGTTCATGGGCCGCGGCACCACGCCGTTGCAGGCCGCGCTGATGGGCCGCCGGGCCGGCGGCAACGACATCAGCGGGCTTGCGGCGATGCTATGCCGCCCGCGGCTGCGACCGGTCGGGACCGACGCGGTCGAGGCGGCACTGCGCGGCGTCGACTGGTCGCGCGGCGCGGTCCGCCGCCCCGAGTTGCTCGCCTTCTACCACCCGGCGACCATGGCCCGGCTCGAGGCGCTGCGGGACTGGATCGGCGAGCGCGCCCCGCCGGGCGACGACAGCCCCGATCCGGTCGTGGACTGGATTCGCATGGTGGCGATCAACCGGCTCGCCGGCCATTCCCCCGGCTTCTTCTCGGGCCGCTCGATGCCGCCCAACCAGGCGGTGTCGGTCGCGGCACAGCTGCGGATCAACGCCCGGCTCGGCCGCGCGCCGCCGGAGCGCGATATCGCCGCGCTGATCCTGCGCAAATCCCGCACCCTGCTGCGCGACGGCGCGGTGCCGCAGGGCGCGCGGCCCCGCCTGTCCACCGGACCGGCCTGGGATGTTCCGCTCGACGCCGGCGCGGTCGCGCTCGCCGTCACCTCGCCGCCATTTCTCGATGTCGTCGACTACGCGGCGGACAACTGGCTGCGCTGCTGGTTCGCCGGGCTCGATGCCGGCGCCGCGGCGCTCGGCCAGCACCGCGGCGCGGCGGGCTGGACGGCGATGGTCCGGCGGGTGCTCGCCGAGCTGGCGCGGCTGGTGCGGCCGGGCGGGCATGTCGCCTTCGAGGTGGGCGAGGTGCGGGGCAGGCGCATCCTGCTCGAACGGCAGGTCTGGCAGGCGGCGGCGGAGCTGCCGTTCGAGCGGCTGGGCGTGCTGGTCAACCGGCAGCTTTTCACCAAGACGTCGAATTGCTGGGGGGTGAGCAATTTCACCCGCGGCACGAATTCAAACCGCGTCGTCCTGCTGCGCCGGCGCTAGCAGGCCGCGATGGCGCCGTAGAGCACCGGCCGGCGGTCGGCCAGCAGCGTGTCGCGCCGGCGGGTTTCGGCCAGATGGCCAGGGTCGATCCGCGCCATCAGCCTCGTCGGCGTCGCCCCGGCCCGGGCCAGCACCGCGCCATCCGGCCCGCAGATCGAGGATTGGCCGATATAGTCGAGGCCCGGCTCGCGGCCGCAGCGATTGGCATAGGCGATGTAGACCTGGTTCTCGTAGGCGCGGGCCGGGATCAGCGCTTCCGCCACCACGTGATAGGGCGGCATCAGCGCCGTCGGCACCAGAACGAGATCGGCCCCCGCCAGCGCCATCACCCGCGCGGTTTCGGGGAATTCGATGTCGTAGCAGATCGCCACACCAAGGCTCAGCCCGCGCCAGGCGACCAGCGGGAACCCCTCGCCGCGCACGGCGAACATGTCGCGGTCGAGATCGCCGAAGAGATGCGCCTTGCGATAGATCAGCCGCACGCCGCCGGCCTCGTCGATCAGCGCCGCGCTGTTGGCGACCGCATCGCCCACAAGCTCGGGGAAGCCGAGACAGAGCGCGATGCCGTGCGCGGCCGCGATCTCCCGCGCCCGGGCCAGTTCCGGCCCCTCGGGGTCGAGGGCGAGGGCGCGGGCCCGCGCCGCGCCGAGATTGTAGCCGGAGAGAAACAATTCGGGCAGCACCAGCAGGTCGGCGCCGGCGGCGGCGGCCTCCCGCGCCTCGGCGGCGAGCAGGTCGAGCGCGGCCACCGGATCGGCGAACCGCCCCTCGGTCTGGCAGAGGGCGAGCGTGATGGCCATGCCCCGTTCAATAGACCCGCCGCGGCAGCGGGGCAATCGGCGCGCGGGGCGCCGCATTCCCGCTCACATCGGCGCCAGGACCAGCTGGTCGCCCCTGCGGGCGATCGCCCCCATCCGCGCCCCGGCGGCGCCCGAGGCCATCACGATGTCGCCCGGCGCGATCAGGTCGGCGGCCGGGCCGAAGAAGCCGACATCCCCGAGCGTGTCCAGCGCCCCCTCCCCCGCGCGGTAGTGCCAGAGGGTTAAGCCGTTGGCATAGGCGAGGACGGAAAGGTTGCGCAGGATGAAAGCCATGGTCTGTCTCCTCAGCGTGACCACCGGCCGGGCTGGCCGATGTGAACAAAACAAGAACAAGATAACCACAGGTTGTATTCGACGCAATAGTTAACTGTTCGTTTACCGCAAATCTTTCTTCCCAAACCGGGTAAATCCGTTAAGAACAACGCGATGCAGCATGACGATATCTGGCGTGCGATCGACGCCCTGGCGGCGCAGCGCGGGCTCTCGGCCTCCGCCCTCGCGCGCAGCGCCGGGCTCGACCCGACCAGTTTCAACCCCTCCAAGCGGCGCGCGCCGGATGGGCGGCTGCGCTGGCCATCGACCGAGAGCATCGCCAAGATCCTCGCCGCCAGCCAGACCGGGTTCGAAACCTTCGCGGCACTGGCCGCCGGCAGCGCCATCGCGATTACTGACACGGCACCAGCCGCGATTACTGACGCGGCACCAGCCGCGATTACTGACGCGGCACCAGCCGCGATGATCCCCGACGAACCGCCGGCGGAAGCAGAGCCCGCAACGCCTGACGAACCGCCGCCCGAAGCGCTCGGAGGGTCCGACGCCGCCCAGCCCGGCACGGTCTGTGGCGCGGTGCCGGTGATCGGCCTCGGCGCGGCCGATGGCGGGGCCTTCGACGAAGAGGGCTATCCCGGCGGCACAGGCTGGCGGCGTCTGGAACGGGTCATTGCCGAGATCGGCATCGTCGATGATCCGCATCTCTTCGCCCTCGCGGTGGAGGACGAGTCGCTGGAGCCGGTCTGCCGGCGCGGCCATGTCGTCATCGTCTCGCCGGATGCGCCGGTGCGGATGGGCGATCTCGTGGTGGCCCGTCTTGCGTCGGGCGGCCTCGTCCCCGGCCGGCTGCTCCGCCGCACCATCTCGCGGATCGACCTTGGCGGGCTCAACCCCGCCGTCCCGCCGCGCGACTTGCCGGCCGAGGCGGTCGTCGCACTCCAGCGCATCATATGGGCCAGCCAGTAGACCGCGCTCTTCCCGCCGGCGCGGCGGGGCTGTAAGGAGACCGTCATGCGGTTGCCGACGCGACATCTCCTGGGAATCGAAGGCCTTCACCCGCGCGACATTTCCGCCCTGCTCGACCTCGCCGAGAGCTATGTGCTGCTCAACCGGTCGGGCAAGACAAGGCGGGACGTGCTGCGCGGGCGAACCCTGATCAACCTGTTCTTCGAGGATTCCACCCGCACCCGCACGAGTTTCGAACTTGCCGGCAAGCGGCTCGGCGCCGATGTGATCAACATGTCGGTCTCGACCTCCTCGGTCTCCAAGGGCGAGACCCTGCTCGATACCGCGGCGACGCTGAACGCGATGAACTGCGACCTGCTGGTGGTCCGCCACAAGGCCTCCGGCGCGCCCGCCCTGCTCGCCCAGAAGGTCGATGCCGCGGTGATCAACGCCGGCGACGGGATGCACGAACACCCGACCCAGGCGTTGCTCGACGCGCTGACGATCCGCCGCAACAAGGGCACGCTCGCGGGCCTCACCGTCGCCATCTGCGGCGATATCGCGCATTCCCGCGTCGCCCGCTCGAACCTGCTGCTGCTCACCGCGATGGGCAGCCGGGTGCGCGTGGTCGGCCCGCCGACGCTGATCCCCGCGGGGATCGACCAGTTCGGCGCCAGCGTGTTCCACGACATGCGCGAAGGCCTGCGCGACGCCGACATCGTGATGGCGCTGCGGTTGCAGACCGAGCGGATGAGCGCCGGGCTGATTCCCAGCGCGCGCGAATTTTTCACCTTCTACGGGCTCGACGCCGCCAAGCTCGCCGTGGCGAAGCCGGACGCGCTGGTGATGCATCCAGGCCCGATGAATCGCGGCGTCGAGATCGACAGCCAGGTCGCCGACGACGCCGCCCGCTCGGTGATCCGCGAGCAGGTGGAGATGGGCGTCGCCATCCGCATGGCGGTGCTCGACGTGCTGGCCAGGACGGCGCTCGTCCATGCATGACACGCCCCCCGACACGCTGATCCGCGGCGCGCGGATCGTCGATCCCGCCACCGGCCACGATGCGGTGGGCGACCTGCTGGTCCGCGACGGCATCATCGCCGATTTCGGCGCCGGCCTCGGCCGGCCGGATGGCGCGGTGATCGTCGATGCCGCCGAGCAGATCCTCTGCCCCGGCCTGGTCGATGCCCGCGCCTCGCTCGGCGAGCCCGGCTACGAATACCGCGAGACCATCGCCACCGCCGCCGAGGCGGCCAATGCCGCCGGCATCACCACCATCGCCGTGCTGCCGGACAATATTCCCGCCACCGACGACCCCGCCCTGGTCCGCGCGCTGGCCGGCGCCGGCGCGGCGACCGGCCGGCTCACCATCGCCCCTACGGCGCAGCGACGCGGGGCTGCAAGGGCGAGATGATCGCCGAATACGGCCTGCTGCGCGCGGCCGGCTCGGTCGCCTTCTCCGATGGCGCGCGGGCGATCGGCCCGGCCGGGCTGATGCGCCGCGCCCTGTCCTATGCGCGTGGCTTCGGCGCCATGATCGTGCAGCATCCCGAGGAGCCGAGCCTCGCCGCCGGCGGTGCGGCGACCGCCGGGGCGCGGGCGACGCTGATGGGCCTGCCCGGAATCCCCGCCTGCGCCGAGGCGATGATGGTCGCGCGCGACATCCGCCTTGCCGAACTCACCGGCGGCGCGGTGCATTTCGCGCATGTCTCGACCGGCGAGGCGCTCGACCTGATCCGCGGCGCGAAACGCCGGGGCCTCGCGATCACCTGCGACACCGCGCCGCCCTATTTCGACCTCAACGAGAACGCGATCGGCGATTTCCGCACCTATGCGAAACTCTCGCCGCCGCTGCGCAGCGAGGCCGACCGGCTCGCGGTGTGCGCCGCCCTCGCCGATGGCACGATCGACGCCGTGGTTTCCGACCACCAGCCGCGCGACGCCGACGACAAGCGCCTGCCCTTCGCCGAGGCCGCCCCCGGCGGCGCTGGGCTCGCCACCCTGCTCGCGGTGACGCTGGCGCAGGTGCAGTCCGGCGGGCTCGGGCTGATCGCGGCGCTCTCGCTGCTGACCGACCGGCCGGCCCGGCTGTTCGGGCTGGATGCCGGGCGCATCGCCCGTGGTGAAGCGGCCGATCTCTGCCTCTTCGCCCCCGAGCGCCCCTGGCGGATCGAGGCCGGCGCCCTGCCCGGCAAGGCGCAGAACACGCCCTTCGACGGACGGCCGGTCGAGGGTGTGGTCACCGGCACGTGGAAGGCCGGGCGGCGGGTGCGCGGATGATCGCGCTCTACGCCCTGCTCGGCTATCTGCTCGGTTCGATCCCGTTCGGCCTGCTGCTGACCCGGGCGGCCGGGCTTGGCGATGTGCGGCGGATCGGCTCGGGCAATATCGGGGCGACCAACGTGCTGCGCACCGGGCGCAAGAGCCTCGCCGCCCTGACCCTGCTGCTCGATGGCGGCAAGGGTGCTGCCGCCGTGCTGCTCGCCGGTCATGCCGGCAGCGCCGCCGCCGATCTCGCCGCCCTGTTCGCGGTGATCGGCCATCTCTACCCGGCCTGGCTTGGCTTTCGCGGCGGCAAGGGGGTGGCGACCGGCCTCGGCGTGCTGCTCGCCCTCGCCTTTCCCGTCGGCGCCGCCTGCTGCCTGATCTGGCTGGGCATGGCCTTCTGGCGGAAGATTTCCTCCCTCGCAGCACTGACCGCCTTCGCCGCCGCCCCGCTTCTCGCCCTGCTCGCCGGGCGCGGCCACGCGGCGCTGGTCGCCCTCGCCATCGCCGCCCTCGTCGTGTTCAAGCACCGGGCGAACATCGCGCGGCTGCGCGACGGCACCGAGCCGAGGATCAGGCTCTCGGCGTGAGCGATCCGGCGACGCTTCTGCGCCTGATCCGCACCGAGGGCGTGGGGCCCCAGACCTTCCGCCGCCTGCGCGAGCGCTTCGCCAGCCCCGAGGAGGCGCTTGACGCGCTGCCCGGCCTCGCCCGCCAGGGCGGGCGGCGGGGCGGCCTGCGCAGTCCCAGCCTCGCCGAGATCCGCCGCGAACTCGACCGCCACGCCGAACTCGGCGCGAGCCTGCTCTTTCTCGGCGATGCCGACTATCCGCCGCTGCTCGCTTTGCTGCCGGACGCGCCGCCGGTGATCGCGGTGAAGGGCGACATCGCCCTGCTGCGCCGGCCGGTCGTCGCCGTGGTCGGGGCGCGCAACGCCTCGGCCAATGGGCGGCGGATCGCCGCCGACATCGCCGGCGACCTCGCCGCCGCCGGGCATCCGGTGGTCTCGGGCCTCGCCCGCGGGATCGACGCCGCGGCGCACGCGGCGGCACTGCGCGAGGGCGGCACCATCGCCGCCATTCCCGGCGGGCTCGACGTGATCTATCCGCCCGAGCACCGGGACCTGCAGGCGAGGATCGCCGAGGCCGGCGCGGTCATCGCCGAGGCACCACCGGGCACCGCGCCGCTCGCCCGGCATTTCCCCAAGCGCAACCGCATCATCGCCGGCCTCGCCCTCGGCGTCGTCGTCATCGAGGCGGCGCTGCGCTCCGGCAGCCTGCTGACCGCCCGCTATGCGCTGGATTACGGCCGCGAGCTTTTCGCCGTGCCCGGCTCGCCGCTCGATGCGCGCGCCCGCGGCGGCAACGACCTGATCCGCCAGGGCGCCGGCCTCGTCGAATCCGCCGCCGACATCCTCGCCAACCTGCCGCTCACCCCCGGCGCGCCCTTTGCCGGCGCCCGGCAACCCGCCCTGCGGCCGGGCTTCGCCGAACCGGCGGCGGCACCGCCCGAGACCAGCGAGGTGCTCGACCGCGCCCGGCGCGAAATTCGCAAGCTGCTCTCCGCCAGCCCCGTCAGTGTTGACGAACTGTCACGGCACTGCCAGTTCTCCACACCGGTCATCGTTGCCGTGCTGGCCGAACTCGAACTCGCCGGCCGGCTCGAAACCCTGCCGGGCAACCGGGTCTGTCTGCTCTCAGAGTGCTGAACGGGACACCGCGCTGAACATGAATGCCATCGTCGTCGTCGAATCTCCGGCCAAGGCCAAGACGATCAACAAATATCTCGGCGACGGATTCACCGTGCTCGCCTCCTTCGGCCATGTCCGCGACCTGCCGCCCAAGGACGGCTCGGTGCGCCCGGACGAGGATTTCGCGATGTCGTGGGAGGAGGACGCCCGCGGCGACCGGCAGGTGGCCGCCATCGCCAAGGCGCTGAAAGGGGCGGACACGCTCTACCTCGCCACCGACCCCGACCGCGAGGGCGAGGCGATTTCCTGGCATGTCCGCGCCATGCTCGAGGCGCGCAACGTGCTGAAGGGCAAGCAGGTTCACCGCATCACCTTCAACGAGATCACCAAGTCGGCGGTGCAGGCCGCACTCCGCGCCCCGCGCGACCTCGACACCCCGCTGATCGAGGCCTATCTCGCCCGCCGCGCGCTCGACTACCTGGTCGGCTTCACCCTCTCGCCGGTGCTCTGGCGCAAGCTGCCCGGCAGCAAGAGCGCCGGGCGCGTGCAGTCGGTCGCACTGCGGCTGATCTGCGAGCGCGAGGCCGAGATCGAGCTGTTCCGCCCGCGCGAATACTGGACCATCGAGGCCGAGTTCCGCACCCCGGCCGGCGCGCCGTTCCGCGCCCGCCTCACCCATCTCGACGGCCGCAAGCTCGACCAGTTCGACCTCGCCGACAAGGCGGCCGCCGATGCGGCGAAGGCGGCGGTGGAGCGCGGCGCGTTCAGCGTCGTCTCGATCGAGAAGAAGCGCGTCCGCCGCAACCCGCCGCCGCCCTTCACCACCTCGACCCTGCAACAGGACGCCTCGCGCAAGCTGCACATGACGGCGCAGGCGATCATGCGCACCGCCCAGCAGCTCTACGAGGGTGTGGAGATCGGCGGCGAGACGGTGGGCCTGATCACCTACATGCGAACCGATGGCGTGCAGATGGCGCGCGAGGCGATCACCGCCGCCCGCCAGCAGGTGAAGGACGCGTTCGGCGCGAACTACCTGCCCGCCGCGCCGCGCGAATACCAGTCGAAGGCGAAGAACGCGCAGGAAGCCCACGAGGCGATTCGCCCGACCGATTTCACCCTCACCCCCGAGCGCGCCGCCCGCCACCTCTCGCCCGAGCAGGCGCGGCTCTACGAGCTGATCTACAAGCGCGCGCTGGCCTCGCAGATGCAATCGGCCGAGCTTGACCAGACCACGGTCGAGCTTGCCGATGGCGCCGGCACCACGCTGCGCGCCACCGGCTCGATCCTCGCCTTCGACGGTTTCCTCAAGCTCTACCGCGAGGGGATGGACGAGGACCCGGAGGACGAAACCGCGCGGCTGCTGCCGCCGATGGCGAAATCCGATCCGCTCGCCGGCGGGCCGGTGGCCGCCGAACAGCATTTCACCCAGCCGCCGCCGCGCTTTTCCGAGGCCACCTTGGTCAAGCGGATGGAGGAGCTCGGCATCGGCCGCCCCTCGACCTATGCCTCGATCCTGACCGTGCTGCGCGAGCGCAACTATGTGCGGATGGAGAACCGCCGCTTCATTCCCGAGGATCGCGGCCGGCTGGTCACCGCCTTCCTGGTCAGCTTCTTCGCCCGCTATGTCGAGACCGGCTTCACCGCCAATCTTGAAGAGAAGCTCGACGAGGTCTCGGATGGCCGGCTCGACTGGCGGGCGGTGATGCGGGATTTCTGGGCCGATTTCTCCGGCGCCGTCGAGCAGATCAAGGATCTCAAGATCTCCGACGTGATCGACGCGCTGGATGAGGAACTCGGGCCGCATTTCTTCCCCGCCCGCGAGGACGGGTCCGACCCGCGGGTCTGCCAGGCCTGCGGCAGCGGCCGGCTCGGCCTGCGGCTCGGCCGCTTCGGCGCCTTCATCGGCTGCTCGAACTATCCCGAATGCCAGTATACCCGCCGCCTCGCCGTCGAGGGCGGCGAGGACGAGGGCGACCAGCTGCGCGACGGGATGAAGCTGCTCGGCGAGACCGCCGAGGGCATTCCGGTCACGCTGCGGCGCGGCCCCTATGGCCTCTATGTCCAGCTCGGCGAGCCGGACCCGGAGGACAAGAAGGCGAAGCCCCGCCGCGCCGCCCTGCCGCGCGGCATGAGCGGCGAGACGATCACGCTGGACCAGGCGATCGGCCTGCTCTCGCTGCCCCGCGTGGTTGGCGTGCATCCGGAGACGAAGCAGGAGATCCAGGCCGGCATCGGCCGGTTCGGCCCCTATGTGAAGATGGGCCCGATCTTCGCCTCGCTCGACAAGGATGACGACGTGCTGGCCGTCGGCCTCAACCGCGCGGTGATGGTGCTGGCGAAGAAGCAGGAAGGCATCCGCGATCTCGGCCCGCACCCGAAGGACGGCGAGAGCGTGACCGCGCGCAAGGGCCGCTTCGGCCCCTATGTCCAGCACGGCAAGACGGTCGCGACCCTGCCGCGCGGCAGCGAACTCGGCGCGGTGACGCTGGACGAGGCGGTCGCCCTGCTCGCCGAGAAGGGCAAGACGCTGGCGCCGCGCGGCCGCAAGGGCGCCAAGCCGGCAGCAAAGTCGAAGGACGCGGCGGCGCCGAAAGCCGCCGCCAAGCCGAAACCAGCCGCGAAGCCGAAGGCCGCTGCGAAGCCGAAGGCGGCCGCCACCAAGGCTAAGCCTGCCGCCCGCAAGGCCGCGCGCTCCGGCGGCTGAGCCGGCCGCTTCCTGTTCGGCTTACTATTCCGCCTCTGGACCGGGCCGGACGATCCGCCCGCCCGCGAGCGGCGCGGGCACGCCCGTCGTCTCCGGCAGCGAGAGCGGCAGCCCGCGCAGGGCGCGGACCGCGAGAAACCCGAAGCACTGCGCCTCCAGCGCGTCGCCATCCCAACCCGCCGCCTCGACCGGCTCGACCGGGGCGGCGAAGTGCCGGCGCAGCGCGTCCATGATCGCGGCATTGTGCCGCCCGCCGCCGGCCACCAGCACGCGCAGCGGCGGCGCCGGCAGCGGCGCGGCCGCGATCGAAGCGGCGGTGAAGGAAGCGAGCAGTGCCGCGCCGTCCTCGGCGGACAATCCCTCCATCGCGTGCGCGAGGCGGGGTGAGAAGTGCAGCCGGTCGAGCGATTTCGGCGCCGGCCTCGCGAACCAGGGATCGTCCATCAGCCGCGCGAGCCGCGCCTGATCGACCCGTCCGGCGGCGGCCATGGCGCCGTCAGCGTCGAAGGCGGCGCCGGTGCGCAGCCGCACCCAGTCATCCAGCGGGCCGTTGCCGGGGCCGGTGTCGCAGGCGAGCACCTCGCCCCGCGGCCCGAGCCAGGTGATGTTGGCGACCCCGCCGATATTGACCACCAGCAGCGGCTTCTCCAGCGCCGCGGCGAGGGCGGCGTGAAACAGCGGCGCCAGCGGCGCGCCCTGCCCGCCGGCGGCGACATCGGCGCCGCGGAAATCATGCACTACCTTCAGCCGCGTCTTGTGCGCGAGATGCGCCGCATCGCCGATCTGCCAGGTCCGCCGCCGGTCGGGGTCGTGCAGGATGGTCTGGCCGTGGAACCCCACCACATCCGCCCGGCTCGCCACCATCGCCACCGCCTCGGCATGGCGGTCGGCCAGCAGGCGGTCGAGCGCGCGGAGTTCCGGGTCGTCGGCGGCAAGCCCTGGAGCGGCATCGAGCAGGGCGCGCAGCCGGGCGCGGAGCGGCTCTTCGTAGAACAGAGTCGCCGAGCGGCCGGTGGCGAGGATGCGCTCGCCATCGGTCCGGATCACCGCGGCGTCGACCCCGTCGAGCGAGGTGCCGCTCATCAGGCCGATCGCGTGCAACGCGGCGCCGTCGTTAGCGGTCTGGAAACCTGTTTCGGGCATGTCTTGCTTATCCGCCGCGGCGGCGGGGTTTACAAGCAGTGGAACAAAGGATCGGACGTGGACCCTCGCGCGGCGCGCGGCAGCTTCCGCCCGGCGGTGAACGGGCGAACCTTCCTGCCCTGGCTGGTGCTCGGCATCGCCAGCCTCACCTGGCTGGCGCCGGCGCGGGCGACGCTGCATCTGCTGGGCGTGATCGCCGCCGCCGTGCTGGCGGGCCGGCACGTGGTGCCGGCGGTGCTGCCGAGCGATTTCTTCGCCTTCTGGCCGGCCGCGCATATCGCCGTCTCGGCCGCGCCGGCGTCGCTCTACACGCCGTCGCGCTTTCTCGGCTGGACCGCGGCACATGTGGGACCGGGGCTGCCGGGCTTCATGCAGTTCTTCTACCCGCCGCCGGCGCTACTCGCGATGCTGCCGCTGGCCCCGCTCGCGCCCGGCGCCGGCCTGCTGATGTGGACGATCCTGATCGCCCTGCCCTGCCCGTTCCTGCTGCGCCGCGCCGGCGCGCCCTGGCCGGTGATCGCGGCGGGGCTGCTCGGGCCCGCTTCGCTCACCGGCGTGTCGATCGGCGAATTCGGCCCGCTCTCGGGCTGCCTGTTCATCGCCGCCCTCGCCGCCGCATCGGCGCGGCGGAGGGACGCGGGGGCGCTGTTCGGCCTGCTCTCGCTCAAGCCGCAGGCCGGGCTGCTCGGCCCGGTCGTGCTGCTCGCCCGCGGCGACTGGCGGGGCCTTGCCACCGGCGCGGCGCTGGCCGCCGCCCTCGCCGGCGCGATCACCCTGGTCACCGGCCCGGCGATCTGGGCGGCGTGGCTCGGCCGGGGCATGGCGGCGGCGCACGCCCATCTCATCGCCCCGTTCCCGGCGGGCTACGAGCTGAACGGCGTTTCGGTGTTCTGGATGGCGCGCAGCCTCGGCGCCGGCGTGACGCTCGCCGGCGCGGCCCAGGCCGCCGCCGCGCTGGCTGCCGCGCGCTGGTGCTGGCGGGCCTGGCGCATCCCGGCGCCGGACCCGATTGCCCGCGCCGCACTCACCGTCTGCCTCACGCTGCTCGTCACGCCCTATGCCTATGTGAACGACATGACCGGGGTTTCGGTCATGACCGCGTGGCTCGCCTGGCGGCGCGGCCGGCTGGAGCCGGCGGATGCGCTGCTCTGGCTCTGGCCGGTGCTCGGCCCGCTGATGGCGAGCCTCGCGCATGCCGAGGTCGCCCCGCTCGCGATCCTGCTCGGCGCCCTGCGCGCCGCCCGCGCGGCCGGCGGAATTGGCACGCCGGCCCCCGCGTGCTACCCCGCGCCCATCTGAAGACCCACAGGCCGATTGCGGCCACCCCGACCACGGCGGAACCATGCCCATGAGCGATACCGGCGATTTCCTGCGCGAGGCAGAAGCGCGCGGCTACATTTTCCAGTGCACCGACACCGAGGGACTGCGCGAGGCGATGCGCGCCGGCCCGATCGCCGGCTATATCGGCTTCGACTGCACGGCCGACAGCCTGCATGTCGGCCACATGATCCAGATCATGATGCTCCGCCTGCTGCAGAAGCACGGGCACAAGCCGGTTGCCATTCTCGGCGGCGGCACCACCCGCATCGGCGACCCCTCGTTCCGCGAGGAAGCCCGCCAGCTCCTCACCGAGGAGCAGATCGCGCTCAACATGGCCGGTATCCGCGACAATATCGCCGCCTATCTGCGCTTCGGCGACGGCCCGTCCGACGCCATCATGGTCAACAACGCCGACTGGCTGGACACGCTCGGCTATATCGACCTGCTGCGCGAGGTCGGCGTGCATTTCAGCGTCAACCGCATGCTCTCCTTCGATTCGGTCCGCTCGCGGCTGGAGCGCGAGCAGGGCCTCACCTTCCTCGAATTCAACTACTCGATTTTGCAGGCCTATGATTTCCGCGAGCTGAACCGCCGCCATGGCGTGGTGCTGCAGATGGGCGGGTCGGACCAGTGGGGCAACATCGTCCAGGGCATCGACCTCGTCCGCCGCACCGACGGCAAGCAGGTCTATGGCCTGACCGCGCCGCTGATCACCACCGCCTCGGGCGCGAAGATGGGCAAGACCGCGGCCGGCGCCGTCTGGCTCTCGGCCGCACGGCGCAGCCCGTTCGACTACTGGCAGTTCTGGCGCAACACCGAGGACGCCGATGTCGGCCGCTTCCTCCGCCTGTTCACCGACCTGCCGCTCGGCGAGATCGCCCGGCTCGAGGCGCTGCAAGGGGCCGAGATCAACGAGGCGAAGAAGATCCTCGCCACCGAGGCGACCGCGCTCTGCCACGGGCGCGCGGCCGCCGAGGACGCCGCCGAGACCGCGCGCCGCACCTTCGAGGGCGGCGAGGCGGCGGAGACGCTGCCGGGGATCGACATTCCCGCCGCCGAGCTTGCAGCCGGCATTCCCGCCTTCGCCCTGCTGGTTCGCGCCGGTCTTGCCGCCAGCAATGGCGAGGCGCGCCGGCTGATCCGCGGCGGCGGCGCGCGGCTGAACGACGCCCCGATCGCCGACGAGGCGCACACGGTCACCCTCGCCGACGTGATCGACGGCGCGGCCAAGCTCTCGGCCGGCAAGAAGCATCACCGCCTGGTCCGCCTGGCATGAGCGCGCCGCCCTTCGTCGTCCCCGCGCAGGAAAGTGCTTCCGCGGCGATCGCCGCCCTGCGCGACGAGCTGTTCCTGTTCGATGACTGGATGGACCGCTACCAGTTCATCATCGAGCTGGGCCAGGCGCTGCCCGCCTTCCCCGAGGCGCTGAAGACCGAGGAGCGGCTGGTGCCCGGCTGCCAGAGCCGGGTCTGGCTGGAGCCGAAGCTCGAAGGCGGCAAACTCTATTTCGCCGGCGCGTCGGACGCCGCCATCGTCAGCGGCCTCGTCGCCATGCTGTTGCAGGTCTATTCCGGCCGCACACCGGCGGAGATCCGCGCGACACCGCCGGATTTCCTCAAGGACTGGGGGCTGATCGGCGCCCTGTCCGGCAATCGCGGCAACGGTGTTGCGGCAATGGCCGAGCGCATCCAGCGCTTCGCCGCCTCATGACCCCGGCGACGAATCGCCGCCGCTGATCCCGCGCACGATATAGAGCGGCCGCTGCTTGCTCTCTTCATAGAGCCGGCCGAGATATTCGCCGATCATGCCGAGGGCGATGAGCTGCACCCCGCCGAGGAACAGGATGGCGACCAGCAGCGAGGGATAGCCCTGCACCGGATT
Organism: Acidocella sp. C78; assembly: GCF_907164655.1. NCBI lineage: Bacteria > Pseudomonadati > Pseudomonadota > Alphaproteobacteria > Acetobacterales > Acidocellaceae > Acidocella > Acidocella sp. C78. Next base: position 54,018 of record NZ_CAJQZK010000085.1, read on the forward strand.
GCCATAGACGAGCTTGCGAAAGATCGTCACCGCGGCATAGACGAAGGCAAACAGCGAAACGGCGAAGCCGAGATAGGACGCCAGCCGCAGCGGCGCGCTGGAAAACGAGGTCACCCCCTCCAGCGCGAAATTCCATAGCTTCCAGTAGGTCCAGCTCGTCCGCCCGGCATGGCGCGGGGCGCGGTGATAGGTGATGGTGGTGGTGCGGAAGCCGATCCAGGCGAACAACCCCTTCATGAACCGCCGCCGCTCCGGCAGCCGCTTCAGGGCCTCCAGCGCCGGCCGGGCGATCAGGCGGAAATCCCCGGTATCGCGCGGGATCGGCACGTCGCTCAGCCGGTTCATCACCCGGTAGAACATATGCGCGGTGAAACGCTTCACCGCGCCGTCGCCCTCACGCGAGACCCGCGTGGCGTTGACCACGTCGTAGCCCTCGCGCCATTTCGCGAGCAGCGCCGGAATCGCCTCGGGCGGGTCCTGCAAGTCGGCGTCGAGTGGAATCGCCACCGCGCCGCGCGCATGGTCGAGCCCGGCGGTCAGCGCCGCCTCCTTGCCGAAATTGCGCGACAGGTCGATCACCCGCACCCGCGCATCGCGCGCAACCAGGCCCTGAAGGGCGCCGAGCGTCGCGTCGCGGCTGCCGTCATTCACGCAGACCAGCTCCCAGCTCTCGCCGCTGCCGTCGAGCACGGCGGCGAGCCGCTCGTAAAGCGGCGCCACATTGCCGGCCTCATCGTGAAACGGCACAACGACCGAAACCGTGACCGGGCTTGCCTGTGCCGACACGATCTTTTCCTCCTGCGCCATACGCCGGCGCCATTTACCTGTGCGCGCCACGAGCGCGGCATCCGGCGCCATCACAACCAGAGCGCGAGTTGCTCCTTTTACCGACAAACCGGCGCCGCGGCAAACCGGCGCCTCTCCCGGTTCGGGCAACGATCAGTAAAAGAAACGATCAGTAAAAGATCCGGGCGAAGATCTGCGGCAGAACGGCGAGATCGGCCAGCGCCATGACCACCGCCGGCAGCGCGGCCAGCGTCTCGATCGCCCGCCGCCCATCCTCACTGCCCGGCGCCCAGCCCGGACCGGGCCGAACGAATGCCAGAAACGGCAGGATCACCAGGAAATACCGCCCCTGGATGCCGTCGATCCGGTCATATCCGGTATAAGTCCAGCTCAGATAGACCGCCATCATCACCGCCCACACGCTGCCCAGCACCAGCAGCGCGGCGAGCCCGGCATCGCGCGCCGAGCGGCGTTCGGCGGGGCCGGCAAGCATCGTGCCGATGAAGGCGGCGAGCAGGGCGAGGCCCCATCCCCGATATTGCCAGCGCGGCAGCGTGACCGAAAGCCAGCCGAGAACGCCGATCGCCTCGCGCAGGTAGACCAGCGCATGCGCGGCGAGGTCGCGAACCGGCAGCAGGAGCGCCGCGCCGGGATGCGCGATGAGGCCGCGCAGATTGTCGGCCGGATCGACTGAGGTGAACAGCAGGTCGTGCGGTCCGGGCCAGAGCGGCCCCGGATGATAGGGGGGCGCGTAATAAAGCGGGGCGGAGGCGACATGTCGGATGACGACGATCCAGATCAGCGGCGGCACCGCCAGCAGCGACAGCCGGACCAGGAGAGCGCGGCGCCGCGGCTGCGCCAGCGGCAGCAGGCCGAGGAACAGCAGCAGCCCGTAGGGCGGCTTGGCCATGATCACGAGACAGAGCAGCAGGGCGGCGAGCCGGCGCCGGCCCGGTTCGCGCGCCGGATCGCTTGTCAGCAGCGCCGCCGCCAGCGCCGCCGCGCCGATAAGCTGGCCGTCGATATCGAAGGAGGCGGCCAGCGACATCGTCATCGGCAGCATCAGCGTCGCGAAGAGCAGGGCATGACCCCACCGTGCGAGCGCCAGCGCCGCGGCCCCCATGGCCAGAAACGCCGCCAGCATCATGACCCGGCCGAGCAGCACCGTCCGCCAGGGAGACAGGCCGGCGAGCCGGCCGAACCCGAGCCCGATCGTCGCCGGAAGATAAAGCGCCGGAAAATAGGTGACGGTATTCGGGCAGTCGAGGAACGTCGTGCGGCGGGACCACCGCACCGCCCGCGCCTCGGCCATTTGCGCCGGCGAAACCCGCTTGTTGCCGACCCCGTGCTCCAGCATCACCTGCCAGATTCTGACGGTGGCGATATCGGTGATCACCCCGGAAAAGACCTGGTGCAGGTGGGGATGGCTGACCCGATGGCCGAGAAGCTGACCGTAGAGCAGCCCGTCGGCGCGGGCGAGCTGGGTCGGCTCGTCGGCCACCTGGCCGATCGGCGTGAGGAAGGCCAGCTCGGCGCCGGTGGCCAGTCCGAAACAGAGGAACAGCGCAACCAGCCGGCGCGGCCGGGCCAGGGTGCAGATCAGGGACCAGAGGCGCCGCAAAAGGCGCAGGAGATGGTTCGACAATGGAAATGTCCAAATCCAGCATGCGGGCCTCGCCGCCGCGCCGGGCGGCGGACTTCGGCTCCGGATAATGACCGGACTATGTGCGTGGGGTGAAGGAATGGCAAGCCGGCCGGCGCAAGGGCGCCAGCGGGCGCGCGGCCGCGTTGCCTTTACGCCACTTGTTTGCCAAGTGAGGCCGCACCTTCAACCGCCGGAGCCGCCATGACCCTGCTGACCGCAATCCTGTTCGCCTTCCTGCAAGGCGCCACGGAACTCTTTCCCGTCTCCAGCCTTGGCCATGTCGTGATCGTTCCCGCCCTGCTGCACTGGCGGATCGACCAGGCGGCGCCGTCCTTCCTGCCCTTCGTCGTGCTTCTGCATGTCGGCACCGCGACGGCGCTGCTGCTGTATTTCTGGCGCGAGTGGTGGGCAATGTTCGTCGGCCTGCTCGGCCGCGGCAACCCCGGCGAGGTGGACGCCCAGCGCGGCCTGCTGCTGCGCCTCGTCGTCGCCACGCTGCCCGCCGTGATCATCGGCTTCGCGCTGAAAAAGCCAATCCAGCACCTTTTCGCCAGTCCCGAGATCGCCGCCGCCTTCCTCATCGCCAATGGCGCGGTGCTGGTGATCGGCGAAAGGCTGCGCCGGCACCGCGCCGGCAACGGATTCGGCATCGGTCAGATGACGCTGCGCGACGCCGCCATCATCGGCCTGTTCCAGTGCCTCGCCTTTCTGCCCGGCCTGTCGCGCTCGGGCTCGGCGATCGTCGGCGGCCTGACCCGCGGGCTCGACCACGAGGCCGCCGCCCGCTTCGCCTTCCTGATGGCCACCCCGGTGATCGCGGGCGCCGCCGTGGTCGAGGTGCCGCATCTGCTGCACCACGCCGCCGCCGCGCGCGGCATGTTCGGCACCGCCGTGATCGCCGCCATCGTTGCCGGGATCGTCGCCTATCTCTCGACCGCCTTCCTGATGCGCTATTTCCGCGATCACGACCGCTGGGCGCTCGGCCCGTTCGCCATCTACTGCGCCGTCCTCGGCGGGCTGAGCCTGATCCTGATCCCCTTCGGCGCCTGATGGCGACCGCGCGCCCCGACATCGTCCGGCTGATGGGCGCGCGCGGGGCGCGCAGCATCGCCCAGGGCGCGCTGGTGGTCGATTTCGCGCTCTATGTCACCAGGCTCGGCTGGAGCGCGACGTTCCTCGGCGTCGTCTTCGCGCTGTCGATCCTGTTCGCCGTGGCGGTGACGACGCTGGTCGGCCCGGCGAGCGACCGCTTCGGCCGCAAGCGCTTCGTTCTCGTCTATGAGGCGATTTCGGTGCTCGCATCGCTGATCGGCCTGCTCACGCCGGCGGCACTGCCGCTCGCCTTCGCCGCGGTGATCGGCGGCTTCGGCCGCGGCGCGAACGGCGCCGCCGGCCCGTTCGCGCCGGCGGAACAATCCTGGCTGTCCGGCCTGATCGAAAAACGGGAGTTCGGCAGCGTGCTGTCGATCAACACCGCGATCGGGTTTTTCGGCATGGGGATCGGCGCCGTGCTCGCCGGGCTGATCGGCGCATCGCGGCCGATGTTCGCCTTGCCGCTCGCCGCCTCGCTCATCGCCACAATGCTGCTCGCCCTCACCCCCGATCCGCCGCGCAAGCCCGAAGCCCGGGCGGAGCGGCATGAGGAGGTGTCGAAGGCGGAGAACTCCCTGCTCTGGAAACTCGCCGGGCTCAACGTTCTCAACGGCACCGGAATCGGCCTGTCCGGCCCGTTCATCTCCTGGTGGTTCGCCGCCCGCTTCCATGCGGGGGCCGCGGCCATCGGCCCCGCGCTCGCCATCGCCTTCGCCGCCGCCGGCATCGCGGCCCTGACCACCGGGCGGCTGACCCGGCGGCTCGGCACGGTGCGCGCGGTGGTGCTGATGCGCGGCATCGGGCTGGTCAGCCTGTTCGCCCTGCCCTTCTCGCCGAGCTTCGGCGTGGCTCTCGTCGTCTACGCCCTCCGCTCCGCCTTCAACCGCGGCACCGCCGGGGCGCGGCAGGCGGTCGCCCTCGGCCTCGTGCGCGGCGAGCGGCGGGGGCTTGCCGCCAGCGTTAACACGATCTCGGTGCTGCTGCCGCGCGGCGTCGCCCCGGCGCTGGCCGGCGTGCTGTTCGAGTCCGGCGCCCTCGCGGCCCCCTTCCTGCTCGCCGGCCTGTTCCAGGGCGCCTATCTGTTCATCTATCCCCGCGTCTTCGGACGCCACGATCCATCGAGGTCCGCATGATCCGTCGCCTCTGCCTGTTGCTGGCGTTGCTGCTTCCCTTCACCGCCCAGGCCCGCGTCAATCTCGCCGCCGTGCCGATCGGGCGGATGGACCTGCCCTGGTGGCAGCACCGCTTCGAGCACACGAAGCAGGAGGCGCGCGCGCATCCCGGCGCGCGGCTGGTCTGGCTCGGCGATTCCATCACCGAATACTGGCACCGCGAGGGGAAGCACCGCTACCAGCAGATCCTGCCGATCTGGCGGCAGTATTACGGGCGCTACGACGCGCTGAATTTCGGCCTGATCGGCGATACCACGGCGAGCGTGATCTGGCGGATCGACCATGGCGAGTTCGCCGGCCTGCATCCCAGGCTCGTCGTGCTGCTGATCGGCGCCAACAATCTCGGCCGCACCCATTGGGGCGCGGACCAGACGGTGCCGGGAATCGAGGCGGTGGTGCGCGATCTGCACCGCCACGTCCCCGGCGCGCACGTGCTGCTGCTGGGCATCCTGCCCTCGATCCGCTCGGCCTGGATCAGCGCGCAGACCCGGATCATCAATGAAGATCTCGCCCGCCGCTATGCGCGCAGCGATCTCGTGACGTTCCGCGATGTCGGCCACGTGCTGGAAACCGGCGGCCGCCCCGACCCCGCGCTCTATGTCGACCCACGCATGCACCCGCCCGAACCCGCCCTGCACCCCGATGCCGAGGGCATGCGCCGGATCGCCGTGGCCTTGCAGCCGACGATCGCCCGCCTGATGCGCTGACCGCCCGGCTCGGAGCACGCATCAGGGAACGCATCAGATCGCGCCCCAGGGCACGCATCAGATCGCGCCCCAGGGCACGCATCAGATCGCGCCCCAGGGCACGAAGGCGATCGCCAGCAGGCCCACGACCAGCGCCGCGAGATAGCACCAGATCGTCTTCAGGGCCCGGTTCGGGTCGATATCGGTCATGATCCCGGCGGCGTAATAGCCAAGCCCGACCGGCGGCGCGAACAGGCCGATGCCCATCGCGAGGATGACGATGATGCCATAGCGCACATCGCCGACATGCAGCGTGCGGGCGATGGGAAACAGGATCGGCCCGAACAGCACCAGGATCGGGATGCCCTCGAGAATGCTGCCAAGCACGATCATCAGGACAATCGAGCCCAGCAGGAAGCCGTAGCGCCCGCCCGGCAGGGCCAGCATCAGCCTTGTGATGTCATCGGCGAAACCGGACTGGGTCAGCGTCCAGCTCATCGCGGTGGCCACCGCGATGATGAACATGATCGTCCCCGACAGCCCGACCGCCTTCGCCGCACAGTCATACAGCGCCGCCGGCCGGAACCCGCCATAGAACACGACCCCGAGGACGATCGCGTAGACGGTGCCGATGGTGGCGACCTCGGTCGCGGTGGCGATGCCGTCGATCACGGCGAAGCGGATCACGAAGGGCAGCGCCAGCGCCGGCAGGCCGTAAAGGAAGCTCCGCACGATGCGCCGCGCCGGCACGCGCGGCGCCGAGGCCACCGCATCAGCCCCCGCCCAGACCCGCGAGAGCAGCGCCAGAATGACCGCCAGCAGGATGGCCGGCATCAGCCCCGCAGCGAACAGCGCCGAGATCGAGGTGCCGGTGACCGCGCCGATGATGATCAGCACGATCGAGGGCGGGATCGTCTCGGCCATCGCGCCGCAGCACGAGACGACCGAGAGAATGTGCCCCTCGTCGATCTTCTGCCGCCTCATCTCCGGCACCACGATCGGCGCGACCGCCGCGAGATCGGCCGTCTTCGCCCCCGATATGCCGGAGACGAGCAGGATTCCGCCGATCAGCACATAGAACAGCCCGCCCTTCACCGGACCGATCAGCTCGGTGAGAAAGCGCATCATCGCCGGCGCAAGGCGTGTCACGGTCAGCAACCCGCCGAGCAGCACGAACAGCGGCACCGCAAGCAGGATGATCGACGAGGTGCCCTGCTCCACCTGGCTCGCCATCACCGCGAGCGGCGCGCTCTGCGTGACCATCAGGTAGAAGCTGGTGCAGAAGCCGAAGGCGAAGGCGATCGGCACGCCGGCCAGCACAGTCGCGAACAGCATCGCGACGAAGACGAAGATCACCTCCGGCAGCGTGTCGGCGGACAGGGCCCGGCCGGCCAGCCACGCCGCGCCGACGATGACCGCCGCCCCCAGCGCGCCGCGCCAGACATCCGCGCCCCGATGCGCGAACAGGTCACGCAGCAGGAAGAGCACGATCAGCCCGAAACCCGCCACCAGCCCCGCGGCCTCCCAGGCGCTGGAAATGCCGAGCTGCGACAACGATGACAGCCGCTCGACCCGCAGGAAAACGAGGCTTGGCCCGATCATCGCCAGCGCGGCGACCAGCTGGACCACATCCGCCCCGGCGCGGAGTCGGGACTGCCAGCGCGCCGGCAGACTGTGCACCAGCGCCGTCATCCGCATGTGCCGGTCGTCGCGCACCGCGATCGCGGCGCCGATCATGGTCAGCCAGACGAAGACCAGCCGGGCGAATTCCGTCGACCAGATCAGCGGATGAACGAACACCGTGCGCGCGATGATGCCAGCGAACAGCACCAGCACCTCCGCCGCCAGCAGCGCGACGCCAACGCCGTCGAGCACGGCACCGGCACGCCTCGCGACCGGCCGGCGAATCCTGCCGGACGCCATGGTTGCAGAACATGCTTGCATCGTTTCTCTCCCCCGGTCGTTCCGCTCGCGCGGCGCCGCGTTTTCTTGTCGCCGCTTTTGCGCGTCCCGCAGGGCGGACGGTTCGGGAGCCTCATCCCACCGTCCGCCACCGGGTGCGGCCCTATTCGAGGGGGCCGGCCGTCTTTTCGAGCAGGCCCCAGGCCTCGGCGCCGAATGTCCGCTTCCAGTGCGGATAGTATTTCGCCTTGCCGAGGGCGCTGCGGAACGTCGCCTTGTCGACATCGAGGATGTTCATCCCCCTTGCCGCCAGCTTCGCTTTCAGCGAGCTGCCGAGATCGGCGATATCCTGCCGCTCCGCATGCCCCGCCTTGCCGAATTCCGCGGTCACGATGTCCTGCCATTTCGCCGGCAGCCGCGCGAAAGCCGGCTTGTTGCCGATGATCAGATAGCCATCCCAGGCGTGCTGAGTCATGCTCAGATATTTCTGCACGTCGTAGAGCTTCGCCGTGTAGATGATCGGCAGCGGATTTTCCTGGCCATCGACCACGTGATTTTCGAGCGAGGTATAGACCTCGCTGAAATCGATCGCGGTCGGCGCAGCGCCAAACGCGGCGAACATCGACGAGAGGATCGGCGCCGGCGGGACGCGGATCTTGAAATTGTGCAGGTCCGCCGGCGACTTCACCGGCTTTGTGCCGGAGGTGACGTTGCGGAAGCCGTTCTCCCAGCTCGGCCCGATCTGATGCATGCCGTGGGCGTCGATCTTCCTCGCGATATAGGCGCCGAGCGGACCGTCGACCGCTGCCCACACATCCTTCGGCGTCAGGAAGGCGTAGCCGATATTGACGATGCCGGCTTGCGGTATCGTCGTTGCCAGAACGGAACTTGCCATGTTCATGATCTGGATGCCGCCGAGCCTGGTCTGAGCGATCAGCTGCTTGTCGGTGCCGAGCTGTGCGGCGGGGTAGAGCTTGATATCGAGCCCGCCACCGGTCGCCTCGCGGATCGCCTTGATCGCCTGCGCCGCGCGGATGTTCACCGGATGGCTCGGCTCCTGGCCGGTGGCCATCTTCCAGCGGAACTGCGCGGCATCGCCCCTGCGGGTCAGGATCGTGACGGCCGGCACGGATGCCGCCCCCGCAAGCAATGTGCGCCGGCGGATCGTGTTATTGCTCATCGTTGTTTCCTCCTTTCGAAATGAATCAGACCGGGCTTTGATGTTGGCGTTTCAGAGCCAAGCCCTGATCTGCCGCGCCATCGCTTCGGCCGAAATACCGTAGCGGTCGTGCAGGGTCGGCAGCGCGCCGGCGGCCAGGAACGCGTCCGGCAGGCCGATCTGGCGGAACCGGGGCGCGATGCCGGCGCGCAGCATTCCCGCCGCCACGGCCTCGCCAAGCCCGCCGACCACCGTGTGGTTCTCGGCAACGACGACGAGGCGCCCGCTTTTGCCGGCGGCGGCGAGGATCGTCGCGAGATCGAGCGGCTTGATCGTCGCCGCGTGCAGCACCTCGACACCGATGCGGTCCGCCTCCAGCATCTCGGCGGCTTGCAGCGCGCGCATGGTCGCGAGCCCGGTCGAGATCACCAGAACATCGTTGCCGGTCCGGATCGTCTTCGCCGTCCCCAGCTCGAACGTATAGCCATACTCGTCGAGAATCAGCGGCACGTTGCCACGCAGCAGCCGCATGTAGACCGGCCCGTCATGCGCCGCGATCGCCGGTGTCGCCTGCGCGATCTCGTGCGCGTCGGCCGGATCGACGATGGTGAGATTCGGCATGCCGCGGAAGATCGCGATATCCTCGGTCGCCTGATGGCTCGGCCCGTAGCCGGAAGTCAGGCCCGGCAGGGCGCAGACGATCTTCACGTTGAGCCGTTCTTCGGCGATCGCCATGCAGATGAAGTCATAGGCGCGGCGGGCGGCGAACACGGCATAGGTGGTCACGAAGGGCAGCGCCCCCTCGCGCGCGAGTCCGGCGGCGGCCGACATCAGCAGCTGTTCGGCCATGCCCATCTGGTAGAAGCGCTCCGGACAGGCCTTCGCGAAAATGTGCAGGTCGGTATATTTCGCAAGATCGGCGGTCAGGCCGACGATCTCGGGGCGGGTCTTCGCCAACTCGACGAGCGCGTTGCCGAACGGCGCCGGCGCGGTGCGCTGGCCGGGGGCGGCGATCGAGGCGATCATCGCCGATGTGGTCAGGCGCGGCTTCGCCGCCTGCGTCGGTGCGGTGCTCATCACGGGGCCTTTCCGCTGAAACTGGCGTCGAGCAGGTCGATCGCCTGCTGCCACTCCTCGGGCTCGACGCGGAGGAAGTGGTTGCGCTCGCGGGTTTCGAGGAAGGGTACGCCCTTCGCCATCCGAGTGTCGCAAATCACGATGCGTGGCGCTGCGACTTTGGCGGCGCGCGCGGCGTCGAAGGCGGCGGCGACGGCGTCGATATCGTTGCCGTCGACGCGCTGGGTATGCCAGCCGAAGGCACGGAAGCGCTCATGCAGCGGCTCGCGCGACGACATCGCCGAGGACGGTCCGTCCGCCTGCTGGTCGTTGACATCGACGATGCCGATCAGGTTGTCGAGCCGCCAGTGCGCCGCCCCATCACGCCTTCCCAGATCGAGCCCTCGTTCAGCTCGCCGTCGGAAAACAGGGTGTAGACGAAGGCATCCGATGTTTTCCGCTTCAGGCCGAGCGCCATGCCGACCGCGATGCCGACGCCGTGGCCGAGCGAGCCGCCGGTAATCTCCATGCCCGGCGTATAGGCGGCCATGCCCGACATCGGCAGGCGACTCTCGTCGGCGCCATAGGTCTCGATTTCGCTCTCGGGCAGAATCCCCGCCTCGATCAGCGCCGCATAAAGCGCGATCGCATAATGACCGATCGACAGCAGGAAGCGGTCGCGCCCCTCCCAGCGCACGTCGTCCGGCCGGTAGCGCAGCGCATGGAAATAGGACACCGCGAGCACATCGGCGATGCCGAGCGCCTGCGCGATATAACCCTGCCCCTGCACCTCGCCCATCCGCAGCGCGTGACGGCGGATGCGATAGGCCCGCTCGCGCAGCGAAACGTTGGAGCCGGCATGGGGGAAGCCATCGTCGCGGGCGTCCGGCGACGAGACCGGTTTCGAGAAGGACATGGCGCAGAATTCCCGACGCTGTTTCTGGATCAGTGGATCAGCATGCCGCCATTGACGTCGATCACCGCGCCCGTGACATAGGCGGAGAGATCGGAGGCGAGGAACAGGAAGATCCGCGCCACGTCCTCGGCGGTCCCGAGCCGGCCGATCGGAATCCCCTTGAGGATCTCGGCGCGCATCTCCTCGGTCAGCTTGCCGCCGGTGATCTCGGTCTGGATCAGGCCGGGCGTCACCGCATTCACGCGGATGCCGGCGGGGCCGAACTCCCGCGCCATCGCCTTGGCGAGGCCGAGCACGCCGGCCTTCGCCGCCGAATAGTGCGGGCCACCGAAAATGCCGCCGCCGCGCTGCGCCGAAACCGACGACATGCACGCGATCGAGCCGCTGCCGCGCGCGCTCATATGCGGCAGCAACGCCTGGCTGAGATGGAACACGCCGGTGAGGTTGACGTCGAGCACCCGTTGCCAGTTCCGCGCCTCGATCTCCAGCAGCCGTAACGGCTCGGTGATGCCGGCATTGTTGATCAGGATGTCGACCTGGCCGAACGCGGCAAGGACCCGGCGCGCCGCCTCATCGCAGGCTGCCCGATCGGTGACGTCGCAGGCCACGCCGAGATGCGAAGCGCCGAGCGACGCCGCTGCCTCGTCGGAAGCCCCCTGATCGAGATCGAGAATGGCGACCCGCGCGCCGTGCTCGGCGAACAGCCGCGCGGTTGCGAGGCCGATCCCCTTCTTGCTCGCGCCACCAGATATGATCGCGGTCTTGCCGTTGAGCAGCATGCGTTTCCTCCGTGTATCCGGAGCGGAGAAAAGCGCCGGGAGAATGAAATTTCAAACGGATAATTTGCATGAATTGGTGAATTCGGTTCATCTCTCCCGCCATGCTGAACACGATTCCGCTGTCGATGCTGCGCGCCTTCGAGGCCGCGGGGCGCACCGGCTCCTTCCGCGCCGCCGCCGCCGAACTCAGCCTGACGCCGAGCGCGGTGAGCCACGCGATCCGCAAGCTCGAAGACCTGCTCGGCGTCCGGCTGTTCCTGCGCCAGGCCAGGACGATTGAGATGACCGCCGAGGGACAGACGCTGATGCGCCATGTCGCCGAGGCGTTCGACACGCTGCGCCGGGGGATGCAGTCCGTCTCCACCCGCGCGCCGCGGCTGCTGCGCCTGCATGTCGCGCCGAGTTTCGCGACCCAGTGGCTCGCACCGCGGCTGCAGCGCTTTCTCGCGGCGAACCCGCAGGTCGAGGTGCGGATCGCCGCGAGCACCGACTATGCGCGGTTCAGCGACGGCGCCTTCGACGCCGACATCGTCTACGCCGCGGCGCCGACCGCGCGGGTGGTGCCGGGCATGGTGCGGATTTCACTTGGCGAGGAAACCGTGACACCGCTCTGCGCGCCGGCGCTCGCGAGGCGGATTGCGGGGCCGGGCGATCTGGTGCGGGAAACGCTGATCCACAGCGACAACAAGATGCTGCGCTGGCCCGACTGGTTCGCCGCCAACGGGCTGAGCACGCCGGCGCCGCACGGGCTACGCTTCGACCGCAGCTTTCTCGCCATCAGCATGGCGGCCGATGGGTTGGGTGTCGCGCTCGAATCGACCAGGCTGGCGGAACGGGAGATCGCCAGCGGCCGGCTGGTCGCGCCATTAGAGGGGCGCTCGGTCGACCTGCATTATCTCGCGCATTTCCTGGTCTATCCGCAGCCGAGCCAGGCGAATCCGCTGATCGCGCGGTTTTCAGCCTGGCTACAGCAGGAACTCGCCGGACCGGCGGGGCGGTGAGTCAGCGGGCGAGACCCTGCTCGATCAGGCCGATCGTGGGGGCGATGCCGTAGAGGGCGATGAAGCCGCCGAAGCGGGGGCCTTCGCTCTGGCCGAGCAGGACCTGGTAGAGGCAGCCGAACCATTCGCGCAGGCTGGCGAAGGGGTGGCGCTTGCCGACATCGTAGAGCAGGTTTTGCAGCGCCTCGGCATCGGCGTCGTCGGGGATGGTTTTCAGCCCGTCCGCGAGGTCGAGCAGGGCGGCGCGCTCCAGCTCGGTGGGGGGGCGGTATTGTTTCGCGGGCTTGATGAAGTCCTGATAATACCGCACCGCGAAATCGACCAGGCGGGCGAGGAAGGGGGCGGAGTCGGGCGTTGCCTCGGGCCGGTAGGCGCGGATGAAGCCCCAGAGCAGGTCGGGGGTTTCGGCGTTCACCACCGAGGCGAGGTTGAGCAGCATGGCGAAGGGGATCGGGCTGCTCGACGCGGCGGGGATGTCGCCGCCATGGATGAACCAGGCGGGATTGTCCTCTGCCCTGCCCTTGCCCTCGCGCAGATTGTCCTGGTGGGTCAGGTATTCGTCGGTGGCGCGGGGGATGACGTCGAAATAGAGGCGCTTGGCGCGCTGGGGCGAGGCGAACATGAACTGGCCGAGGCTTTCGGCCGGGGCGTAGGTGAGCCATTCCTCGACCGAGAGGCCGTTGCCCTTCGACTTGCTGATCTTCTGGCCGTGCTCATCGAGGAAGAGTTCGTAGGTGAAGCTTTCGGGCGGCTCGGCGCCGAGGGCGCGGACGATGGCGCTGGAGAGGCGGACGGAATCGATCAGGTCCTTGCCGGACATTTCGTAGTCGACGCCGAGGGCGAACCAGCGCATCGCCCAGTCGGCCTTCCATTGCAGCTTGGCGCCGCCATCGAGGATCGAGGTTTCGTGGGCGATGCCGGTTTCCGGATCGCGCCAGGTGACGGTTGCGGCATCGACATCGACCTCGTCGATCGCGACCTGCATGACCTGGCCGGTGCGCGGGTGGAGCGGGAGGATGGGCGAGTAGGTGGCCCGGCGCTCGGGGCCGAGGGTGGGGCGGATGATGTCGCGGATGGCATCGTGCTTCGCGGCGACGGCGCGCAGCGCGTCGTTGAAGCGGCCGGAGGTGTAATATTCGGTGGAGGAGGCGAATTCGTATTCGAAGCCGAAGGAATCGAGGAAGGCTTGCAGGCGGGCGTTGTTGTGGGCGCCGAAGCTCGGGTGGGTGCCGAAGGGATCGGGCACGCGGGTGAGCGGCTGGCCGATGAACTCGCGCAGCATGTCCTGCTGCGGGACATTGCCGGGGACTTTGCGCAAGGCGTCCATATCATCGGAGAAGGCGAGCAGCTTCGAGGGCAGGCCGGTGAGCCTGGTGAAGGCGAGCCTGATCCAGGAGGTGCGGGCGACCTCCATGAAGGTGCCGATATGGGGCAGGCCGGAGGGGCCGTAGCCGGTTTCGAACAGGGCCGTGGTTTTTCCCGATTTGCGCAGGCGATGGACGACGCGTTCGGCTTCGCGGAAGGGCCAGCTCGTGGGGGTATCGGCTTCGGACTGTGTCATGCGCTGCGTTTAGGATCGGCGCGCGGCCGGGTCAAACGCGGGATCGGGGCATGGGTATGCGGCCGGGCGCGGGGCGCCGGCTCGTCAGGTGCGGGAGCGACGTGGGGGGATGAAGCGGCGGTCTGGCGGGCGGGGCCAGGGGGTGACGGGCTTGCCGCCGGGCGGCTGCGCGGGGCGCGGCGCCGCGGGGTTCATGCGGGTGTATTGGGCCGCGCTTTCGGGTGGAGGCGAGGGCATTGGCCCCGGAGGTAGCGCGGGTTTGGGGCGGGGTTTGCGCGGCCGGGGCGGCAAGGCGAGGAGCGGCGGCGGGCGGATGCCGAGCGTGTGGCAGAGGGGGCGGAGGATGCGGCCGGCGGCGGGGGTTGCGGCGATGAAGGCGTGCGCGTCTGGCGCATCGAGCAGGGCGCGGAGCTGGGGTGCGAGGGATGCGGCGGCGGGAAAGGTGATGCGGAGCCAGCGAAGCCGCGCGGCAGGGGGGACTTCGCGCCGCCGCATCGCTCGCGGTGGGGGCGATGACGCGGCGGGGCGGGCGCTCTGGCGGCGAGGGATTCGAGCCGGGCGCAGAGGCGGCGCAGGCGGGTCCAGGCGAGGATGGTGACCGGGCCGCCGCGACGCCAGCGCAGGCCCTCGGCGGCGACGCAGGCGCAGAGCGCGGCGATGAAGCCGACGAAGCGGGGCAGAAAGCCCTGCGGTGCGGAGGTTGCCGTCATTTTTTCCAACAAGCATGGCCGGCGGGGGGTGGGCAAGGACCTTGCGCCCGGCGTTACGCCGGATTTCGGAACGGCGGTGTGGGGTGGCGGGATTGTCGGGTGGCGGGATTGTGGGGCGGCGGGTCAGGTGTTGGGCGGATGGGACGATATTTCCATGCCGATCCGCACGCGCCCTTCGGCGCTGGCGCAGCGCCGCCGGGCATAGGCGTCCTGACCGGGCGAGACGGCCTTGCCGTCGATCAGCAGGAAGTGGCCGCTGACCGGCTGGAGATGAAACAGGCCGACTTCCGCATCGTTTATATATACGTTTTTTATTA
>NZ_CAJQZK010000086.1:0-30940 GCF_907164655.1 Acidocella sp. C78
CCGGCAACAAGCCGACGAGGCGCTCGGCTTCGGCGACGATCGGCTCGGCGATGGCGGCGGCACGGGCAGCGCCGGCCTGGAGCATGCGGTCGATCTCCGCGGGATCGGCGGCGAGGCGTCTGGTCTCGGCACCGATCGGGGTGAGTTTCTGCACCGCAAGCTCGGTCAGCCGTTCCTTGAACGGGCCGAAGCCGCTGCCGGCGTGCTGGCGCAGAACCTCCTCGGCGGTGAGGCCGGCGAGCGCGGCGTAGATGCCGACGAGGTTGCGGGCCTCGGGGCGGGAGTCGAGCTGCGCCGTGCGCTCGGGCAGCGGTTCCGGGTCGGTCCTGGCGCGGCGGATCTTCTGGGCGATGGCGTCGGCATCGTCGGTGAGGTTGATGCGGCTCTGGTCCGAGGTGTCGGATTTCGACATTTTCCTGGTGCCGTCGCGCAGGCTCATGATGCGGGCGCTGCCGCCGATGATGCGCGGCGTGATGGCGGGGAAGAATTCCGTTCCGTAATCGTGGTTGAATTTTTGCGCGATGTCGTTGGCGAGTTCGAGGTGCTGGCTCTGGTCCTCGCCGACGGGCACCTCGGTCGCGTGATAGGCGAGGATGTCGGCGGCCATCAGGTTGGGATAGACGAACAGGCCGGTCGAGACGGCCTCGCGGTCCTTGCCGGCCTTGTCCTTGAACTGGGTCATGCGGTTCAGCCAGCCGAAGCGGGCGACGCAGTTGAAGATCCAGGCGAGGCGCGCATGGGCGTGCACCGCCGACTGGTGGAACAGGATGCTGCGGGCGGGGTCGATGCCGCAGGCGACGAGCAGGGCGGCGTTCACCCGCGTCTGCTGGCGCAGCGCCTCGGGCTCGACCCAGACGGTGAGCGCGTGCAGGTCGACCAGGCAATAAATGCCCTCGTTGCCCTCCTGCAGCGCGACCCAGTTCTGGATCGCGCCGAGATAATTGCCGAGATGCGCGATTCCGGTGGGCTGGATGCCCGAAAATATGCGTGCCATGCCCACTGTATCAGCGCGCTTCGCCGGCCCGGTCAAGCGCCGTTCAGGCGGGTTTGGGGCGGCGCAGGAACAGGCGCAGCTCCGCCGGGCGGATGGCGCCGAGGACAACGCCGGCGAGCGCGAAAACCGCGAGGCCGGCGGCGATCAGCAGGGCGAGGCTGGCGATCGGGGGCAGATGCATCAGCGCGGTGCGGCGCAGGGCGAGCAGGGCGAGAGCCATCAGCCCGCTCGCCAGCGCGATGGCGAGGATGCGGCGGGCAAGCGCGCGGTCGGGCGCGAAATCGGCGCGGCGGCGGAGCAGGAGGGCGAGGGCGAGGGCGTTGAACCAGGCGGCGAGGCTGGTGGAGAGCGCAATGCCGACCTGTTGCAGCGGGTGCATCAGGGCGAGGTTGAGGGCGAGGTTGATCGCGACCGCGGCAAGCCCGGTCTTGACCGGGGTGGAGGTGTCGCCGCGGGCGAAGAATCCGGGAGCGAACAGCTTCACCAGCACGAAGGCGGGGAGGCCGAAGGCGTAGACGGCGAGGGCGGCGGCGCTGCGGGCAGCGTCGGCGTCGGAAAAGGCGCCGTGGGCGAAGAGCGTGTGCATCACCGGCAGGCCGATCGCTGCCAGCGCGGCGGCGGCGGGCAAAGTGAGGAGCAGCGAGACCGCGATGGCGCGGTTGAGCGACCCGCGGGCGGCGTCGGTCTCGTTGCGGCGGAACTGGCGCGAGAGGGTCGGTAGCAGCACGGTGCCGACCGCGGTGCCGATGACGCCGAGGGGGAGCTGGTTCACCCGGTCGGCATAATACAGCACGGAGACGGTGCCGGTGGGCAGCAGCGAGGCGATGATGGTGTCCACAGTAAGATTGAGCTGGGTGACACCGGCGCCGATCAACCCCGGGCCGAGGCGGCGCAGCACGGTGCGTGCCCCCGGCGTGAGGCGCGGAACGCGCAGGCGCAGCGGCGAGCCGGCGCGGGCGAGCGCCCAGGCGAGCAGGACGAACTGCACGATTCCCGACAGGGCGACGCCATAGGCCAGCGCCTCGGGCACGCGCTGGCCGGCGGCGTGCAGGATCAGCAGGGTCGCGATGATGCAGACATTGAACAGGATGGGGGCCGCCGAGGCGGCTGCGAAATGGCCGCGCGCGTTCAGCACGCCAGAGAACAGGGCGCAGAGGCAGATCAGCCAGAGATAGGGGAAGGTGATGCGCGAGAGCCGGACCGCGAGGGCGAATTTCGCCGGGTCGGCGCGGAAGCCGGGGGCCAGAACGTCCAGCACCAGGGGCATGAACACGAGGCCGAGAATGGTGAGGGCGAAGAGAAACACCGCCATGATCGCGGTGACCTCCTCGGCGAGGCGGCGGGCCGGGGCCTCACCCTCCTGCGCGAGGGCGCCGGCATAGGCGGGAATGAAGGCGGCGCTGAACGCGCCCTCGCCGAACAGGCGGCGGAACAGGTTGGGCAGGCGCAGCGCCACGAAGAACGCATCCGCCGCCGGGCCGGCGCCGAGCAGGGCGGCGATCAGGATATCGCGCGCGAAGCCGAGCACCCGGCTGCCCATCGTCCAGGCGCCCACGGTCAGCGCATTGCGCAGCATTCTTGCTCCTCGGCGGTTGGCGCCCGGCCGGATCGGCCGGAACGAGCGCAGAGCATTAGCGGGTGGCGGGGACGGTTTCCAGCCTTGGACCGGCGGGGAGGATGAAGCCGTCGGTGGGATAGATGGTGCGGCCGGGTTCGCGATCCGGCGCGTACCACACGCGCACGGAAGTCCAGTCATTCGCGGGCGAGACGTCGAGCACCGGGGTGGCGCGCTGGATGCGGCCGGGCAGCCAGTTGGCCTGGGTGACGAGGATTTCGCGGGGGCCCAGCACTTGTGTGACGACGGCGACATGGCCCGCGGTCATCGCGCCGTGGCGGCGGAAGACCAGCACGGCGCCGGGGACGGGGCGATGCGCGCGGGGGTAGCGCCCATCGGCCTCGGCCCACCAGCGCCACGCATCGCCGGTCAGCTCGATGCCGGAGACGGCGCGGGCATAGGGCACGCAGGTGAGCGTGGTCGGGGTGCCGTATCCGGCGAAGCGCGAACTGGCGCAGGCGGCGAGCAGCAGCGGCGCCGCGAGGGCGGGCAGAGCGAGTCGCATGGCCCGAGAATACCTGCTAGTCAGCCGCCATGGACACGATTTTCCTCGGCGACCTGTCGACCCCGGCGGGGCGGCGCAATGCCTGGATCGACGCGCTATTCGTCGACCACGCCGTGCTGCGGCTGGGCTGGACCAATTTCGCGCCGGTGAAGCCGGGCGCGCTGTATCGCTCGAACCATCCGGTGCCGTTCCAGCTGGCGAAATTTCGCCGCCGTGTCGGGATCAACACGCTGATCAACCTGCGCGGCGAGTGCCGCAACGGCTCGGACGCGCTCTCGCGCGAGGCGGCGCGGCAGCTCGGGCTCGATTTCTACGACATGGCGCTGGAATCGCGCGGCGCGCCGCATCGTGACCGCATCCTGCGGCTGGCCGAGATCATCCGCACGATGCGGCGGCCGGCGCTGGTCCACTGCAAATCCGGCGCCGACCGGGCGGGGATCGCGAGTGCGTTGTTCGTGCTGATCGAGGGCGGCAGCGTCGCCGAGGCGCGGCGGCAGCTGAGCCTGCGCTTCGGCCACATCCGACAGTCGAACACTGGAATTCTGGACGCCTTCCTCGACATGTACGAGGAGGAGGGCGGCGGAATGGCCTTTCTCGACTGGGTGCGCGACGTCTACCGCGAACAGGCGCTGCGCGAGCGCTATGCGCGCGAAACGCGGAACCGGCCGGCCGGCGGATCGCGCGGTTCGTCAACGACAGGCTGCTCGCCGGGAGTGACCGGGCGGCGGCGCGGGCGGTTCCGGTGGGCGGTCAGACCTCGGGCGGCGCTGCGCTGATCGGGATTTCGCGGGCTTCGGTGGAAGGCTGGTCGCCAAGGCCGGGAGCGGCTTCACCGAGATCCTGATCGTCCTGCGACTCGGCGGACTGCGGGGCGTCGTTACGCCGTGCATGACCATTGCCGTGCTGGGCTTGAGCGGCCTGGTTCATGGCTGAAATAATGCGAAAATAATGCTCAGCATACTGGAAATAGCTTTCGGCGAGAACCCTGTCGCCGGCGCTCGAAGCGTCGCGGCCGAGTTGCTGATACTTGTCATAAAGCTGCTGGGCGGTGCCGCGGACCCGCTGTTCGGGCCGTTGCTGTCGAAGACGTGGTTGCGGTTCAGCGGGGTGCCCCCCTGATAGCTGCGGAAAGAGCCGCCGCCGCCACCACGATTGTTGCGCCCGCGCATACGTTTGATGTTCATCGAGTTTCGGTATCCTGTTGCAGTGCGACCATGCGCGTGCCGGACCGTCGTTTCCCTGGTCGAGGCCGGGCAGCGTCTTTCATGGTGTGGTCGTTCAAACGAGTTCGATACGGCATCTGCGGAACCGGCACCGCGTCGCGGGACGAAGCGGTCGGGAACCCGCCGTTCCAGCCTCGTGAGACCGGGTATCGAATACGGAATTGTTATCTAGTCTGATTCGGCCGGAACGCCAAATGGTTTTTCACGAATATTTTCCCGCCCCAGACATGAGCACGGCGCGGGGGATTCCCGCAAGGTCGGGCGCGGCGATCGCGTCCAGCCCATGCGCGGCGGCCAGCGCGATGAGCGGCTCGGCCTGGCCGATGCCGGCTTCGAGAACGGCAATGCCGCCAGAGGCGAGCAGGCGGGGCAGATCGGCGACGATGCGGCGATAGGCATCGAACCCGTCCGCACCGCCATCGAGGGCGGAGGCGGGTTCGTGGGCGGCGACTTCCGCCATCAGGTCGGGAATGTCGGCGCTCGGGATATAGGGCGGGTTGGCGAGGATGAGGTCGAAGCGGCCGGCGAGGGCGTCCGCCCAGTCGCCGCAGCAGAAGGCGGCGCGGGCGGCAAGGCCGGTGCGGGCGGCGTTGGCGCGGGCCAGCGCGCAGGCCGCGGGCACGCGGTCGATGCCAAGTCCGAAGGCGTCGGGATATTCGGCGAGGGCGGCGAGGAGCAGGGCGCCGGTGCCGGTGCCGAGATCGAGGATCGTGCGGATCTTGTTCCGCTCAGGGCGGTGGCGCAGCGCGGCTTCGATGAGGGTTTCGGTGTCCGGCCGCGGGATGAGCGTTGCCGGCGAGACGGCGAGGTCGAGGCTCCAGAACCCCTTCGCGCCGGTGATGTAGGCGAGCGGCTCGCGGGCGGCGCGGCGGCGGGCGAGGGCGAAGGCGGGTTCAGGATCGACGTCGTCAAGCGCCCAGAGCGAAGCGAGATCGACGCCGAGCGCGTGGGCGAGGATGAGTCGTGCCTCGCGGGTCGGGTTCTCGACGCCGCCCGCCGCGAGGATGCGGCCGAGTTCGCGCAGGGCCTCGGTGGTCGGAATCATGCGCCGGCGGCGGCGAGGCGGGCGGCCTGGTCTTCCTCGGTCAGCGCATCGATGATGTCGTCGAATTCGCCGAGCATGATGCGGTCGATCTTGTGCAGGGTGAGGTTGATCCGGTGATCGGTGACCCTGCCCTGCGGGAAATTGTAGGTGCGGATGCGCTCGGACCGGTCGCCGGTGCCGACCTGGGACTTGCGGTCGGCGGCGCGGCCGGCGGCGGCGGTGGCGCGGGACTGTTCGTAGAGCCGGGCGCGCAGGATCTTCATCGCCTTGGCGCGGTTCTTGTGCTGGCTCCGCTCCTCCTGCATGGCGACGACGATGCCGGTGGGCAGATGGGTGATGCGGACGGCGCTCTCGGTCTTGTTGACGTGCTGGCCGCCGGCGCCGGAGGCGCGGAAGACGTCGATCCTGAGGTCCGCCTCGTTGACCTCGACATCGACATCCTCGGCCTCGGGCAGGACGGCGACGGTGACGGTGGAGGTGTGGATGCGGCCCTGGGTTTCGGTGGCGGGAACGCGCTGGACGCGGTGGACGCCGCTCTCGAACTTGAGGCGGGCGAAGACGGCGCGGCCGGTGATTTCGGCGATGCCCTCACGCAGGCCGCCGAGTTCGGTTTCGGTGTAGTCCAGCACCTCGAAACGCCAGCCGCGCAGATCGGCGTAGCGGCGATAGGCGGCGAAGAGCTCGGCGGCGAAAAGTGCCGCCTCGTCGCCGCCGGCGGCGGGGCGGATTTCGAGGATGGCGGGGCGCTCATCGGCGGCGTCGCGCGGCAGGAGGGCGAGGCGGATTTCGTGTTCGAGCCGCGGCAGGGTCTCGCGCAGGGAATCAAGCTCGGCATCGGCCAGTTCGCGCAATTCGGGGTCGGCGCGGGCGGCCTCGGCCTCGTCGCGGGCGCGCTCGGCGGCGCGGAGCAGAAGGATCTGCTGCTCGACCGGCTCGATCTCGGCCAGCTCCCGCGATGCCGCGACGAAGCGCTCGCCGTCGATCCCGGCGGCGAGCATCGCGCGCAGCTCTTCGGCGCGGAGGACGATACGATCGAGTTTCTGCTCCAGGGTCATCGCGTCAGCGGGTCATCCGAGGGCGGCGAGCAGTTCGGCGCGGGGGAGTTCGCGCTGGGCGCCGTCATCGAGGGTTTTGAGAGTCACGGCGCCGCGGGCAAGCTCGTCCGGGCCGATCAGCACGGCGGCGCGGGCGTTGATGCGGTTGGCGCGTTCGAGACGCTTCTTCATGTTGCCGCGATAGGCGACCTCGGCGGCGATGCCGGCGCGGCGGAGGGTGGCGAGGATCTCGATCGCGGCGATCTGCTCCGCCTCGCCCATCGGGATGACGGCGACGGGGCGCGGCGTGGCGGGGGTTGCGGCCAGCAGCATGGCGAGGCGCTCGATGCCGGCCGCCCAGCCGACGCCGGGGGTGGGCGGGCCGCCCATCTGCTCGACCAGCTGGTCGTAGCGGCCGCCGCCGAGCACGGTGCCCTGCGCGCCGAGGGCGGTGGAGACGAATTCGAAGGCGGTGTGGTTGTAGTAGTCGAAACCGCGGACGATGCGCGGGTTCTCGACGAAGGCGATGCCGAAGGCGGAAAGCGCGGCTTTCAGACCGTCGTAGAACGCGGCGGAGGCGGGGTTCAGGTGGTCGTGGATCCGCGGGGCGTCGGCGAGGAGGCGGATGTCGTTCGCATCCTTGGTGTCGAGGATGCGGAGCGGGTTCTTGACCAGGCGGACCTTGCTCTCGGCGGAAAGCTCGGATTCGTAGCGCGAGAGATAATCGACCAGGGCGGTGCGGTAGGCATCGCGGCTGTCGCGGTCGCCGAGCGTGTTGATGTGCAGGGTGATGCTGGCGCCGACGCCGAGTTCGTCGAGGATCTGCTGGCCGCAGGCGATCGCCTCGGCATCGGCGAGCGGTTCGGCGGCGCCGATGATTTCGAGGCCGATCTGGTGGAACTGGCGGTAGCGGCCCTTCTGCGGGCGCTCGTAGCGGAACATCGGGCCCTGGTAGAAGATTTTCTGCGGCAGGGTCTGGGTGAGGCCGTTGGAGACCAGGGCGCGGCAGACGCCGGCGGTGCCCTCGGGGCGCAGGGTCACGGATTCGCCGGAGCGATCCTCGAAAGTGTACATCTCCTTGGTCACCACGTCCGAGGTTTCGCCCAAGTTGCGGGCGAAGACGGAGGTCAGCTCGAAGACCGGCGTGGCCCATTCGGCGGCGCCGTAGAGGCCGGCGACGCGGCGGGCGGTCTCGATCACGTGGTGATGCCGGCGCGCGTCCTCGCCGATGATGTCCTGGGTGCCGCGCACGGGCTGGGGCTTGGTCAAGGCGCAAATCCTTCAGACGACGGAGATTGCCCGTGGTTTGCCGGAAATCGCCGCCGCTGAACAGTCCGCGGCGCGCGGGCGGGCTATTCCGCCGCCTGTTTCGCTGCCGCCTTTTCCTCGCGCAGGCGGGCGGCGCGCTGTTCGACCAGCTCGACGACATGGTCGATCATCGAGGCCCCCTCGACCGTGTGGTCGGTCTTGCCGGCGGCGTAGACCATGTGACGGCCATTGCCGCCGCCGGTCACGCCGAGATCGGTCATCAGCGCCTCGCCGGGCCCGTTGACCACGCAGCCGATGATCGAGAGGGTGATCGGCTCCTCGATATGGGCGAGGCGGTCTTCGAGCTGGGCCACCGTGTCGATCACGTTGAAGCCCTGGCGGGCGCAGGAGGGGCAGGAGATGACGCGCACGCCGCGATGGCGGATGCCGAGCGATTTCAGGATGTCCCAGCCGACCGCGACCTCTTCCTCCGGCTCGGCGGAGAGGGAGACGCGCATCGTGTCGCCGATGCCGGCCCACAGCAGCGAGCCGAGGCCGATCGAGGATTTGACCGTCCCGGTCCGCCGTCCGCCGGCCTCGGTGATGCCGATGTGAAGCGGGTGGTCGCAGACCTCGGCGAGCTGCTGGTAGGCGGCGACGGCCATGAACACGTCGGATGCCTTCACGCTGATCTTGAATTCGTGGAAGTCGTGATCCTGCAGGATCTTCGCGTGTTCGAGGGCGGATTCGACCAGCGCGTCGGGGTTCGGCTCGCCGTATTTCTCGAGCAGATGCTTCTCCAGCGAACCCGCATTGACGCCGATGCGGATCGAGCAGCCGTGATCGCGGGCAGCAGCGACGACCTCGCGCACGCGCTCGGCGCTGCCGATATTGCCGGGGTTGATGCGCAGGCAGGCCGCCCCCGCCTTCGCCGCCTCGATCGCGCGGCGGTAGTGGAAATGGATGTCGGCGACGATGGGGACGTTCACCTGCTTCACGATGTCGGCAAGGGCGGCGGTGGCCGCCTCGTCGGGGCAGGAGACGCGGACGATGTCGACTCCGGCGCGCTCGGCGCGGTGGATCTGCGCGACCGTGGCCGCGACATCGTCGGTCGGCGTGTTGGTCATGGTCTGCACGGTGATCGGCGCGTCGCCGCCGACCTTGACCGGGCCGACGCTGATCTGCCGCGATTTGCGGCGGACGATCTGCTGGTATTCGCGGTAGTTCATCGGGCTCGCTTCCGTGGAGGGGTTACTGCGCGGCCGGGGTGGCGGCCGGGGCGGATGCGCCGCCCGCGGGCGCGGCCGGCGTGAGGGGAACATTGTGGAGCACCGTGCCGGGCTTGCCGAGCGGCGCGCCAGCGGTGCCGTTGCGGACCAGTACGGTGCCGCCGGCATTGCCGGTGGTCATGGTCAGGCCCGGCTCGTTCGGCACCGGCCAGGACTGGCCGGCCTTGAGCACGCGGCTGAACAGGATGGTGCCATGCGGGCCGCGAACCTGAACCCAGCTATCGGCGCTGGCGCTGATCACCAGAGGGTTCGATCCGGCCGGTGAACTGGCGGAGCCGGTTGGGGTCGTGGCTGTGGTGCCAGGCGCGGTTGCGGAGGCCAGGCCGGCAGGTTGCGCACCGGCAGATGTCGTGCCGGTGGCTTGGTTCGGCGTCACTCTGGCGGAAGCCGCCGATGCGCCGGGCACCGCAGTGTCGGCACTGGCGGCGGGCGACGCGGCGCTGCCAGCCGCTCCGGCGCCTGCACTTGCATTCGCTGCCGAGCTGACCGTAGCTGCCGATACGGGCGCTGCGGCAGTGTTGGTGGCGGCGGTGTTGTTGGCTGCGGTCACGGCGGAAGATGCCGCCTGCGGCGAGGCGGGTTGGCTGGCTTGGATTTGTGGGGCAGCACCCGGCGACACCCCGGTCGGGGCTGGTGCCGCCGGTGGCGTGGCGGCGGGCTGCGCGGCGGAGGCGGCGGTTCTGGAATGCCCTGTGACGGGTTTCGGCTGCGGTGATTTCGGAATCGCCAATGGGGCGAGCTTGGCAGGGACCTCCGGGACCATCCGCGCCATCCGCAGTTCGTGCTCCGAATGTCGATACCACAGGAAATATCCGCCGAGGCCGATCGCGGCGACGAGGAAGAGCACGGCACCGGGCGGAACGGCGCGGTCGGGCAGGGGCTCGGGAAAGCTGAGGGCGGGCAGGCGGGTGCGGCTCATGCCCTCGGCCCGGAAGCGGCGGAGGATTTCCTCAGGATCGAGCCCCATGATCTCGGCATAGGAGCGGATGAAGCCCGCCGCGTAGGTGGGGGCGGGCAGAGCGGCGAGGTTACCGGATTCGATGGCTTCGAGAAATACCCGCCTGATCTTCAGGCGCGCCGCGATGTCCGGCAGTTTCCAGCCCAGACGCTCGCGGAAGGCGCGCAATTCGGCGCCGACGGCTTCCGGACCGCCCCTGGAGGAAGTGTCGTATCCGGGTATGGTAAGGTGATCGTTGTCGCCGTTCATGATGCTCTTGACTGCCCGCAGGGCGGAGTTGAGGGAGGGCGGCCGAAAGGCGGCGACCTGCCGCAGCGGCCGGACGAAACAGTGTTCCGGTCCGTGCATGCGCCCGGTCTCGACCCGACCCGATCGGCGGTTTAGCGCGTTCGGCCTAGATCGGCAAACCGTGTTCCCGCGCCCAGGCGGTGAGCGGATCGCGCAGCGAGGTGCCGGCGGCGCCGGCGCGGCGCAGCTCGCGCAGCACCGGGCGCAGGGTGGCGAGGTCGGCTTCGGCGAACAGCGCCTTGACCGGCAGGATCGCGGCGCCGGACATCGACAGCGTGTCGACCCCGATGGCGGCGAAGACCAGGGCATCGAGCGGGCGGCCGGCGGCCTCGCCGCAGATCGAAAAGCCCACCTCCTCCTCGGCGCAGGCGGCGGCGAGTCCCTCGATCAGTTCCAGCACCGGGGCGGAGAGCACGTCGTAGCGGCCGGCGAGCCGCGGCGTGCCGCGATCGGCGGCGAAGAGGAACTGCATCAGGTCGTTGGTGCCGAGGGAGACGAAATCGGCCTCGGCGAGCAGGCCGGGGAGCTGGAACAGCAGCGAGGGCACTTCGAGCATCGTGCCGATCTCGATGCGGCGGGGTTTTTCGTCGAGCCGGGCGGCCTCGGCTTCGAGCAGGTCGCGCGCGGTGCGGAATTCGGCGACGGTCGCCACCATCGGGAACATCACCGACAAATCGAGCCCGACCGCGCCCATCAGCAGGGCGCGCAGCTGCTTGCGCAGGATGGCCGGGCGGTCGAGCCCGACGCGCAGCGAGCGCCAGCCCATCGCCGGGTTCTCCACCTGGTCCTCGGCCTCGCCGGGAAGAAGCTTGTCGGCGCCAAGATCGAGGGTGCGGAAGACGACGCGCTTGCCGTCGGCGCGCTGGAGCACGCGGCGGTATTCGGCCGCCTGGGCGGCGACGCCGGGCACGCGGGCGGCGGCGAGGGCGGCGATCTCGGTGCGGTAGAGGCCGATGCCGTCGGCGCCGGTGCGGGTGAGCTGGTCGATCTCGAAGGCGAGGCCGACATTGAGCATCAGCGTGACCTCGGTGCCATCCTGGGTGCGGGCGGGACGGTCGCGGAAGACTGCGAGCTCGGCGGCGCGGGCGCCACGGGCGGCGAGGGCGCGATCATACAGCGCGGTGACCTCGGGATCGGGGCGGAGGATGAGGGCGCCGGATTCGGCATCGAGCAGCACGGGATCGCCCTGGCGGGCGGCCTCGGTGGCGCCGGCCTCGACGGCGATGGCGGGGATTTCCAGCGCCCGGGCGAGGATCGCGGCATGGCCGCCGGTGCTGGCCTCCTCGATCGCCACACCGGCGATGCCGCGCTGGTGCCAGTCGAGCAGTTCGGCCGGGCCGAGGCGGCGGCAGACCAGCACCATGCCGCTGGCATCATCGGGTTTGGCGGTGCCGGCGCCGAGGGCGGCGAGCATGCGCTCGATCATGTCCTCGATATCGGCGACGCGCTCGCGCAGATAGGGGTCGGCCACCTTGCGCATGCGCCGGCGCAGCTCGCTGCCGACCTGGTCGACCGCGGCCTCGGCGGTCAGGCCGTCATTGATCGCGGCGCGGACGCGCTCGAGCCAGCCAGTGCCCTGGGAAATCAGGCGATAGGCTTCCAGCACCTCGCGGGTGGCGTGGCCGGAGGGCAGATGCTCGGAGACAAGATTGTCGAGCGAGGTTTCGGCATCGGCCATCGCCTGGTCGAGCCGGGCGAGTTCCGCGGCAGTGTCTTCCGCGAGGACGTGACGAGGGCCGGGCGAACGGCCGAAGGGCAGGACGGTGCCACGAACGATCCCCGGCGCGAGCGGATGGCCGGAATAGCGCCGGGCCAGCGCGTCGCCGAAGCCGGCGGCGGCGATATCCGCCGCACCCTGGCTGGCGAGGATCTCGCCAATCAGCATGGCGATGGTCGAGATCGTCTCGACCTCCAGCGGGGTGTAGACGCGGGGGTCGGAATGCTGCACCGCGATGACGCCGAGGGTGCGGCCGGCGCGGCGGATCGGCACCGCGAGCATCGAGGCGTAGCGTTCCTCGCCGGTTTCGGGGCGATAGGCGAATTCGGGGTGGTTCTGCGCGTCCGGCAGGTTGAGCGCCTCGCCCTTGGCGGCGGCGAGGCCGATGATGCCCTCGCCGACGCGCACCCGCGTGTGGCCGACCGCGGCGATGCGCAGCCCGTGGGTGGCGGCCAGTTCGAGCATTTCGCCGGCGCGGGCGACATAGACCGAGCAGACCTCGACGGCGAGTTCGGCGGCGATCAGCTCGACCAGCTCGGCCAGGCTGGAATTGCCGGAACTCAGCCTGTCGCGCAGCTTCGCGAACAGCCGCCGCGAGGCGGCGAGCGGAACGTTGCGTGGGCGGGGCGCGCCCTTAGGCCGCTTCGATCGAGGCATCCGGCTGGCGGAGGGTGGCGCGGGCGGCGAGGGCGGCATCGGCCTGGGCGATCAGCTCGGCGATGATATCGGCAACCGGCTGGATCGCGGTGACCATGCCGACCGACTGGCCGGCCATCACCGAGCCCTGCTCGACATCGCCTTCGACCACCGCGCGGCGGAGGGCGCCGGCCCAGAAATGCTCGATCGAGAGCTGGGCCTGCTCGCGGTCCAGCTCGCCGGCCTGGAAGCGGCGGATGGTTTCGGCCTGGTGCTCGATGAAGCGGGCCGTGCCCGCATTGGCAAGGCCGCGCACCGGAATGACCGGGAAGCGGGCGTCGAGCTGGATCGAGGGGATCGCGTCGCGCGCGTTGGCCTTGAGGAAGGCCGCCTTGAAATTGGCGTGGGCGATGCTTTCGGCGGAGGCGGCGAAGCGGGTGCCGAGCTGCACGCCGGCGGCGCCCATTTCGAGAAAGGCGAGGATCGCCTCGCCGCGGCCGATGCCGCCGGCGACGAAAACCGGAACCTCGGTGATGACGGGCAGGATTTCCTGCGCCAGCACGGCCAGCGAGACCGGGCCGATATGGCCGCCAGCCTCGGAGCCCTCGATCACCAGGGCGTCGGCGCCGCTGCGGATGAGGCGCTTGGCGAGCACCAGAGCGGGGGCGAAGCAGACGAGTTTCGCGCCGCCGTCCTTCACCGCGCGGACCGCGGCGGAGGAGGGCAGGCCACCGGCGAGGACGACATGGCCCACGCCGTGGCGGACGCAGACGGCGATCAGCTCCAGCAGCTGCGGGTGCATGGTGATCAGGTTGACGCCGAAGGGTTTCGTCGTGAGCGCCTTGGTCGCGGCGATCTCGGTGTCCAGCAGTTCGGGCTCATCGAGCCGCAGGCGATGACGCCGAAGCCGCCGGCATTGGAGATGGCGGAGACGAGGTGGCGCTCGCTGACCCAGCTCATCGCGCCGCCCATGATGGCGGTCTCGGTGCCGAGGAAATCGCGGCCGCGGGCCCAGAGCGGATCGAGCGCGCTCACGCGACGTCGAGCCCGTAGGCGGTGTGCAGGGCGCGGACGGCAAGCTCGGTGTATTCGGCGTCGATCAGCACGCTGACCTTGATCTCGCTGGTGGAGATCACCTGGATGTTGATGCCGCGGCAGCGAGCGAGCGGAACATGGTGCCGGCGACGCCCGCATGGCTGCGCATGCCGACGCCGACGACGGAGATCTTGGCGACGTCCGGGTCGGTCGCGAGTTCGGCGAAGCCGATCTCGTCGCGCTTCTCGTCGAGCACGAGGCGGGCGCGGGGCAGCTCGGTCTTGTTGAGGGTGAAGGTCATGTCCGTGGTGCCGTCGGCGGAGACGTTCTGCACGATCATGTCGACATTGATGCCGGCCTCGGCGAGCGGGCCGAACACCGAGGCGGCGACGCCGGGCGGTCGGGCACGCGGCGCACGGTGACCTTGGCCTCGTCACGCGAATAGGCGATGCCGGCGACGATTTCCTGTTCCACGATTTCATCCTCATCAACGACCAGCGTTCCCGGCGCATCCGTGAAGCTGGAGAGAACCTGCACCCGCACCCGCTCCTTCATCGCGAGTTCGACGGAACGGGTCTGGAGTACTTTTGCACCAACCGAGGCCAGCTCCAACATCTCCTCATAGGCGATGGCCGGCAGCTTGCGGCCTTGGGGACGATGCGCGGGTCGGTGGTGTAGACGCCGTCGACATCGGTGTAGATGTCGCAGCGGTCGGCCTTGACCGCGGCGGCGACGGCGACGGCGGAGGTGTCCGACCCGCCGCGGCCGAGGGTGGTGATCCGGTTGTCCGGCCCGATGCCCTGGAAGCCGGCGATCACCGGGACCTGGCCCATCTGCATGCGGCGGATCAGCTCGGCGCCGTCGATCGCGTCGATCCGCGCCTTGCCGTGCTGGCCGTCGGTGCGGATGGGGATCTGCCAGCCGGTCCAGGAGCGGGCATCGACGCCGATGGTCTGCAGCGCGATCGCCAGCAGGCCGATGGTGACCTGCTCGCCGGTGGCGACCACCGTGTCGTATTCCCGCGCGTCATAGAGCGGGGAGAGTTCCTGGCACCAGGCGACGAGCTGGTTGGTGGCGCCGGCCATCGCCGAGGTGACGACGGCGACCTCGTGCCCCTCGTCCACCACGCGCTTGACGCGCGCGGCGACGTTGCGAATCCGGTCCAGATCGGCGACCGAAGTGCCGCCGAATTTCATCACGATGCGCGCCATTTGATCCGATCTTGCCGTGAAACTGGTATCGACGCGGGAGCGGCGCTTGCTGCCAACTCCCGGCAGGCTCACATAGCGAGAGCCCGGGAGAAGGGCAATGCGGGCTGGAGAGGATGTGAGCATGGATGACGGGCAGTCCGCCGGGCGGGCGGACGCGGCGGAGGTGCGGAAATTCGACGCGCTGGCGGCGCGCTGGTGGGACCGGCACGGACCGATGCGCGCGCTGCATGCGATGAACCCGGCGCGTAGCCGGTGGATCCTGGAGCACGTCGCCGCGGCGCGCGGCGACGTGACGGGGGTGGAACTGCTCGATGTCGGCTGTGGCGCGGGGCTGCTGGCGGAAAGCCTCGCACGGGCGGGATGCCGGGTGACGGCGATCGACGCCGCCGCCGAGGCGATCGCCGCGGCGCGGGCGCATGCGGCGGCGCAGGGGCTGGAGATCGACTATCGCGCGACGACGACGGATGAACTGGCGGCCGCCGGCGCGCGGTTCGATGTGGTGACGGCACTGGAGGTGATCGAGCACGTGCCGGACCCGCAAGGGTTTCTGGGCACGCTGGCAGGATTGCTGCGGCCGGGCGGCCTATTGTTCATATCGACCCTCAACAGAACGCCCCAATCAATTGTTTTTGCAAAATACGCTGCGGAGTATGTGTTGGGCTTGGCGCCGCCCGGCACGCATGACTGGCGGAAATTCATCACGCCGGGGAGTTGGCGGCGATGTGCCGCGCCGCCGGGCTGCGGCTGGCGGCGACGGCGGGGATGGTGCCGGCGCCGCTGGCCGGCGGGTTCCGCATCGCGCGGGATACAGGGATCAACTATATCGCGATGGCAGCGGCGCCGGGCTGACACCGCACGCCGGCTCGCCCCGGTGAAGGCGCGCCGAATGTTTTCGGTATGCTGATCGGTGCTTGTATGGTCTTATGCTCCATTGTCGCATGGCTCGTATGCGGCGCGATGGCGGAGGCGACCGATGGGCGAACGGGTGGCGAACGGGTCACGGGGCGAGGAGCGGCGGCCGCTTTCGGTCGGCATTCTCCTCACGCATGACTTCACGCTGTCGGCATTGTCGATGTTTGTCGACACGCTGCGGCTTGCCGCCGACGAATCGGATTTCTCACGGCCCATCCATTGCCGCTGGACGATCATGTCCGACAGCGCAGCGCCGATTCGCGCGAGCTGCGGGGTGCAGGTGCTGCCCGGCACACCGTTTCTCGACCCCGCCGGCTTCGACTACGTGGTGGCGATCGGCGGTTTGCTGACCAGTCTCAACCAGAACGCGGCACCGCTTTGCGCCTATCTCACCCGCGCCGCAGCTGCCGGAGTGAAGCTCGTTGGAATCTGCAACGGCAGTTTCCTGCTCTGCCAGGCCGGGTTGATGCAGGGGCGGCGCGTTTGCGTCAGCTGGCTGCATTACCAGGATTTCCGGGCGGCCTTTCCCGATCACGAGGTGACCGGCGACCGGCTGTTCGAGATCGACGGCGACCGGATTACCTGCGCCGGTGGCGCCGGCGCGGCGGATCTCGCGGCACTGCTGATCGAGCGGCATCTCGGCAGCAGGCTCGCGCAGAAGCCGCACCAGGTGCTGCAACTGGCGCGCACGCGCGGCGAGGAGGCGGTGCAACCGCATCCGCCGGTGGCGCATGACGTCGCCGACGGCCAGGTGCGCCGGGCGTTGCTGATGATGGAGCAGAACCTTTCCGACCCGGTACCGATCGCCATCATCGCCCGGCGGCTCGGCCTGTCGACGCGGCAGCTGGAGCGGCGCTTCGAATCGGCGCTCGGGCAGCGGCCCTCACTGCTCTACCGCACGCTGCGCCTGCGCTACGCACGCTGGCTGCTGGAGACGACCGACCGTTCGGTGACCGATATCGCGCTGGAGGCCGGCTTTGCCGACTGCGCGCACTTCTCCCGCCAGTTCAAGGCGTTGCATGGACTTTCACCCTCGCAGATGCGGCCGGGCGTGGCGACGCGCGGCACCAACAGCGGCAGCGGATCGGGACTCCATGCCGGGCCACGGCCATTCTGACGCGCGCATGTAAAAGGCGCATGGCCGCCATGCGGAAGACCTGCGAAATCGTTCTGGCGCGATGTCGCAAAAACCAAAGACGCTGCATCACCGAACCGTCACAGTCCGTCGCCGGGCACTGACCCTTATTGAAAGTGAACGTCATGGCGGATGTCGCTTCCCCCGCATTGCGCGACCTCGTGGCCCGGCGCCGCCGTGGCTTCATGCTGGAGCGGGAGTTCTATACCGATCCGGCGATTTTCCGCGCCGATCTCGAATATATTTTCAACCGGCACTGGATTTTCGTGGGCGTCGAGCCGGACGTGCCCGAGCCGGGTGACGTGATGACGCTGAAGATCGGCGATAACGAGATCCTGATCTGCCGCGACGACGATGGCGTGATCCACGCCATGCACAATGTCTGCCGGCACCGCGCCGCGCGGCTGGTTTCCACCGAGAAGGCGACGGTGGGGCGGCTGGTCTGCCCGTATCACGCCTGGACCTATGGGCTGGATGGCGCGCTCGTGCATGCCGATCACATGGGCGAGGATTTCGATCATTCCTGCCACGGACTGAAGAAAGTCCATCTCCGCTCGCTGGAAGGGCTGCTTTTCGTGTGCCTCGCCGCGGAACCGCCGGCGGATTTCGACGAGATGGCACGGATCGTCGGGCCCTATATCGCGCCGCACGACATCGCCAACTGCAAGGTGGCCCAGCAGATCGACCTGATCGAGGAGGGCAACTGGAAGCTGACGATGGAGAACAACCGTGAGTGCTATCACTGCGCGCTGAACCATCCGGAGCTGACCTCATCGATCTTCGAGTTCGGCTTCGGCTTCGATGCGCGTGAGGACGACCCGGCGCGCGCGGCCCTGCGGCGGAACTATGACGACATGGTCGCGCGCTCATGCAGCGCCTGGGCGGCGAGCGGGTTTCCCTCCGAGGAGATCGGCCGTCTCGACGACATGGTCTCGGGCTTCCGGATCGGCCGGATGCCGATGGACCGCGACGGCGAATCGCAGACGCTCGATACCAAGGTCGCCAGCCGGCTTCTGCTCGGCCGGGCGAAGGAGAAGCGGCTCGGCGATCTCTCGTTCCACACCCAGCCGAATTCGTGGCACCATTTCATGAGCGATCACGTCGTGACCTTCTCGGTGCTGCCGCTCTCGCCGGACCGCACGCTGCTGCGCACCAAGTGGCTGGTGCATCGCGACGCGATCCAGGGTGTGGATTACGACCTGGAAAACCTGATCCGGGTGTGGCGCGAGACCAATCTGCAGGATGGCGCGCTGGTCGGCCTCGCCCAGGCCGGGGCGGCGAGTGCCGGCTATGTGCCGGGCCCGTATTCGGCGGAAACCGAAGGCCAGGTCGAGGCGTTCGCCAACTGGTATATCGGCCGCATGGCGGCGCAGCTCGGGGCAGAGACGACCTGATGGCGATGACGCCGGCCGAGCGCTGCCGCGCCGCGCGCGATGGCAGCCTGTCCGCCTGGGATCCGGAGACCGACGACATTCTGGTCTGCGTCGACTCCCGGCTGGAGACGCATGATGTGCGGACCTTCACCTTCGTCAGCCGCACGCCGTCGCGCTTCAGCTACTGGCCGGGGCAGTTCCTCGTGTTCGATGTGCCGGTTGGCGGAGAGATCGTGCAGCGCTGCTACACGATCGCTTCCAGCCCGACCCGGCCGGACCAGATCTCGATCACGGTGAAGCGCAAGCCGGATGGCGCGGTCTCGACCTGGCTGCACGACAATCTGCGACCGGGGATGGACATCCGCGCGATCGGGCCGCTCGGGGATTTCAGCTTCGTCGCGACGCCGGGGGAAAAATACCTGTTCCTCTCGGGCGGTTCGGGGATCACGCCACTGATGTCGATGACGCGGGCGCACCAGGATCTGGCGCCAGACGCGGACATCGTGTTCATCCATTTCGCGCGGACGCCGGAGGACATCATCTTCCGCGACGAACTTGCCGTGATGGCGCGGCAGATGCCGAATTTGCGGGTGATTCCGGTGTGCGAGGCGGATGGCGCCGGCGGGCGCTGGGGCGGGCCGCGCGGGCGGGTGACGCCGCAGCTGCTCGCGCTGCTCGCGCCGGATTTCGCCGAACGCTGGATCTTCAATTGCGGGCCTCCGGTCTACATGCAGGTCGTGCGCGAGGGGCTCGTGGGCCTCGGTTATGACATGCGTTACTATTACGAGGAGAGCTTCGATTTTGGCGTGCCGCCGCCGGTCGAGGAAGTGCTCGCCGCGCAGGGGGCCGAGACCTTCGAGGTGACGTTCAGCAAATCCGGCCGGACGATCGGCGTCGCGCCGGGGCAACATATCCTCGCCGCCGCGCGGGAGGCCGGGATGCGGCTGCCCTCGTCCTGCACCAAGGGCGTGTGCGGCACCTGCAAGAGCAAGCTCGTCTCGGGACGGGTGGACATGAAGCACCAGGGCGGCATCCGCCAGCGCGAGATCGACCAGGACATGATCCTGATCTGCTGCTCGACACCGCTCACCGATCTCGTGATCGAACGCTGATGCCGCGGCCGCTGACCCCGGCGGCGCTGGCGCATTCGCGTATTCCGAAGCCCGGAGGCATTGCATGATCGCCCATGCCGAGGCGCTGTTTCGCCCGCTGACGATCCGCCGGACCACGTTCCGCAACCGGATCATGAGCACGAGCCACGCGCCGGGCTATGGCCGCGACGGGAAGCCGCAGGAGCGTTATCAGCTCTATCACGTGGAGAAGGCGAAGGGCGGCATCGGGCTGACGATGTTCGGCGGATCGTCCTCCGTCTCGCTCGACAGCCCGGCGGCCCCGTGGAACCAGATTTCGGTCGCGGATGACAGTGTCATTCCGTATTTGCAACAATTTTCCGATCGCGTGCACGCGCATGGCGCGGCGCTGATGATCCAGCTCACGCATATGGGGCGGCGGACGCGCTGGGATACCGAGAATTGGCTGCCGACGATTTCCGCCTCGCCGCGGCGGGAGCCGGCGAGCCGGTCGATCCCGCGGGAGATGGAGCAGGAGGATATCGACCGGGTGATCGCCGATTTCGCCGCGGCGGCGCGACGGGCGCGCGAGGGCGGGCTGGATGGCTGCGAGCTCTCGGCGGCGCACGGGCATCTGGTTGACCAGTTCTGGTCGCCCTCGGTCAATCACCGCGGCGACAGGTATGGCGGGTCGCTCGAGAACCGGATGCGCTTCGGCTTCGAGATTCTCGAGGCGATGCGGGCGGCGGCGGGGGATGATTTCCTGATCGGCATCCGCATGTCGGGCGACGAGATGCTGGCCGAGGGGCTGAGCCACGAGGATTGCGTCGCCATCGCCGAGGCGCATGCGCGGCGCGGGCTGGTCGATTTCATCAACGTGCTCGGCGGGCAGGCGCGGGACCATCTGGCGCATGCGGTCTCGCTGCCGAACATGTCGTTTCCGGTGGCCCCGTTCCTGCCGCTGGCCAGCGCGATCCGCCGCGAGGTGGAGGTGCCGGTGTTCCACGCGCAGCGGGTGACCGACCTTGCCACCGCCGCGCGCGCGGTGGCGGAGGGGCATGTCGACATGATCGCGATGACGCGGGCGCATATCGCCGACCCGCATCTCGCGCGCAAGCTGCAGGACGGGCGGGAGGACGATATCCGCCAGTGCGTCGGCGCCGGCTACTGCATCGACCGGATCTATACCGGGGCGGATGCGCTGTGCATCCAGAACGCCGCGACCGGGCGCGAGGCGACGATGCCGCATGTGATCGGCAAGGCGGCGCGGCGGCGGCGGGTCGTTGTCGTCGGCGGCGGGCCGGGCGGTCTGGAGGCGGCGCGGGTGAGTGCCGAGCGCGGCCACGAGGTGGTGCTGTTCGAGCGGGAGACGGCGCTCGGCGGGCAGATCAACATCGCCGCGAAGGCGGGATGGCGGGAGGCGCTGTCGGGCATTCCGCGCTGGCTTGGCGCGCAGGTGCGCAGGCTCGGCGTGGATCTGCGGCTCGGGGTGGCGGCGGATGCGGCTATGGTGCTGGCGGAGCGGCCGGACATCGTGATTCTCGCGACCGGCGGTGTGCCCAATCCGGGCTTCATGGAGGGGGCGGAGCTGGTGACGACGACCGCCGCGATCCTGCGCGACGGGATCGCGCTCGGCGGTTCGGTGCTGCTCTATGACGGGATGGGGCAGCACAACGCCGCCTCCTGCGCCGAGTTCCTCGCGAAGCGCGGCGCACTGGTGGAACTCGCGACCGGCGACCGGATGGCGGCCGAGGAGGTCGGCACCACCAACCAGCCGATCCATCTGCGCGAACTCTACCGCCATGACGTGATCATGACGCCGAATCTCGACCTGCTCGCGGTGCGGCGGGAGGAGAACCGGCTCGTCGCGGTGCTGCGCAACACGATGGATCTCGCCGAGGAGGAACGGGTGGTGGATCATGTCGTCGTCGATTTCGGCACGCTGCCGGATGACGCGCTGTATGATCCGCTGAAGGCGGGGTCGGTCAACCGGGGACGGATCGATGCCGGCGCGCTGGTGGCGGGGCGGGCGCAGCCCTGGCCGGAGGAAGGATACGCGCTGTATCGCATCGGCGATGCGGCGGCGGGGCGCAACATCCACGCCGCGATCTACGACGCGCTGCGCCTCTGCAAGGATTTCTGATGGCGGGGCTGTTCGTCCTGCTGGCCTGGCTGCTGCTGGCCGGGGTGATCGCGCAGGGGCTGCGTCTCGCCGCATCGTGGCGGCGGGGCGGGGCGGCGACGGTGGACTGGGCGCGCGGGCTGGCCGCGCTGCCGCGGCGCTATCTCGTGGACGTGCACGGCGTGGTGGCGCGGCGGGCGGCGGCGGCGCGGATGCACCAGGCGATCGCCGGGGGCTTGCTCGGCGGCACCGCTCTGGTGCTGCTCGGCATCATCCCGGCGCTGCGCGGCGCGGACATGCTGTGGCTGTTGGCCGCTTTCGGTTTCGGCTTCGCGATTTTCGGCGCTCGGCTGGTGGCGCGGCGGCGCCAGCCGGCGCTTCCGGCCTCGCTTTCCGGCGGGGCATTCCAGGGTCTGGCGCGGGATCTCGCCGCCTATGCGGCGGGCGGGTTCCTGGCCTCGCTCGGCATTCTGCTCGGGCTGTGGCTGCCGGCGCTGGCCGGGATCGGGCTTGCGGCCTGGGGCGGGGCGCGGCTGGTGGCGGGGATCGCGACCGGGCCGATGCGGCACGCGCTGGCCGGGGCGGTGCATCTCGCGGCGCATCCGCGGCCGGAGCGTTTCGTGGGAACGGCGGCGAGCTTGCTGTCGCCGGCGCAAAAATTCGGCGTGGCGGCGATTGGCGATTTCGCCTGGAACCGGCTGGCGGGGTTCGATGCCTGCATCCAGTGCGGGCGGTGCGAGGAGGCGTGCCCGGCCTTCGCCGCCGGGCAGAAGCTGAACCCGAAGGCGCTGATCCAGGACCTGGCGACGGCGCTGCATCCGGAGGCGCCGGCCTATGCCGGCTCGCCGCATCCGGGCATTTCGTCGCCGGGCCCGGTGCTGGGGCGGCTGCACGCGGAAACGCTGTTCGCCTGCACGACCTGCCGCGCCTGTGTCGCCGACTGCCCGATGATGATCGAGCATGTGGATGCTGTGGTCGATCTGCGGCGGCATCTGACACTCGCGGAAGGTGGCGCGCCGGGCAAGGCGGACCAGGTGCTTTCGGAACTGCGCTACGCGTTCAATCCCGGCGGGTTCGAGTCCGGGCGGCGGCTCGATTTCGCGGCCGGCGGGCTGCGCGAGCTGGGCGAGGGCGAGAGCGCCGACATCCTGCTCTGGCTCGGCGACGGGGCGTTCGATGCCCGCTATGGGCGGACGCTGCGGGCGCTGGTGGCGATCATGCGGGCGGCGGGGCTGGATTTCGCGGTGCTGGGGGAAGCGGAGCGCGATTGCG
The DNA here is from genome assembly GCF_907164655.1 of Acidocella sp. C78. Lineage (NCBI taxonomy): Bacteria > Pseudomonadati > Pseudomonadota > Alphaproteobacteria > Acetobacterales > Acidocellaceae > Acidocella > Acidocella sp. C78. The sequence goes on from NZ_CAJQZK010000086.1 coordinate 22,683, forward strand.
GCGACCTTGCCCGGCGGCTTGGCGACGAGGCGGGGTTCGAGCGGCTCGCGCGCGCCAATGTCGCAACGCTGGCGACAAGGCGGTTCGTGCGGATCGTCACCGCCGATCCGCACGCGCTGCATGTGCTGCGGCAGGAATATCCGGCGTTCGGCGGGCTCTACACGGTTCAGCACCATACGGCGCTGATCGACGAGCTGATCGGTACTGGCGCGATCCGACCGGAGGCGGCATCCGGCGGGACGGTGACCTATCACGACCCGTGCTATCTCGGCCGCTATAACGGCGAGTATGACGCGCCGCGGCGGGTGCTGGGGCGAATCGGCCTGGCGGTAAGCGAGATGGAGCGGCATGGCGCGGCCTCGTTCTGCTGCGGCGGCGGGGGCGGCGCGCCGGTTTCGGACATCGCGGGCGTGCGGCGAATTCCCGATCTGCGGATGGCGCAGGCGCGGGAGACCGGGGCGGACATCGTCGCCGTGGCGTGCCCGGGCTGCACGGCGATGCTGGAAGGGGTGACGGGCCCGCGGCCCGAGGTGCGCGACATTGCCGAGCTGGTGCACGCGGCGATGGAAGCGGTGCCGGTGGAGGCGCGGGCGTGAGCGCGAGGCGGCGCGATCCCCGGGCCGAGCGCGCGGCGGTGGTGGTGGCCGAGGCGCCGCGCCGGCGGATCGACCGGACGCATCGCGGCGGGGTGGTCGCGCATTGTGCCGCGGTGGCGCCGACGGCGGCGCAGGTCGTGACGATCGCGGACCCGGCCTATCTGGTGTTCGCCGTGGCCGAGATGGCGGGCGGTGTGCTGTCGCGCCATGACCGGCAGGTGCTGGGGGCGGCGCGACTGCTCGATGGCGGCGGCGCGGCGGCGGTGGTGCTGCTGGCGCCGAGCCTGCCGGAGGACGCGGGTGCGGCGGGGGCGGACCGGGTGATGGTGCTGCCGGAGCGGGACGATCCGGCCTCGCTGGCGGCATCGGTCGCCGCCGCGATCGGCGCGCATCGGCCGCGCCATGTGGTGTTCGCCGAGAGCGCGGATGGCGGGGATCTGGCGCGGCGGGTGGCCGCACTCTGCGACGAGGCGCTGTTCGATGCGGTCGAGAGCCTGTCGGCGCGGCAGGCGATCCGCCCGGCTGCCGCGGGGCGGGCGGAATGGCGGGCGGCGCCGCCGCGCCTGCTGAGCATCGCGGCCAACCGCATCGCGCCCTGGCGCGGGGCGGCGCATGCGGCCGAGCCGGTCGATCTGCCGGCCGATCCGGCGATGGATGCGGCGATGGCGGTGCGGCTGTCGCCCCTGCCGCTGGAGGCGGCGACGGTGCGGCTGGACGAGGCGGGATTTGTCATCGCGGCGGGAAACGGGGTGACCGATCTCGCGGGGTTTCTCGATCTCGCGCGCGCGCTCGGGGCGACGCCGGGAGCGAGCCGGGTGGTGTGCGACGCCGGCGCGTTGCCGCGGGCGATGCAGGTCGGCGCCTCCGGAACCGTTCTCAACGCCGACTGCTACGTGGCGTTCGGGATTTCCGGCGCGCCGCAGCATCTGCAGGGGATCGGCACGGTGGACCATGTGGTCGCGGTGAATACCGACCTGCACGCGGCGATGATCGCGCGGGCGGACCTCGCGGTGGTGGCGGATGCGCAGGCGGTGCTGCCGGCGCTGCTCGCGCTTCTGGGAGCCGAGGCATGAGGATCGTCGTGCTGCTCTCGGCGGGGCGGCATCCGGCCACGGGTGACCCCTGCCCGGTGCCGGTAGAGTTGCAGGCGATCGCGCTGGCGCGCCGCATTGCCGGGGCGGGCGGCGCAGTCGAGGGGTTGCATGCCGGTGGGCGCGACGCGGCGGTGCTGGACGCGCTCGGGCACGGGATCGATGGGCTGACGCTGGTCGGGGCCGGGGCGGCGGACGATCCGCTCGGCGCGCTGGTGGCGGCGCTTGAGGGAAGGATGCCGGTCCTGATCCTCGCGGGGCGGCGCGGCCGGGGTGGCGCGGATGGCGGGCTGCTGCCCTATCGGCTGGCGCGTGCGCTGGGATGGCCGATCGTCGCCGATGCGATCGCGGCCGAATTTGCGGGCGGCGAAACGAGGGTGACGCAGGCGCTGCCGCGCGGCGGGCGACGGGCGGCCACGGTGCGCGGGGCGGCGGTGATCACCGTGCATCCGGCCGCACCGGCGCCACTGCCCTATGTGCATCGCGCGCGGCTGGCGGGCCGGGTGAGCGAGGCGGCGGGACCGGCGCTGATTTCGGCGCTGGCGCCGGAAGGAATCGAAATCCGGCCCTATCGGGCGCGGCCGAAGCTGATCGGCGATGTCGGCGGCGGCGGTTCGGCCGAGGCGCGGTTGCAGGCGGTGAGCGAGACGCGGGATGCCGGCGGACGGGTGATGCGGCACCCGTCGCCCGACGAGGCGGCGGTGGCGATCCTTGATTTCGTGGCGCGGTTCAGGCCCCGCAAGGCCTGACGCATCCGGTCAGATCACCCCCTAGGTTCTGGACTCAACTGATCCAAGATGTGACGGCGAGGACGAGGCAGATACCTGCGAGGAAATTTCGTGCGGTTTTGTCGTAGCGTGTGGCGATGGCGCGCCAGTCCTTGAGCCTGCAGAAGGCGCGTTCGATGAGATTGCGCTTTCTGTAGGCGACGGGGTCGAAGGGCGGAATGGCGCGGCGGTTGGGCATGGGCGAGATCACGGGCCTGGTGCCTTGGCGGGTGAGGAAGGCGCGCAGGTCATCGGCGTCGTAGGCTTTGTCGGCGATCAGCTCTTCTGGTGGCGGTATTGTGGGCAGAAGCGCCCTGGCGCCGCTGATGTCGGAGGCCTGTCCCGGCGTCAGGAGGAGTGCGGCGATGCGTCCCTGCTCATCCGCGACGGCGTGGATCTTGGTCGTCCGTCCACCCCTCGACCGGCCGATAGCCTGGCTTTGCGCCCCCCTTTACCGCCCGCGGCCGCGCGATGTGCCCGAACCGAGGTGCTGTCCACCATGGCGATGCGCGGCGGATACGCGCAGGCGACCAGGGCCGCAAAGATCTCCTGCCAGAGGCCACGCTGGCTCCAGCGGTTGAACCGGTTGAACACCGTGGTTCGTGGCCCATAGGCCTCAGGAAGCGCTCGCCATCGCAAGCCCTCGCGAAAGCGATGCAGGATGCCGCTCAGCACCCGGCGGTCATCAACCCGAGGCTTGCCGCCAAGCTTCGGCAGCAATGGTTCGATCGCAGCCCATTGCGTGTCGTTCAGCCAGAAAAGTTCCGCCATGTTCCAAGTCCTCCAAACAGACTTGAATCAGACGCTCCGTAGTCATGGCAATAGGTACAGAACCTAGAGCACTTTCCGATCCATCCGGATCGGATGCAGTGCTCTATGATAATGATATTCAGAGCATCTTTATCCGATCAGATGATTCCATCTGATCGGATGATGCTCTAGGCGCCGGGAAAGCATTGATCGGGATATTATTGATCGGGATATTCTCGGCCGATGGTCGCGAGAAGGCCCCAGAGATAGGGGGCAAATGAGCGCCAGACCTCGATGTGGAAGCGAGTATCCGCGGTGCGCCAGAGCACGATATCGGCCTTGCCGAACAGGGTGCGGGTGGCCATGCCGACGGGGAAGGCGGCGAGGTCGAGATCGAGCGGGCAGAGGGCGTTGAGCATCGCCGTGCAGTCCGGCCCCTCGATCGAGACGCCGAGCTGGCGGTGGGAGATGTCGGCCAGCGCGTGGTCGCGCGGCGTGAGAACCGCGGCGAGGGCGGCTTCGAACGCCTCCCAGGTGTCGGCGACCGGGGCGATGAGCAGGAATTCGTCCGGGCCGAGGCGGATCGCGGTGCGGGAGCCGGACTCGGTGGCGCGGTTCATCCCGAGGGTGAGATCGACCTCCAGCGCCGCGCCGGCGGCCTCGATGGCCTCCGGTTTCAGGCGCAGCGAGACGCGCGTGGCGCGCGGCATCTCGCGCATCCGGGAATCGCCGATGCGCCCGGCGAGCGGGGAGGCGAGGCGGGTCTGCATCAGGTCAGCCATCGAGCCTGGCTCCTTCACGATCGTAGAACACCGGATCGGTGAGGCGGACCGGGATCGCACGGTCCGAGAGTTTCACGTGAAACGTTTCGCCGATGCGGTCGCGCCCGCGCGCACCAGAGCGAGGGCGATGGAGCGGCCGAGCGTTTCGCTCCAGTAGGCGGAGGTGACGTGGCCGAGAATCTCGGCGGGCGGCGGCCGGTCGGGGTCGGTGACGAGATGGGCGCCTTCCTCGAGCACGACATCGCCGGGCTCGGTGAACAGGCCGACGAGCTGCTTGCGCCCGGTCTGGCCGGCGAAGGCGGCGCGGTCGAGCGCGCGCTTGCCGACGAAATCGGGCTTCGCCTTGCCGATCGCCCAGGCGAGGCCGACATCGTCGGGCGTTGCCGTGCCGTCGGTTTCCTGGCCGACGATGATGTAGCCCTTCTCGGCGCGCAGCACGTGCATCGTCTCGGTGCCGTAGGCGGTGACGTCGTGCCGGCGGCCGGCATCGAACACCGCCTCCCAGACGGCGCGGCCGTAATCGGCGGGAACGTTGATCTCGAAGCCGAGCTCGCCGGTGAAGCTGACGCGGAACAGCCGGGCCGGGATGCCGGCGACGCGGCATTCGACCATGCTCATGTGCGGCATGGCGGCGCCGGAGATGTCCGCCCCCTCGACCAGCGGGGCGATCACGTCGCGGGCGCGGGGGCCCTGGACGGCGATGACCGCGTATTGCTCGGTGGTGGAGGTGAGCCAGACATCGAGTTCGGGGAACTCGGTCTGCAGGTAGTCCTCCATCATGGCGAGCACGCGCGGGGCGCCGCCGGTGGTGGTGGTAACGTGGAAGCGGGTGTCGGACAGGCGGCCGATGACGCCGTCGTCGACCACGAACCCGTCCTCGCGCAGCAGCACGCCGTAGCGCAGGCGGCCGGGTTTCAGCTTCGTCCAGGCGTTGACGTACATGCGGTTGAGGAATTCGGCGGCGTCCGGCCCCACGATCTCGATCTTGCCGAGGGTCGAGGCGTCGAAGATGCCGACGCTGGCGCGCACGGCGCGGCATTCGCGGGCGACGGCGCGGTGCATCGTCTCGCCTCGCGCGGGAAGTAGCGGGCGCGCTTCCAGGTGCCGACATCCTCGAACACCGCGCCCTGTTCCTCGGCCCAGTCATGGATCGGGGTGTGACGCTCGGGCTCGAACAGCGCGCCGCGCGCGTAGCCGGCGAAATAGCCGAAGGGCACCGGCGTGTAGGGCATGCGGAAGGTGGTGGTGCCGATCTCGGGGATCGGGCGGCCGAGTTCGGCGGACATAATGCCGAGCGCGTTCATGTTGGAGAGCTTGCCCTGGTCGGTCGCCATGCCGTTGGTGGTGTAGCGCTTGACGTGCTCGACCGAGCGGAAGCCCTCGCGCAGGGCGAGCGAGATGTCCTTCGCGGTGACGTCGTTCTGGAAGTCGATGAAGGCGCGCACCGCGCCGGGGTTGCGGCCGTGCGGCGTGGCGCCGAGGAAGCCGCCGGTGGCGGCGGGGGCGTTGGCGACCGCGATCGCCATGGCGGGCGGGGCGGTGAAGCCGGCGGCGGTGGCGGCCGCCTCGCCGGCGGCGCGGCCGGAGGCGAGGGCGTCGGCCAGCGAGGTGGTGCCGGCGGCGGCACCGGCGGCGCGGCAGGCCTCGGCCGGCTCGCCGGGGATGAAGGCGTCGAGCGCAGGATCGAAGCGGAGCTTGCCGCGGCTCTGCGAGAAGAGATGCACGCTCGGGGTGAAGCCGCCGGACATCAGCACGAGGTCGCAGGAGAGGCGCTCGCCGGCACCGCCGTCGCGCCGCGCGATGGTGGCCGCGGTGACGCGCAGCCGCCCCTCGGTGCCGGTGAGGGTGCAGCCGGGGCGGATCGGCAGGCCGGCAGCACGCGCGGCCTCGACCAGTTCGCCGGACGGATCGGGCCGGAGATCGGCGATCGCGGCGATGCGGGCGCCGGCGCGATGCAGGGCGAGGGCGGCGGCATAGGCGGAATCATGCGCGGTGAAGACGACGGCGTTGCGGCCCGGCAGCACGCCGTAGCGGGTGACGTAGGTGCGCGCGGCGTCGGCCAGCATGATGCCGGGGCGGTCGTTGTCGGGGAAGGCGAGGGGGCGCTCGATGGCGCCGGTGGCGATCACCACCTCGCGGGCGCGGACCTGCCAGAGCCGGCCGCGGGGCTGGGTGTCGTCGGGTTCGCCGAGATGATCGGTGAGATCCTGGGCGAGGCCGATCATGTTGTGCGGGAAATAGCCGAAGGCGATGGTGCGCGGCAGGATGGTGACCTGGCCGGCGGCCTGCAGCCAGCTCAGCCGGGTGGCGAGGAAGCTGGCGACGTCGGCGCCGTCGAGCGTCGCGTCGGTCTCGGCCAGAAGGGCGCCACCGGGTTCGGCCTGTTCGTCGCACAGGATCACCCGCGCGCCGGAGGAGGCGGCGGCCAGGGCGGCCTCGATGCCGGCGGGGCCGGCGCCGACCACCAGCACGTCGCAATGGGCGTAGCGCTGGGCGTAGCAGGCGGCGTCCGCGATCTCCGGGGCGCGGCCGAGGCCGGCCATGGCGCGGATGCGCGGCTCGAACACCCGTGTCCATGCCGTCTTCGGCCACATGAACGTCTTGTAGTAGAAACCGGCGGGGATGAATTTCCAGAACAGGTCGGTGAGGCCGCCGACGTCGCGTTCGAGCGAGGGGAAGCGGTTCTGGCTTTCGGCGACCAGGCCGTCATGCAGGACGACCTGGGTGGCGCGCAGGTTGGGAGTGTAGTGCCCCTCGTCGCGGCCGACGCCGACCAGGGCGTTCGGCTCCTCGGCGCCGGCGGTCAGGATGCCGCGCGGGCGGTGATACTTGAAGGAGCGGCCGACCAGATGGACGCCGTTGGCGAGCAGGGCGGAGGCCAGCGTGTCGCCCGGATGGCCGGCATAGGCGCGGCCGTCGAAGCGGAAGGCGAGGGTGCGGGAGCGGTCGATCCGCCCGCCCTCGGCAAGCCGGAAGCTCTGGCTCATCGTGCGGCTCCGCGGTCGATCATGTCGGTATAGGTGTTGCGGCGGAGGTTGAAGAAGCGGCCGCAGCCATGGGCGTGGCGCCAGCGTTCCTCGAACTCGCCGCGGGCGTTGCGGCGGATGTAGAGATAGTCGGTCCACGAAGCGTCATCGACGGCGCGCGGGTCGGCGGCGCGGACGCGATGGGCCTCGCCGCCATAGGCGAACTCGATTTCCGGACGCTCGCCGCAATGCGGGCAGGGGATCAGCAGCATGGCGGGGCTCCTCAGTGCGCGACCGCGGCGGCGGCGGCCTCGTCGATCAGCCGCCCCTCGGCGAAGCGCTCGAGGCTGAAGGGGGCGTTGATCGGGTGCGGCTCGTCGCGGGCGATGGTGTGGGCGAAGAGATCGGCGGAGCCGGGCGTGGCCTTGAAGCCGCCGGTGCCCCAGCCGCAATTGACGTAAAGGCCGGGGATCGGCGTTTTGGCGATGATCGGCGAGCGGTCCGGCGTGACGTCGACGATGCCGCCCCAGTTGCGCAGCATGCGCATGCGGCGGAACATCGGGAACAGCTCGCAGATCGCCTCCAGCGTGTGCATCGAGATGTGCAGCGCGCCGCGCTGGCTGTAGGAGATGTAGGCATCGGTGCCGGCGCCGATGACCAGCTCGCCTTGTCGGACTGGCTGATATACGCGTGGATCGTGTTCGACATGACGACGCAGGGAAAGCACGGCTTCACCGGCTCGGAGACCAGCGCCTGCAGCGGGAAGCTTTCGAGCGGCATGCGCAGCCCGGCCATCGCCATCACCACCGAAGTATTGCCGGCGGCAACCACGCCGATGCGCCTGGTTGCAATCGCACCGCGCGTGGTCTGCACGCCGCTGACGCGGCCTGCGGCGTCGCGGTCGATGCCGGTGACCTCGCAGTTCTGGATGATGTCGACACCGATTGCGCTGGCGGCGCGGGCATAGCCCCAGGCGACGGCATCGTGCCGCGCCGTGCCGCCGCGCCGTTGCAGCGCGCCGCCGGTGACCGCATGGCGCATGCCGGGGGCGATGTTCAGCGGCGGGCAGAAGGCCTTCGCCTGTTTCGGGGGTGAGCCATTCATTGTCGACGCCGTTGAGGCGGTTGGCGTGGACATGGCGGCGGAAGACCTGTTCGTCGTGCACGTTGTGGGCGAGCATCAGCACGCCGCGCTGCGAGAACATGACGTTGTAGTTCAGCTCGGCCGACAGGCCTTCCCAGAGTTTCAGCGCGTGATCGTAGAGCGCTGCACTCTCGTCGAACAGGTAGTTCGAGCGGATGATGGT
>NZ_CAJQZK010000087.1:0-2933 GCF_907164655.1 Acidocella sp. C78
GGCCGCCGAAGCAGACATTGGCGCAGCGCTCGGGCAGGGCGATGCGGCCGATCGGCGTTCCACCGGGGTCGAACACCATCACCCCGTCCAGCTCCGCCGCGCCCATGCCCCAGCCGCACCACAGATTCCCATCGATATCGACGCGGAAACCGTCCGGCGTGCCGCCAGGTCCGGCATCGATCAGCCGCCGGTTGTTGGTCAGGCGGCTTCCATCCACCACATCGAACACATGGATCGCCCGGTGCGGTTCGGCCGCGAGGCGACCACGTAGAGCCGGCTCTCATCCGGCGAGAAGGCCAGCCCGTTCGGCCCCGCGATATCGTCCGCCACCATGGCGACTGCGCCGCTCGCCGGATCGATCCGGTAGATCGCCGGCGGCAGTTCGGCGTCAGCCCGATGCCCCTCATACCACCCGGAAATGCCGAAGGGCGGGTCGGTGAACCAGATGCTGCCGTCGGACTTCACCACAACGTCGTTCGGCGAATTCAGCCTTCGCCCGCCGAACCCGTCAGCCAGCACCGTGATGCGCCATCGGTTTCCGTACGGACAACCCGCCGACCGCCATGCTCGCAGGTGATGAGCCGCCCCTGGCGGTCCCTGGTGTTGCCGTTGGCATGGCCGGCCGGCTGGCGGAACACGCTGACGCGCCCATCGGTTTCGTCCCAGCGCAGCATCCGGTCGTTCGGAATGTCGCTCCACAGCAGGAAGCGCCCGTCGCCGAACCAGACCGGCCCTTCCGCCCAGCGGCAGCCATCGGCCAGCCGCTCCACCGCCGCGTTGAACAGGCGGTAGCGCGCGAAGGACGGGCTGAGCACATGGATCGCCGGATCGGGGTAGCGCTCGGCCGGCTGCCACGTGGTCATCGTTCGTTCTCCCGCCCATAGGCGAGCAGCAGCGCCAGGATGACGACGCCATAGGCGATGCTGCGCACGTAGTCGGGCATCGATAGCGCGAGCAGCACCGAGACCAGCACGGTCAGGCTCACGGCCCCGGCGGCGACGCCGAGATAGTTGCCGCGCCCGCCAAGGATGTTCACCCCGCCGATCACCACCGCGGCGATCGAGGTGAACAGATAGGGATCGCCGAGCCCGAGCGAAGCCTGCCCGCCGAAGCCGACCAGCATGATCCCGCCGAGAGCGGCGAAGCCGCCGCAAAGGGCATAGAGCAGGATCGTCATCCGCCGGGCGTCGATCCCGGCCAGCGTGGCGGCGAGCGGATTGGTGCCGAGCGCGTAGGTCGCCCGCCCGAACCGCGTCACCGCGAGTGCGCCGCTGACCAGCGCGGTCACGAACGCCCAGAGCCAGAGCGCATCGGGAATGCCGAGCAGGCTGCCATGCGCCAGCGTCTGGATCAGCGGCGGCGCGTAGGATGAGCAGGAGGAGCAGGTGAAACCGCCGCTCAGCCCGAGTGTCAGCCCCTCGACGATGCCGTTCGCCGCCAGCGTCATCACCACCGCGGGAATGCCGAACAGCGCGATGCCGATGCCATTGGCCACCCCACCGCCACCCCCATGCCAAGGGCTGCGGCGATCGCTTCCGGCGCGCCCGTGTTCTTGCCGAGCGAGGTGGTGGTGAGCAGGATCGCCGCGGCGTTCATCACCCAGGGCACCGAAAGGTCGATCCCGCCGATCAGGATGACGAAGCACTGCCCCGCCGCCACGAGGCCGACGAACGAGGCGATCACCAGGATCGAGGCCACGCTGGGGCCGGACAGAAAGCCCGGATGCGCCATCTCGCCAACCACGAAAAGCCCGATCGCGGCGGCAATCGCGTAAAGGATTCGCCGTGTATCGACCGTGAGCGTTCTCATCGCCGCCTCCTGATCGCGCCACCGATGGCGCCGCCGAGCACAACCGCCACGATCAGGAACACCCCTTCGTAGAACGACTGATAGAGTGGGTTGACGTGGCTGAAGAACAGGATGTTGACGATCAGCGTGGTGATGAAGGCCCCCGCAATCGCGCCGGCCGCCGAGCCACGGCCGCCGAAGAGCGAGACCCCGCCGAGCACGACCGCGACGATGGAAGTCAGCGTGTAGCTGTTGCCCGTGGTCGCGTCGCCCGCCGTGGCCGATGCGGCGAGAAACAGCCCTGCCGCGGCCGCCAGCGCCCCATCCAGCATGTAGGCGATGATCTTGGTGCGCAGCACGTTGACCCCGAGCGCGCGGGCCGAGGCCTCGTCATTGCCGATCGCGTAGAGATCGACACCCGTGCGCGAGCGCCGGAACCCCGCCCAGGCCAGCACGAGAAGGCCGATATAGACGAGTGCCCAGGGCGCGTTCGGGTTGCTGCGTGGCGTTCGGCCCGGTTGCAGCCGTCGGGGACGCTGGCGCACGCTGCGATCTACCTGGTGTCGCGATCCGCGTGCTGCCGGCGCCGGCGGCGCCATCCGCCGGCCACACCAATCTGCTGCAACCCGAACGCGCCCTGGGCACTCGTCTATATCGGCCTTCTCGTGCTGGCCTGGGCGGGGTTCCGGCGCTCGCGCACGGGTGTCGATCTCTACGCGATCGGCAATGACGAGGCCTCGGCCCGCGCGCTCGGGGTCAACGTGCTGCGCACCAAGATCATCGCCTACATGCTGGATGGGGCGCTGGCGGCCGCGGCAGGGCTGTTTCTCGCCGCATCGGCCACGGCGGGCGACGCGACCACGGGCAACAGCTACACGCTGACTTCCATCGTCGCGGTCGTGCTCGGCGGGGTCTCGCTCTTCGGCGGCCGTGGCTCGGCGGCCGGCGCGATTGCGGGGCCTTCATCACCACGCTGATCGTCAACATCCTGTTCTTCAGCCACGTCAACCCACTCTATCAGTCGTTCTACGAAGGGGTGTTCCTGATCGTGGCGGTTGTGCTCGGCGGCGCCATCGGTGGCGCGATCAGGAGGCGGCGATGAGAACGCTCACGGTCGATACACGGCGAATCCTTTACGCGATTGC
>NZ_CAJQZK010000088.1:0-39784 GCF_907164655.1 Acidocella sp. C78
ATCTTCCTCGCCGCAGGATCTCCGAAGTCCGTCGCGGATCTGCGGAGGGTATCCTGAGTGGGGACATGGGACGTGACCGTTCTTGATCATCCGGTTGGCCGGCATCGGCAGCCCTGGCGAGGGCGCGCGCGGCCGCCCCTCCTTCCGGCTCTCGTCGGGAGCGGGCGGTGACCGTGCCGGTTTTCCCCCTCGGGCGCTGCCCTGCCCGTCGCGGCATCCGCTCCGGCCGTATCCCCCGTTTAAGTTACCGGGCGCGTCATCGCGCCCGCGCCTGCGAGCGGAAGCTTGCCGAGGAGCACCCCAACCATGACTGACACCGCGGACCCGTTCGCGCTCGATCCTGTTCTCGACCTCAAGGCGGCGTCTCCTCTGGCGCAAGGGCTGCTCGCGAAACGCGGCACCGATCTGCGGATCGATGGTTCGCTGGTCGAGCGGCTGGGCGGCCAATGCCTGCAGGTCCTGCTTTCGGCCCGGTCCACCTGGGAGGCGGATGGCCATGCGTTCGTGATCGAACGCATGGCCGCGCAGATGGAAGCAGCGCTCGAATTATTCGGCATCGGTCCTGCCGCGTTTCAATTTCAGAAGGATATAGTCGCGTGACCAAGACGATTCTCACCGTGGATGATTCGCGCACCATGCGTGACATGCTGCGCATGTCGCTGGTCGAGGCGGGGTATCGGGTGGTGCAGGCCGAGGATGGTGTGCACGGCCTTGAGGTGCTGCAGGTCGAGACGCCGGACGTCATCGTGACCGACATCAACATGCCGCGCCTCGATGGTTTCGGGTTCATCGAGGCGGTCCGCAAGGATGCCACATGGCGCACCACACCGGTGCTGGTGCTCACCACCGAGGTGGACCCCGAAAAGAAGGGGCGGGCGAAGGCTGCTGGTGCAACGGGCTGGATCGTCAAACCCTTCGATCCGGTCAAGCTGGTCGATGCGATCCGGCGTGTTGCGGCATGATGGGAGTCTGACCGATGGATCCGATGGCGGAGATCCGCGAAACCTTCTTCCAGGAATGCGAGGAACAGCTCGGCGAGCTTGAAACCGGGCTGATGCGGATGGAGTCGGGGCAGACCGATTCCGAGACGGTGAATGCCGTCTTTCGTGCCGTCCACTCGATCAAGGGTGGCGCCGGCGCGTTCGGTCTGGAAGATCTCGTGCATTTCGCTCATGTCTTCGAGACGGTGCTCGACCTGATCCGCGCGGGTCGGCTGGAGCCGTCGCCGGAGGCGATGCGCGTCATGTTGCGCGCGTCCGATGCGCTGGCCGATCTGGTGCGCGCGGCGCGCGACGGCAGCACCACCGATCCCGTGCGGATCGCCTCGATCGTGTCGGAACTGCGGCAATTGACCGGCGAGCCCGACGCCGGCGACGCCGAGGATGACGATTTCGCCGACATCGCCTTTGCGGCAGTGCCGGTCACGATCGAGACCGAGGCTGCGCCGCCGCCGGGCTGGATCGTCCGGTTCAAGCCCCTGGCCGATCTTTACGCCAAGGCCAATGAGGCTGGGCTGCTGCTGCGCGAGCTTGGCCGCCTCGGCCCGATGCGGGTGACGGTCGATGCCGAAAGCCTGCCGGATCTCGCCGCCCTCGATCCTGAGGGGGCCTATCTCACATGGACGATCGTGCTGGATGCGGACTGCACGGAGGACATGATCCGTGCCGTGTTCGAGTTCGTCGAGGACGATTGCGAAATCCAGATCGAGAGGAACCTGCCCGCCGACGTGGCTGTGGCCGCGAGTTCGTCCGCCGTCGCTGCGGATGCCGGGCAACCCTCCGACGACGAGATCCTTGCCTTGCTGCGGAACGCGGCGGCGAGTGTGGAGGCGCCAGCGGTCATCGAGCCCGAGATCGTGGTGGCTCCGCCTCCGCCGCCTCCGGCAGTTTCGCCGCCGCCGGAGCCCGAGCCCGCTTCGGCGTCTGCCGAAGCGCCAGCCGCGCGCAACGATGCCGCGCAGGGCGTGGGGGCGACCATCCGTGTCGATCTCGACCGCGTGGACCGGCTGATCGACCTCGTCGGCGAGCTTGTCATCAACGAGGCGATGCTCTCGCAGCGCGTGTTCGAGGCCGGGCTTGCCCGCGCCTCCGCTGTCATGACGGCGTTGGACGAGCTTGAGCAGCTGACGCGCGAAATCCAGGACAGCGTGATGGCGATCCGCGCGCAGCCCGTGCGCTCGGTCTTCCAGCGCATGCCGCGCCTCGTGCGCGAGGTCGCGACGATGACCGGCAAGCAGGTTCGCCTGCTGACCGATGGCGAGACAACCGAGGTCGACAAGACGGTGATCGAGCGGATCGTCGATCCGCTGACCCACATGATCCGCAACGCCATCGATCACGGTCTTGAATCAACCGAGGCGCGCCTTGCGGCCGGGAAGCCGGCCGAAGGTCTGGTGAAGCTGACCGCGCTGCACCGTTCAGGCCGGATCGTCATCGAAGTCGAGGATGACGGGGCCGGCATCAACCGCGAGCGGGTGCGGGCGAAGGCGGTGGAGAAAGGTCTTGTCTCGCCCGACGCCCCGCTTACCGACGAGGAGATCGACAACCTCATCTTCATGCCCGGATTCTCCACCGCAAGCGAGATTTCCGACATTTCGGGGCGTGGCGTCGGCATGGACGTGGTGCGCCGGTCGGTGCAGGCGCTGGGCGGACGCATTTCCATCGCCTCGCGGCCGGGCAAGGGCTCGACCTTCACGCTCAGCCTGCCGCTCACCCTCGCCGTGCTGGATGGCATGGTCGTCAGCGTCGATGGCCATACGCTGATCGTTCCCCTGAGCGCCATCGTGGAGACGCTGCAGCCACGGAGCGAGCAGGTGCATACGCTCGGTGTCGATGTCCGGGTGCTGGCCATGCGCGGAGGGTATATCCCGCTGGTCGATGTCGGCGCAGCACTCGGCTATCGCGCCATGCCGGCGGAGCCCGAAAAGAGCGTGGCGCTGCTGGTCGAGGGCGAGGGGGGCGTGCGCGCCGTCCTTGTGGTCGATGGCATTCAGGGCCAGCGCCAGGTCGTGATCAAGAGTCTCGAGGCGAATTACCGGGCGGTCCCCGGCATCGCGGCAGCCACCGTGATGGGTGACGGCCGGGTCGCCCTCATCCTTGATGTGGATGCGATCGTTTCCGTGACGCGGAGCGACAATCTGCGGGTCGACGCATCTCGTGTCGAACCGATCCTCATGTCAGCGAGTTGAATGATGAATGAAGTCATGACCAGCGGGTCCGGGGCCCGCGAACTGATTGCCTTCCGGGTCGGCGTTCAGGAATTCTGTGTCGACATCATGGCGGTGCGTGAAATCCGCGGCTGGACGGCGGCGACGGTTCTGCCGCAGTCGCCTGGATATATCTGCGGCGTGATCAACCTGCGCGGCGCGGTGCTGCCGATCGTCGATTTCGCGGTCAGGCTCGGTCTGCCCCGCTCGGAGCCGACCGCGCGGCATGTGATCATCGTCGTGCAGATCGACCGCCAGATGGTCGGCCTGCTGGTGGATGCCGTGTCCGACATCCTGACGATGAATGACAATGCAATCCAGCCGACGCCGGATGTGGCTTCGGACGTGGTCAAGAGTTTCGTGCGCGGGCTGATGCCAGTGGATGGGCGGATGATCAGCCTGATCTCGCTCGATCACGTTCTTCCGGCTGTGGAACGGGAAGCCGCATGAGCCTACGGCCGCGACCACGGCGCGAAAGCGAAGGTCTGATCGAAGGCGCGGAATATGTCCTCACCCGAGAGGATTTCCGCACCATTGCCCGGATCATGCGTGAGGAGGCGGGGATTGCGCTGCCCGAGGCCAAGGCCACGCTCGTGTATTCGAGGCTGGCGAAGCGCATCCGGACGCTCGGGCTCGAAAGCTTCGCCGAATATTGCGAGCTTGTCGAAAGCGCGGCGGGCGGCGCCGAGCGGCAGGAGATGCTCGGCGCGTTGACCACGAATGTCACGCGGTTTTTCCGTGAGCCGCATCATTTCGACCATCTGCGCACCCGGGTCCTGCCGCCGCTATTGGCCCAGGCGCGCAGCGGTGGGCGGGTGCGGCTGTGGTCGGCGGCCTGTTCCAGCGGCCAGGAGCCCTATTCGATGGCGCTCACCGTTCTGGCCCTGCTGCCCGAGGCGCCGCGCTATGACATCCGGATCCTCGCCACCGATATCGACCGCACGATGCTCGCGACCGGCCGGGCCGGGCTGTATGACGCCTCCGAGATCACCGCGGTGCCGCAGGAGCTGCGCGAGCGCTGGTTCGAGCCGGCCAACAACAATTCGCCCAAGTTCCGGATTGCGGAGGCCGCCCGATCGCTGGTGGCGTTCCGCTCCCTGAACCTGATCGGCAACTGGCCCATGCGCGGCCGGTTCAATGCTGTGTTCTGCCGCAATGTTGCAATTTATTTCGATGACGAAACGCAAAAGCAGGTCTGGGCCCGCATGGTGCCGCTGCTCGAGGAGGGCGGCGCACTCTATATCGGCCATTCGGAACGCGTGAGCGGCCCGGCCGAAGCGTCTCTCCGGAGCGATGGGATCACAACCTACCGGCTCATGGCTCCCCGGGGGACGAAAGGATGACGGTACGTGTTCTGATCGTGGACGATTCGGCCACGATGCGCGGCGTCATCGCCGCCTCGCTCCGGCGCGATCCCGAGATCGAGATCGTCGGAGAGGCCGGCGATCCCTACGAGGCTCGCAGCGCCATCAAGGAACTCAACCCGGACGTGATCACCCTCGATGTCGAGATGCCGAACATGAACGGTCTCGATTTCCTGGAAAAAATCATGCGGCTACGGCCGACGCCGGTGATCATGGTCTCGAGCCTTACCTCCGAGGGCGCGCGGGCGACGCTGCAGGCCCTGGAGATCGGCGCGTTCGACTGTGTGCCGAAACCGGCACTCGGCGACCGCCATGAATTCGATCTGCTGGGCGAAAAGATCAAGGCGGCGGCGAAGACCAGGCTGCGGATGCGGCCGCGGGAGGCGGGCGCTGCGCGGCCGGCATCGGTCACGCAGTCCGGCAATTTCCGGCCCGACGGGCGGTTGATCGCCATCGGGGCGTCCACCGGCGGTGTCGAAGCGCTGATCGAGGTGCTGTCCCGTTTTCCTGCCAATTGCCCGCCGACAATGGTGGTGCAGCACATGCCGCCGGCCTTTACCCGCAGCTTTGCCGATCGCCTGAACAGGCTCTGTGCGCCGACGGTGACGGAGGCCCAGAACGGCATCGCGGTACAGCCAGGGCATGTCTATGTCGCCCCCGGCGATGCACATCTCGAACTGGCCGGCACGATGAACAATGGCCGCCTGCACTGCCGCCTGCACGATGGCGAGCGCGTCAGCGGGCATCGGCCTTCGGCCGATGTGCTGTTCACATCCTTCGCCCGGGTCGCGCGCGGGCGCGGGCTCGGGGTGATACTGACCGGCATGGGGCGCGATGGCGCCGAGGGGCTGGCCGCGATGCGCGAGACCGGCGCCGAGACGATCGGCCAGGATGAGGGCTCCTCGATCGTCTATGGCATGCCGAAGGCCGCCTTCGAGATCGGCGCCGTGGGCCGCCAACTGCCGCTGACCACCATTGCCGATCACATCGTCAAAAGCACCAACGCCATCTCCATCACCCGGGAGCCAAACTAATGCCTGTTGCCAGCTCGTTGAGCATTCTTATCGTCGACGACCAGCAGACGATACGCAGCCTCGCGCGGGTTGGGTTCGACGCAATCGGAATCGGCGAAGTGATCGAGGCCGAGGATGGCGAAGAAGCGCTCAAACTGCTCCTGACCCGCAAGACGCCAATTCATCTTGTGATCTCCGACTACAACATGCCCAAGTTCAACGGTCTCAGCCTGTTGCGGGCGATCCGCGCGCATGGGCCGATCAGCAAGACGGCCTTCATCATGCTTACCGGACGGGCCGACAAGCAGATGGTGATGAGCGCCGTCGAGCACGGGGTGAACAATTACCTGGTCAAACCCTTCACGACCGAAGCGCTGAAGGAAAAGATCGAAGCCGTGCTCGGGACGCTGACGTGACGCTTGCAGGCCCTCCCTCGCTGGACCTCGCCCGCCGAATCAACATCGTGCAGGGCGAATATCGGGTCGAGCGCGATCCTGATATTGTGCTGTGCACCATTCTTGGCTCCTGTGTCGCCGCCTGCCTGTGGGATCCGATGGCGGCGGTCGGAGGGATGAACCATTTCCTGCTGCCCGGCCAGTCTTCCGTCCGCTCCGGTGGCGGGGCGGCCCAGCGGTACGGCGCCTATGCAATGGAACTGCTGATCAACGATCTGCTCCGGCATGGCGCGCGGCGCGAGCGACTCAAGGCGAAGCTGTTCGGCGGGGCCTGCCTGGTAAAGGGGCTGACGGATATCGGCCGTCTGAATGCCGAGTTCGCCGAGCGCTTCCTGAACGCCGAGAGCATCGAGATCGTCGGCGGCAGCCTGCGCGGCGAGCGCGGGCGGCGCATCCAGTTCTCCCCTACCACCGGGCGCGCCCGACAGACATTGCTTGCGGCAGATCAGCCTGCCGTTCTGCGCGCCGAGCCCGATCTGCGCACCCTCAAGACACCACCGCCCAGCGGTGCGGTCGAACTGTTCTGAACGGATATCTGCCATGGCCGCCTACAGGACACCCCAGGATTCCACCGAAACCAGGCTTGAAGTCATGTCGTCCAGCATGCCCATGAACGAGCTGTTCGGGATCATCGAGGCGGAACTGGTCGATCTCGGCGCCTATGCGCTGCGGATGCAGGAAGTGCTGAGCCCGGCCCTTGTCGCCTCGCCGCAGAGCAGCCTCTACCGCCAGGAAGCGCAGATGCTCGACATCCTGACCCAGAGGTTGCAGGGGCTTCACACATTCATGGAACATTTGCGGCTTGTCCTGCCGGATGGCTGGTCGATCGATCCGGGCCGCGCGGCGCGCGAAGTTGTCGTCGGGGCGCTGGCCGAACGCCTCAGCGGCGTCAAGGAGCCGACCGTTACAAGCGCTTCCGGGGATCTCGAACTTTTCTAGCACCGCATCCGACCGGATATGGCCGGCCGATCCGTTAGAGCATCATCCGATCGGATGGAGTCATCTGCTTGGGTAAAGATGGTTTAATTATCAAAATGATAGAGCGTTGCATCCGATCCGGATGGATCGGAAAGTGCTCTAATGGCGGCAGGATTGCCAGACGGACGGCGTCTCCCGCCCGGCCCGACAGGATTGGACATTGATCATGCCAGAGACCAGGACTTGGCAAATATTTGATTTCATCATTTTGCAAAATCGTGTTTGGTCCGGTCTCGTCGCCGGGTCAGGCTTCCCGTCACTTTTGGCAGGAGGCTGTACCGGCGACACGCGCAGGCCATGCGGCAACAAGCATGGACGCGTGTTGCGGCAACAATGGCCGTGGCAGGGAAGGAGACGGTGGTGAGGATGGCAGATCAGCCCGACGATATCGCCACGCGAGTCGCAATGATCTTCGCCCGCCTGTTCCCTGATCTGCCGCAGAGTGAAATTCCGGTCGCGTCCATGCGCTCGGTGCGGGATTGGGATTCGATCGCAACGCTCAGCCTCATCGTGGAGGCGGAAGAAGAATTCGGAATCACCATCGGGTTCGACAGCGCCGATGTGGTGGAAAGCTTTGACGATCTCTGCCGGATTGTTTTGCGCCGCCGCATCGGCTTCGAAGACATACCGGCCTGGCATCTGCGCCACTGATGCCCCAGGCGGCGGTTCAGATCGGCTTGCCCTCGCTGGTGGCCCAGGCGGCCATCAGCACGTTGCTCTGCTGGCTCTTGTCCAGCACCTTGCGCGCCGTCTCGGCTCCCGCG
Organism: Acidocella sp. C78; assembly: GCF_907164655.1. NCBI lineage: Bacteria > Pseudomonadati > Pseudomonadota > Alphaproteobacteria > Acetobacterales > Acidocellaceae > Acidocella > Acidocella sp. C78. Next base: position 7,780 of record NZ_CAJQZK010000088.1, read on the forward strand.
ACGGGCAGGCCCGCTGGATCGAGCAGGCCGAGCTGAACCAAAACCGAGGCCTGATCCCAATAGATATGCTCGTGAACCAGCTTGTCGCCGTCGAACTGCACGATCGCGACAAGGGGAATCTCGACGCGGCGGCCTGTGGGCGGAATGCCGGGCACCATCCAGTCGATCTCGGATGTGTGGGTGAAGCGGAAGATCATCTCGTCGACGATGCTGCTCGCCCCCACGGTGCGGCTGACCGGCACCATTTCCGTATCCGGCGGGTTGGCACCGATGAAATGATATTTGTAGAACCGCTTCAACTGGTCATGGCCGACACCGCCTGTCATTGTCGGGATGTGGTTGACGTAGGGGGTGGCAACCATCGTCGCCATCGTGGCGTCGACGTCCCGGGTCTCGAATTCGTAGCGGCAATGCGCCTCCCAGAGCGCTTCCAGATCGTGTTGCGACATACCTTGTTCCTCCCTGCGGTGCTTGCGGGCCGGCGCGCACCCGCCCTGGAACGGATCATCCGCTTTCGCCCGGTCAAGAGCAAGGCCGGCCGCCGGCCCCGTGCATGCTGGTCAAGCAGGGCGGCACCGGTCTAAGCTTTGCGGATGAAACATTGCACTTGTCCTGAATTCCGGAGGCGGGCGCGTGGCCCGGCGGCCTCGTGCCGTTCCTGACCGAGGCCGAGCCGCGGCGCGGCATTGCCCATGACGTGTTGCCCGGAATCCGGCGGGTCGTGGCGCGCAACCCCGGCGTCATGACCTATCACGGCACCAATACCTGGCTGATCGAAGCGGCGGATGGGCTGACCGTGCTCGATCCCGGGCCGGACGATCCAACCCATGTGGGCGATGTGATCGAGGCGGCGGCCGGTGTGCCGATTCGTCGAATCCTGCTTTCGCACACGCATCGCGACCATCTGGGCGCCACGGCGGGCCTGCAATCGGCCACGGGGGCTACCACGTATGGGTTTCACCGGCCGGCGACGAAGCTGTTTCAGCCCGATCGCCCGATCGGCGAGGGCGATGTCGTCGCCGGGCTGACCGCGCTGCACACGCCGGGTCATGCGAGCGACCACCTCGCCTTCGCCTATCACGTGCCGGAGGTGGGCGAAGTTCTCTTCAGCGCGGATCACGTGATGTCGTGGTCGTCCTCGATCGTCAATCCGCCGGATGGCGACATGAAGGACTATTACGACAGCCTGGAGCGCCTGCTCGGGCGGTCGGATGTGCTGTATCTGCCGGGTCACGGCCCGGTGCTGGAACGGCCGCGGGAACTGGTGCGGGAGATGCTGGCGCATCGGCAGAAGCGCGAAACCGCCATTCTCGAGGCTTTGCGGGCCGGGCCGGCCACGGTGACCGACATCGCTGCCCGGCTCTATGCGAAACAGGACCCGATGCTGAAAATCGCCGCCGAGCGCAACGTGCTGGCGCATCTGCTGAAGCTGCGCGCCGAGGCGCGGGCCGAAGAACATGGCGAGGTATGGCGGGTGGCGGCCTGAAACGCCGCCCGTGAAAAACCCCCGGCATCAGCGGATGCCGGGGGGCTCAATTCAGGCGATGGCGCGGTCGGCCAAGGCTTGGCGCTGTTCGGCGCGCTGTTCCGCGACCTGCGCCTTCATCGATTTCTGCAGCTTCTCGAAAGCACGAACCTCGATCTGCCGCACCCGCTCGCGCGAGATGTTGTATTGCTGCGAGAGATCCTCGAGCGTCGTCGGGTCGTCCTTGAGACGGCGCTGGATCAGGATGTGCCGCTCGCGGTCGTTCAGCGTCTTCAGCGCGGTGGCGAGAAGCGCGCGGCGGCCGGTCATTTCCTCGTGCTCGCCGATCGCTTCTTCCTGACTGTCCGCATCGTCGACCAGCCAGTCCTGCCACTCGCCCTCGCCATCCATGCGGATCGGCGCGTTGAGGCTGTGGTCGGGCGCGGTCAGGCGGCGGTTCATGCTCACCACGTCCTGCTCGGGCACGCCGAGCACGCGAGCGATCTTTTCCACCTGCTCGGGCTGCATGTCGCCATCGTCGATGGCCTGCATCTGCCCCTTGAGCCGGCGCAGGTTGAAGAACAGCTTCTTCTGCGCCGCCGTGGTGCCCATTTTCACCAGCGACCACGAATGCAGGATATATTCCTGAATCGCGGCACGGATCCACCACATCGCATAGGTGGCGAGGCGGAAGCCGCGTTCCGGGTCGAACCGCTTGACCGCCTGCATCATTCCGACATTGCCTTCGGAAATCAGCTCGCCCACCGGCAGCCCGTAGCCGCGATACCCCATGGCGATCTTGGCCACCAGGCGCAGATGCGAGGTCACCAGCTTGTGTGCGGCGGTCTGGTCGTTGTTGTCGCGCCAGGCGCGGGCAAGCCGGTCTTCCTCCTCCGGAGAAAGCATCGGGAACTTGCGGATTTCCTGCAGATACCGGGCGAGGTTGCCTTCGCTCGGGGCCATTGTACTGACGCCAGAGGCCATTGGTAGCTCCTTTCGTCTATCTCTACGGAGCCGGCAGACAAATGGATGCGGAGAATCCGAACCCTCGTGATGCCAGCCCCATTCCAGCGGAGTATATATTCAGGTCAGCGATCTTGCCTTGTCACGCTCCCGCGAGAACCCCTGAAAAGGCAGTAACCAGCAGGACAGACCGCCAAACCCAAACTCCGGCTTTGACTGTGGCGTATGTACTACGCCTCAGGGTTGCATGTCAACAAAAAGGACCATTCAAGTCCGGTATTGCAGTCATACGTGATCGGTCATAGCAGCGAGATGTGACAGCAATGTTGCGAGATCTGCCGGCGGCGCGGTCTCGAAGCGCAGCGCCGCGCCGCTGCGCGGGTGGGTAAATCCCAGGATCGCCGCGTGCAGGGCCTGGCGTGGAAAGTCGAGAAGCCCGTCGCGCTGGGGCTGGCGGATCTGGCTTGCGGCGGCCGGGCGGCGGCGGAGATAGACCGGATCGCCGACCAGCGGATGGCCCTTGCTGGCGAGATGCACGCGGATCTGGTGGGTTCGGCCGGTGGCGAGGCGGCAGGCGAGCAGCGCCGCGCCCAAACCGAAGCGTTGCAGCGTGCGATAGCGGGTCAGCGCCGGCTTGCCGCCCCGCGCGACGATGGCCATGCGCTTGCGGTCGCGCGGATCGCGCCCGATCGCGCCCTCGATCTCGCCTTCGGCCGGCTGCGGCGCGCCCCAGCACAGCGCCAGATATTCGCGCTCGATCTCCCGCGCCGCAAAGGCGGCGGAGAGGGTGTGATGCGCGAGTTCGGTCTTGGCGGCGACCATGAGGCCGGACGTATCCTTGTCGAGCCGATGGACGATGCCCGGCCGGCGCTCGCCACCGATGCCGGCCAGGCTGTCGCCGCAATGGGCGATCAGCGCGTTGACCAGCGTGCCGTCCGGATTGCCGGGGGCGGGATGCACAACGAGGCCGGCAGGCTTGTCGATCACGATCAGGTCGTCATCTTCATGCAGGATCACGAGGTCGATCGCCTGCCCCTGCGGCGTCGCCGGCGCGGCCGGCGGCAAGGCGAGGGCATAGGCGGCGCCGGGCCGCACCGCCGCGGAGGGCAGGGTGATTGTCGCGCCGTCGCAGGTCACCGCGCCGGCCTCGATCAGCGCCTTCAGCCGCGAGCGCGATATCTCCCCGAGGCGGGCGGCCAGAAACCGGTCGAGCCGTTCGCCGCGATCGGCCTCGGTGGCGTGGAACGGCTCGCCCCGTAGGATGGCGTATCCGCCGGCAGGCTGCCGGCGGATGGAAGGTCTTGAGCGGCTGCGTTGATTTCGGAGTTCACGAATGCAGGATACACCAATCCGGCCACGGCCGGCACGCGAGGCTGGCCCGCAGAATCTGCGGGGGCTGAAAGCCCTCGTGATCGGGCTTGGCATACTTGTCGTGCTGGGCACCGCGCTTGTCATCGGGGTCATGGTCAAGCGGCTGATCGCGCCGAAACCGACGGCCGTGCGAACGGCGGCGCTCGTTTCCGCCGCCCCGGGCGTTGCCGCCGCGCCACCGGGGGCGGCTGCGCCCGCTGCGCCCGGGCGACCCTTTTCCGTGGTGCTGCCCGGCGGGGCGGGCGCGCAGGTTACCGGCCTTGCCGCGGCGGGCGGCCTTGTCGCCGTTCTGCTCCGCGGCGGCCAGGGAAGCGAGGTCGTGTTCATCGACCCGCGCACCGGGCGGGTGGCCGGCACCGCTGCGACGGCACGCTGACAGTGCCGATGCGGCGCAAGGCTGATTTGCCCAGCAAGATCTGCGAGGCCTGTGGCCGGCCCTTCGCCTGGCGGCGCAAATGGGCGCGCAGCTGGGAGACGGTGAAATTCTGTTCCGACGCCTGCCGCACCGGCCGGCGCGACGCGGCACGGGCCCGCCTGCGTCCGGCGGGAAAACCGCACGACGGCGCTTGATGAAGCCGGCGAACTCGATTATCTACCGCGCACGGCGTCCCGTTCGTCTAGAGGCCTAGGACACTGCCCTTTCACGGCGGCAACAGGGGTTCGAATCCCCTACGGGATACCATTATTTATCAACGGTTTATATACCGTTTTTCGCTTCTCCCCTTACGTCATACGGAATACAGACGGCATATGCGGGAATGTGGTCCCTCCGCCATCCCCCGCTCGTCATGATTGCGTGATCGCTGTTCGCCCGCGATCGGCGGGCACGGTGCCGGCCGCTGGTCTCACGATTTTGTGGGCCAATGGCCGGGCAGCTCGGCCGCTTTCAGGGCGCCGCGAGCAGATCTTTCAGCGCAGCATCGACCTGCGGCACGTAGGTCGGCTCAAGCGCGAACAGGCCGGCATGGCCGAAACGGGTGTCGATCACCCTGAACGCGGCGCCCGGCGTCAGCTTCGCCTCTTCCTCGCAATCTGCCGGCGGGAAGAACATGTCGGAACTCAGGGCGAGCACCGTGGTCCTTGCCCGGATTCGCCCGAGTGCCGCGGCAAGGTCGCCATTGGCATGGCGGCTGACGTCGCCACGCTGCCACTTTCGTGCCATCAGGATCAGGTTGTTCGGGTCCATCGGCAGGAAATAGGCGTTCAGAAACCCCACGAAAAAATCGTCCAGCGAGGAAAAGCCGAGGTCGCGCCAGAGTTCGAGGCGATAGAACTCCTGGCACAACCCGGTCAGCGCGAACGCCCGTGCGTGGCGGATCAGGCCGGCCCGCACATCTCCCGAATTCCTGTAATGACCATCGTTGAATGCAGGATCGGATGTCAGCGCATCGATGAAACTCTGTCCGATCAGCCTGCAATGCGGTTTGTTCTTCGCCGTGCCGGCAATCGGCGCCGCGCGCCTCACGAAATCGGGATAGCGCACGGCCCATTCATAGGTCTGCTGTGCGCCCATCGATGCGCCGACCACCAGTTGCAACGCTTCAAGGCCGAATTTTTCGGTCACCAGCCTGTACTGCGCGACGACGTCGTCACCGATGCGCACGCTCGGGAAATCGGGGCCGTGGAACGCCCCCTCGGTGTTGTGCGGCGACGAGGACAGGCCGCTGCCGATCTGATTGGCGATGATGATGAAATAGCGCTCGGGATCGAGCGCCCGGCCGGGCCCGACCAGCGTCTGCTCCATGATCTTGCTGGTGCCCGAATACCATGTCGGGATCAGGATCGCGTTGTCCCTAGCTGCGGACAGGCGGCCATGCGTCGCGAAAGCGAGTTTTGCCCCGCGAATCGTGCCGCCATCCTCGAGCACGAAATCACCGAGATCGAACATCTCGAACGGGCCATGCAACTCCTGACCGTAATACGCGCTCATCCTGCCCTCCCATGCGGTCGTGCCCATGCGATCGCATCGCTGCGACGCCTGCTTTCCCGCGCCAGAATGTCGCGGAGTTTGGTTCTGGCAACAATACAGCCGCCAAGGTGGCTGTCACGATTGTTGCGTTTCCGAACACCGAATGTAATGCGGCGCCGGTCAGCTGTTGTGGAAATCAGTCATCGTGCTCAATATCAGCGCAAATGCCCGGTCGGGTAGATCGCAATACTCGTTATCGGCGACATTGCCGTCGCGATCCGCGAGGGCTGGCCGGTTGCGCCGGCGGAATGTTTCAAGGGGGGAACCAGAATGAACGCAGAATTCAAAACCGCGGCGGATGCCATCCTCAACCGAGTCGTCGACACGAGCCCGCATGTGCCGGGCGTGGTGGCGATGGCAACCGACCGGAAGGCGAACATCTACGAGGGCGCGGCCGGCGTGCGGACGATGGGCAACAGCCAGAAGATGACCACTGACACCGTGTTTGCGATATTCTCGACGACCAAGGCGGTCACCGGCACGGCCGCGCTCCAGCTCGTCGAGGAGGGAAAGCTCGATCTTGACGCGCCGGCGAGGGCCTATGTGCCGGAAATCGGAGACCTTCAGGTTATCGAGGGGTTCGATGCGAGCGGCAAGCCGAAGCTGCGGGCCCCGAAGCGGGAGATCACCACAAAAATGCTCCTGCTGCATACCGCTGGCCTCGGCTACGATTTCTTCAACGAGACCTATAACCGGCTGTCACAGGAGCAGGGGCTGCCGAGCGTCATCACGGCGACCAGGGCCTCGCTGCGCACGCCGCTGCTGTTCGACCCGGGCGAGCGGTGGGAATATGGCAGCAACATGGACTGGTGCGGACTGGTGATCGAAGCCATCGCCGGAAAGCGGCTCGGCGAGGTCTGCGAAGAGCGTATCTTCAAGCCACTCGGCATGACCGACACCACCTTCGAGATCACCGAAGCCCTGCGCGCGCGCTGCGCCGGGATGCATGCCCGCGGCGCGGACGGCTCGTTGACGCCGATGGAATTCGAACTCACCAACACGCCCGAGGTCCATATGGGTGGGCATGGGCTTTACAGCACGGTCGGCGACTACATGAAGTTCATCCGCATGTGGCTGAACGACGGCGACGGGCCTCATGGCCGGGTGCTGAAGCCCGAAACCGTCGCGATGGCGGTGCGGAACCATCTCGGCGACAAGAAGATCAGGGTGCTGCCGGGGGTGATCCCCTCGCTCTCGAACGATGCCGAGTTTTTCCCGGGCCTGTCTAAATCCTGGTCCTACTCCTTCATGGTGAACGACGAAACGGCGCCCACCGGCCGCCCGGCCGGCGCTATCGGCTGGGCCGGTCTTGCCAACCTGTTTTACTGGATCGACCGTGAAAACGGTTTCGGCGGATTCTGGGCGACGCAAATCCTGCCCTTCGCCGATCCCGCATCCTTCACCGGCTATATGGATTTCGAAACGGCGCTCTACCGGAACTGCGCCACCCGCAAAGCCGCCTGATCCGCAGGGGCGGCGCGCGCCGCCCCGTCCGGCATCAAGTCCGGTGTCGTTTTCACGAACCGCGCGGCCGGCCATACCCGATGGCCGGCCAGCGCCATTTCGCGCCGCGTTCGGGCTGGATGGCCTGTTTCGGCCTGTCCCGGCTCGGTCCGGCGGTGCGACCCCAATCTCTTTCCGTCGTCCGATGGAAGCGGCTGTCTTGATTCAGCGGCGTGATCGTGAAATATATAAAATAGATCGATTGTTCTAAAACGGCGCGGCGTGTCGCCCTGGCCGCGGCAAACTTCAAGGAGAGCCCCGATGGAAGGACCCCACCTCGTCTATTTCGCGGACCCGATGTGTTCCTGGTGCTGGGGCTTTTCGCCGGTGATCGACGCAATCAGCCAGACCTTCGGCGACGAGCTGCCGATCAGGCTGGTGCTCGGCGGCCTGCGGCCGCGCACGGTCGAGCCGATGGATGACAGCGGCCGGGCGGATGTCCGCAGCCACTGGGAACATGTCCACGAAGCCTCCGGCCAGCCCTTCGATTTCGCGTTTTTCGATCGTCCCCGCTTCGTCTACGACACCGAGCCGCCGTGCCGCGCTGTCGCCGTCATCCGCCGGCGGGGCATGCAGCCGGCGCTTGCCGCCCTGAAGCGGATTCACCGCGCGTTCTACGCCGAAAACCAGGACGTGACCGATACCGAAACGCTGGTGCGGCTCGCCGGCGAGATCGGCGTCGATCCCGATCAGTTCCGCGCGGAGTTCACGTCTGACTCGGCAATCGAGGAAACCTGGGCGGATTTCGAACTCACCCAGGGCGCCGGCGTGCGCGGTTTTCCGACGCTGATCGCAGGACAGGGTGACGAGGGGCGCTATGCTCTCGTCACGCACGGGTTTCAGCCGGCCGCCCGCATCCTGCCGGCCCTGGAAGGCTGGTTCGACAAGGCCCGCGCCGCCTGACGCCGGGCCGCTCAGTCCTTCAGCGCGCCGGACATGCCGGCGACGTAGTATTCGACGAAGAAGAAATACACGAGGACGACCGGCAGCGTGCCGAGCAGCGCGCCGGACATCAGCTGCCCCCACTGGAACACGTCGCCGCGCATCAGCTCCGTCGTCAGCCCGACCGAAATGGTCTTGTTCGACGATGAGAACATATAGATCAGCGCGTAGAGATATTCGTTCCAGGAGAGGGTGAAGGAGAAGATCGTCGACGAGATCAGCCCCGGCACCGAGAGCGGCAGGATGACGCGGAACATGATTCGCGGCCAGCTCGCGCCATCGACCAGCGCGGCCTCTTCCAGCTCGCGCGGGATGGAGCGGAGGAAGCCGATCAGCAGCCAGGTGCAGAAGGGGACGAGGAAGGTCGCGTAGATCGGGATCAGCGCCCAGAGCTTGTTGAACCAGTGCAGCTTGATCAGCACCGAGGCGAGCGGGATGAACAGGATCGCCGGCGGCACGACATAGGAGAAGAAGATCGCGGTCGAGAGCGCGCGGGCGCCGAAGAAGCGCAGGCGGACGATGGCGAAGGCGGCGAAGAACGACACGGTGACGCTCAGCAGCGTCGCACCGGCCGAGACGAACAGCGTGTTGGCGAACCAGCGCGGATATTCGGTGGTGGTGAGCAGGCCTATGATGTTGCCGAGCGTCGGGTGGAAGACCCACCACGGGTTGGGCGAGTTGAGCAGCTCGGGCTGCGATTTCAGCGCCGTCAGCACCATCCAGTAGAAGGGCAGCAGCAGGAACAGCAGCATCAGCCCGAGGGGAAGCCAAAGACGCCAGCCGGCGCGGTCGGTCATGTCAGCTTCCCTCCCGTGTCGAGCGCAGGGCGATGAAGGCGAGGATCAGCATGATCGGGATCACCGAGGCGGCGATGGCCGCACCCTGGCCGAGCGTGCCGCCGTTGATCGCGCGCTGATAGGCGAGGGTGGTGAAGACCTGCGTCGCGTTCAGCGGGCCGCCGCGCGTCATCGTCCAGATGAGCTGGAAGTCGGTTACGGTCCAGATCGTCGAGAAGGAGAGCAGGATCGTCGTCACCGGCAGCAGCAGCGGCCAGATGATGCGGCGGAAGATGGTGAAGCGCGTCGCCCCGTCGATCGAGGCGGCCTCGATCAGGTCTTTCGGGATCGCGGTGAGGCCGGCGAGATAGCCCATCGCGAAATAGGGGATGCCGCGCCAGACATTGACGACGATGAGCGAGATGCGGGCAGGCCAGGTTTCGCCGAGGAAGTTGATGTAGCCGTGGATCAGGCCGAGCTTCATCAGCAGCCAGCTGATCGCCGAGAATTGCGGGTTGAGCAGCCAGTTCCAGGCCAGCGCCGAGAGCACGGTGGGCGCGACCCAGGGCAGCAGCATGATCGCGCGGGCGGCGCGGTAGCCGCGGAAGCGGCGGTTGAGCAGCAGCGCGAGGCCAAGGCCGAGGAAGAGTTTCAGCGCCTCCGAGCAGACCGTGTACATCAGCGCGTAGAAGACCGCGCCCTGATAGACCGGGTCGTGGAAGAGCTGGATGTAGTTGCGCAGCCCGACGAAATGCGCCGGCGAGCCGAGCACCGCGTCGCTCAGGCTCAGCCAGATGCCGAGCCCGAGCGGATAGGCGAGCAGAAGAACGAGGATGAGGCTCGCGGGGGCGGCGAGGAGCAGGCCGAGAACGTTCGGCCGGTCGAGCATCCGCCGGAGCCACGAGCCGCTGGGCCGGCCGGCAAGGGCAGGCGACGAAGATGACATGCGTGTCCCCTGCCGGCTGTCGGATCAGGCGCCGTAGATTTCGCGAAGCTGCTGGGCCGCGCGTTTCGCCGCCTCCTGCGGCGCGGTGCCGTGGACGCAGACATCGGCGAACATGTTGACGATGACGAAATCGTTCAGCGCGGTGGCGGCGGCGCGGCCGGGCTTGCCGGCATAGCCTTCCGGCAGGTTGTCCACCAGCGCGTCGCGATACGGGGTGATGTTCGGGTTCGAGGTCCAGATCGGCAGCTTGGCGTAGTCCTTCAGCGCCGGGGTGACATAGCCGAACATCGCCGTCAGCCAAGGGGCCATCTGCGGCTTCTCGCTCATGAAGCGCAGATATTCCTTCGCCGCGTTCGGGTATTTCGAATATTTGAAGATGAAGGCCTGCGAGAACAGGTTGAACATCGTCTGATGTCCGACCGGGCCGACGGGCATCGGCGCGTTCCGCGTGTCCTTGTAGATTTCGGGGAACTTCTCCTTCGCGACATACCAGATGCTGATGCCGTTGATGGTCGCGCTGATCTGCCCGGCGAGGAAGGCCTGGTTGTTGTTGATGTCGAGCCAGGAGGAGACACCCGGAATCATCGTCTCATACAGCGCCTTGGCGTATTTCAAGGCCTCGTAGGTTTCCTTCGACTCGATGGTGACCTTGTTGTTCTCGTCGACCTGCTTGCCGCCGAAGCCCCACAGCACCCAGTGCGTCCAGGTATTGGCGTCGCCCACCGCGTGGCCGAGGGCGAGGCCGATCGGGTGGTTCTGCTTCTTCAGCTTGCGCGAAAGGTCGAGGAAGCCGTCGAAATCCTTCGGGAAGGTGTCGTAGCCGGCTTCCTTCACCCAGCTTTCGCGATAGGCGACGGCATCGCCCGGGCCGCCGATCGGCACCGCGATCCAGCGCTTCTGGGCGTCGTCATAACCGTAGGTGCGGGCGATGTTGTAGAAGCCGCCATATTTCTTCTCGAGATAGCCGCAGACGTCGGAAACATCGACCAGCTTGTCCGGATAGATGAACGGATCGTCGTAGAAGCCCATGATGATGTCCGGGCCGGAGCCGAGCTGGGCGGCGAGGCCGGATTTCGCCTGCACCTCGTCCCAGCTGATTTCCTGGATCGAGACCGGCACGCCGGTCGCCTTGGTGAAGGCTTCCGAGTTCATCTTCCAATGCTTGTCATCGGCGCCGACGAAGCCGGTCCAGCGCAGCATCTGCAGGTGCGCGCCCTTTTCGATCGGCAGCATCGGCTTGTAGCCGGCCAGGGCGATATCGGGCGCCGCACCGGCGGCGAGCGCCCCGGCCGCGGTGAGTTGCATCAGGCGCCGGCGAGAAAATTCCGTCATCTGCGTTCCTCCCAAGGGATTTTGTCTTGTCCGTTGGCGTATTTTATACAAAACATACAGAAAGAGGCAACGATGAATTTCCATCCGCCGGCGCGGCCCATCGCCGCCGGGTCGGAACAGCGGGGCCAGACGGGAACAGGAAACGGGGAAAGCGCAACCGCGATCATGGCACACGTATCATTGCGACAGGTCGTCAAATCCTATGGCGGCGCGCTGCAGGCGGTGAAGGGCATCGACCTGGAGATCGAGGATCGGGAGTTCGTCGTGCTGGTCGGCCCGTCCGGCTGCGGCAAGACGACGACGCTGCGCATGGTCGCCGGGCTTGAGAGTGTCACCGGCGGCGAGATCCGCATCGGCGATCGCGTCGTCAACGACCTGCCGGCGCGCGACCGCGACATCGCGATGGTGTTCCAGAACTACGCGCTCTACCCGCATCTGACCGTGTTCGAGAACATCGCCTTCGGCCTGCGCGTGCGTGGCCATAGCGCGGCCGATATCGATGCGCGGGTGACCGAGGCGGCGCGGATTCTCGGCATCGGCGATTTTCTCAGGCGCAAGCCCAAGGAACTCTCGGGCGGGCAGCGCCAGCGCGTGGCGATGGGCCGGGCGATCGTGCGGCATCCGCAGGTCTTCCTGTTCGACGAGCCGCTGTCGAACCTCGATGCCAAGCTGCGCGCGCAGATGCGCACCGAGATCAAGCGCATCCACCAGACCGTGCAGGCGACGACGATCTACGTCACCCACGACCAGGTGGAGGCGATGACGCTGGCGGACCGGATCGTGATGATGAATCACGGGCGGATCGAGCAGATCGGCACGCCGGATGATCTGTATCACCGGCCGGTATCGCGCTTCGTGGCGGGTTTCATCGGCAGCCCGCCGATGAATTTCTTCGACTGCGCGCTGACCGGCGACGAGGCCGGGCTGCGCCTGCGCCTTGCCGACGGCACCGAACTCGGCGTGCCGCCGGAGCGGGTCGCGCGATATCTGCCGCACCGCGAGAAGAAGATGGTCTTCGGCATCAGGCCGGAAAATCTCGGCCTCGCCGAGGCCGCAACGCCGGCGGGGCGGTTCATGCCCGGCCGGGTCGAGGTGGTGGAGCCGCTGGGCGCAGATACGCTGCTCTATTTCCGCATCGGCGAAACCTTCGCCTGCGCCCGCGTCGATCCGCATGCGCCGGCGTCGGTTGGCGCCACCGTCCCGCTCGCGCCGGACATGGCGCGGATGCACCTGCTCGACGCGGAAAGCGGCCTGGTCGTGTAAGCCGCGCGCGTCCCGCCGGGCGCGCGCGGCTTGCCTTCTGACAGCGGGCGGTCTTACGCGGTCAGCACGCGCCCCCGCGTCTCCGGCAGGGCGAGAGCTGCGAGAAAGAACAGGCTGTAGGCCGCAACGGCGAAAATCGCGATGGCGTTGCCATAGCCCACCGATTTCGTGAGAAAGCCGATCAGTGCGGGAAACAGCGCGCCGAGGCCGCGGCCGAAATTGTAGCAGAACCCCTGGCCCGAGCCGCGCAGGCGGGTCGGGAACAGCTCGGTCAGGAACGGCCCCATGCCCGAGAAATAGCCGCTGGCGAAGAAGCCGACGGGAAAGCCGAGGATCAGCATCGCCTCGTTGGGAATGTCGATCTGGGTATAGGCGACGATGGTGATGATCGCGCCGGCCGAAAAGATCAGGAACAGCATTCGCCGCCCGAGCCGGTCCGACAGCCAGGCGCCGGTCAGGTAGCCGGCGAAGCTGCCGAGGATCAGCACCGCGAGATAGGGCGTGCTGCCGACGATGCTCAGATGCCGGTCCACCTTCAGGAAGGTCGGCATCCAGAAGGTGATGGCGTAATAGCCGCCCTGCGCGCCGGTGGAGAGCAGCGCGCCCAGAATGGTGACGACGATGGTTTCGCGCCGAAGATCGCCAGCAGCCCCGGCGAGGCGTGCCGCCGCGCGGCGATGGCGATGGCCGGCTCGGCCACGTTCCGCCGCAGATAGAGCACCAGCAGCGCCGGCAACGCGCCGATCGCGAACATCACCCGCCAGGCAATCGCCGCAGGGGCCACGGAAAACACGATCGCCTGCGCCAGCACGGCCAGGCCCCAGCCCACCGCCCAGGCCGATTGCACCGACCCCACCGCGCGGCCGCGATAGGCGGGGCGGATGGTCTCGCCCATCAGGATGGCGCCGGCCGCCCACTCGCCGCCGAAGCCGAAGCCGAGCAGGGTGCGGCTGATGACCAGCTGGTCGAAATTCTGTGCGAGGCCGGAGAGCAGGCTGAAGGCGGAGAACCACAGGATGGTGATCTGCAACACTTTCACCCGGCCGATGCGGTCGGACACATAGCCGGCAACCCAGCCGCCGATGGCGGAGGCGAGCAGGGTCAGCGTCGCCGCCAGGCCGGCCGGGCCGGGGGCGACCGACCATTGATGCATGATCGTGCCGATCACCAGCGGGTAGATCATGAAGTCCATCCCGTCGAGGCCCCAGCCCCCGGCGCAGGCGCGGAAGGTGCGCCACTCCGCTGGGTTCATCTCCCTGAATAGCGCGCCCAACCCGCCGCGTGTCGCGGCCGTATCGACGCTTGTTTCGCTTGCCATGCTCGTTTCCCTTTTTGTTAGAACGTCGCGGCCGCCCGGGCGGCCTGGTTATAGATGCCGGACAGGCTGCGCAGAACCGTTGCTACCTCGTTGAGCGTTGCTTCGCCAGGCCCCGCGGCGGTCGCGGTGGCAACCAGCAGGCGCTCGCGTATTTCACCGTAGCGGGCGCATAGCGCGATGCCGGCGGCGCTGGCTCTAACGCGCTTTTCCTTGCCCGCGCGCTCGACCTCGATCAGCCCCGCCTTGGTCAGTTTGCGCAGCGCGTAGGTGACGAGATGCGTCTCCTCGATATCGAGCACGAGCATGATGTCGGCGATGTGCTTCGGCCGGTCGCGATGGCGGACGGTGTGCAGGATCAGGACTTCGAGCGGCGACAGCCCCGGCAGCCCGGCCGCCGCCATGCAGCGGACCATCCAGCGCTGATAGGCCATCGTCGCGAGGTTCAGGCCGAATTCCACTTCCGATAGCCCGGGCGAGCGCCCCGCCGCCAGATGCGCGGAAGACACCACGGGCTCGCCCGCTGCCTTGCCTGCCGGTTTCTGCGCAGCGTCGCGTGCGGGTTTTGCCGCCAAGACCGCCTCCTCGATTTTATTGCGGTCTAACATTGACAATTTATCGACAAATCGTCAATAAAAAATATCCATGGCGCCCTCGATCGCTGCGCGCGCCAGCCAGGGGAGAAACCCGCATGCAGACCGGACCGGCGACAGCTTCATCCGAACCCATGTCACGCTGGCGGTTCTGGATCGATCGCGGCGGCACCTTCACCGATATCGTGGCGATCGCGCCGGACGGCGCGCGGCGGACGCTCAAGCTGCTGTCCGAAAATCCCGGCAGCTACGCTGACGCGGCGATTGCCGGAATCCGCAGCTGTCTCGGCCTCGGGCCGGACGATCCGATGCCGGTGGATGCGATCGAGGCGGTGAAAATGGGCACCACCGTCGCCACCAACGCGCTGCTCGAGCGCAAGGGCGCGCGGGTGCTGCTGCTGACCGATCGCGGGCTGGGCGACGTGCTGCGGATCGGCACCCAGGCGCGGCCCGACCTCTTCGCGTTCGACATCCGGCTGCCCGGCATGCTCTATGAGCGGGTCGCCGAAATCGGCGGGCGCATCGGCGCCGATGGCCAGGAGATCGAGCCGCTCGACGAAGCGGCGGCGATCGCGGCACTGACCGATGCCAGGGCGGCGGGAATCGAGAGCGTCGCCATCGCGCGGATGCATGCGTGGCGCTATCCCGCGCATGAGACGCGGCTGGCCCGGCTCGCGGCCGAGATCGGCTTTCGGCAGATCTCGGCAAGTCACGCGGTCAGCCCGGTGCTCCGGCTGGTCCCGCGTGGCGACACCACGGTGGCGGACGCCTATCTCTCGCCGGTGCTGCGCCGCTATGTCGATCGTGTCGCCGCCGGCCTGCCGGGGGCGCGGCTGTTCTTCATGCAGTCGCATGGCGGCCTCGCCGAAGCGCACCATTTCACCGGCAAGGATGCGATTCTCTCCGGCCCGGCGGGCGGCATCGTCGGCGCCGTCCGCACCGCGCAGATGGCCGGGATCGACCGCATCATCGGGTTCGACATGGGCGGCACCTCCACCGATGTCGCGATCCATGACCGCGCCTATGAACGGAGCCTCGAGACCGAAATCGCCGGCGTGCGGCTGCGGGTGCCGATGCTCTCGATCAACACCGTCGCCGCCGGCGGCGGCTCGGTGCTCGGCTTCGATGGCGCCCGTCTGCGCGTCGGGCCCGACAGCGCCGGGGCGAATCCCGGCCCCGCCTGCTACCGCCTCGGCGGCCCGCTGACCGTGACCGACGCCAATCTCTTCCTTGGCAAGCTGGCGCCGCATCACTTCCCGAGGATTTTCGGCGCCACCCATGACGAGGCGCTCGATGACGCGGTGGTGCGGCAGAAATTCACCGCGCTCGCCGCCGAAATCTCCGCCGCGACCGGCACCGCGCAAACGCCGGAACGCATCGCCGAGGGGTTCATCAGCATCGCCGTCGCGCACATGGCGCAGGCCATCAAGCAGATCTCGATCCAGAAGGGGCGCGACCCGGCGGCTTTCGCGCTGGCCTGTTTCGGCGGCGCCGGCGGCCAGCACGCCTGCCTGGTGGCCGAGGCGCTGGGCATGCGCACCATCCTGATCCATCCCCTCGCCGGCGTGCTCTCGGCCTATGGCATGGGGCTGGCCGACCAGATCGTGCTGCGCGAGCAGGCGGTGGAACGCGCGCTGAGCGCCGAGGCCGTGGCCGCGATCGAGGACGTGGCCGCCAGCCTCGCTCGTGCCGCAATCGCCGCGCTGGCCGAGCAGGGGGTCGATCCGGCCGCGGTGCGGACGCTGCGCCGCGCCCAGCTGCGCTATGCCGGCACCGACACGCCGCTGGCGGTGCCGCTGGACGACGCCCCGGCGATGCGCGCCGCGTTCGAGGCCGCGCATCGCCGCCTGTTCGGCTTCGTCGCGGCGGACCGCGCGCTGATCGTCGAGAGCATCGAAGTCGAGGCGGTGGCCCCGGGCGAGCCGGTGACCGAGCAGACGCTGCCCGCCCGCGCGTCCGGCCGGCCGGAGCCGATCGACCATATCCGCCTCTACAGCCGCAGCGCCTGGCACGACGCCCCGGTCTTCGAGCGCGAGGCCCTGCTCGCCGGCGACACGGTGGACGGCCCGGCGATGCTGCGCGAGGCCAACGCCACCACCATCGTCGAGCCCGGCTGGCGCGCGGAAATCACGCCGCGCAATCACCTGCTGATCACGCACCGCGCGGCCCGCAAGGCGGCTGCCGGCGCCGATGACGTCAGCCTCGATCCGGTGCGTCTCGAACTGTTCAACAACCTGTTCATGGCCGTCGCCGAGCAGGCCGGGGCGGTGCTGCGCAACACTGCGAGCAGCGTCAACATCAAGGAAAGGCTCGATTTCTCCTGCGCGCTGTTCGACGCCGAGGGCAATCTGGTGGCGAACGCGCCGCATGTCCCGGTGCATCTCGGCGCCATGGGCGAAAGCGTGCGGACCGTGCTGCGCCGCCGCGGCGCGGCGCTCAGGCCCGGCGATGCCATCGCGCTGAACAACCCGTTCGACGGCGGCACCCATCTGCCTGATATCACCGTCATCACCCCGATCTTCGACGATGCGGGCGGCTCGCTGCGCGGCTTTCTGGCGTCGCGTGGGCACCACGCCGATATCGGCGGCCTGACGCCGGGATCGATGCCGCCTTTCGCCACCACGCTGGAAGAGGAAGGCGTGGTGATCGACGACATGAAACTGGTCGATGCCGGCGTGTTCCAGGAAAAGGCGCTGCGCGCTGTGCTGTCCGGCGCGGCCTATCCGGCCCGCAGCCCCGATGAATGCGTGGCCGATCTCAAGGCCCAGCTCGCCGCCAACGAAGCGGGGATCGCGGCGTTCAGGGCGATGGTGGATCAGTATGGCTGGCCCACCGTCGCCGCTTATACCGCGCATGTGATGAACAACGCCGAGGCCTCGGTCCGTCGCGCCATCGGCCGGCTGCGCGACGGCGCCTTCGAATACCGGATGGACGATGGCGCGCGGCTGATGGTCGATATCCGGGTCGACCGCGCCGCCGGCACCGCCAGCATCGACTTCGCCGGCACCGCGCCGCAGCACAAGGGCAATTTCAACGCCCCGCCCGCCGTCACCCGCGCGGCCGTGCTCTATGTGTTCCGCTGCCTCGTCGATGATGAAATCCCGCTGAACGAAGGCTGCCTGCGGCCGCTGACCATCATTATCCCCAAGGGCAGTTTCCTCAACCCGGCGCAGGGCGCGGCGGTGGTCGCCGGCAATACCGAGGTCAGCCAGGCGGTGACGGCGGCGCTGCTCGGCGCGTTGGGCGTCGTCGCCTCGGCGCAGGCGACGATGAACAACCTGCTCTTCGGCAACGCGCGCCACCAATATTACGAAACCATCTGCGGCGGCGCCGGCGCCGGGCCGGATTTCGACGGGTGCGACGCCGTCCATACCCACATGACCAACACGCGCATGACCGATCCCGAGGTGCTGGAACTCCGCTATCCGGTGCGCGTCGAAACCTTCGAGATCAGGCGCGGCTCCGGCGGCGCCGGGCGGCATCGCGGCGGCGATGGCGTGCGCCGCCGGCTGCGCTTCCTCGAACCGATGACCGTGACGGTGCTTGCCTCGCGCCGCACCGTGCCGCCTTTCGGCATGGAGGGCGGCGCCCCCGGCGCGGCCGGCCGGCAATGGGTCGAACGCGTGGATGGCGGGATCGACATCATGGGCGGGCGCGACCAGGCGACGATCGCCGCCGGCGATGCCGTCGTCATCGAAACCCCCGGTGGCGGCGGTTACGGAAACCCGTAGAGACGGTGGGCGTTGGCGGTGAGGATGCGGTCGCGGGCCGCCGCATCCGGCGCCCAGTCTGCCAGCAGGTCGAGCAGCTCGCCGACATTGGGCATATGCGCCCAGTTCGCGACATGGGGCCAGTCCGACCCCCACACGCACCGGTCGGGCGCGGCGTCGATCAGGGCGCGGGCAAGCTCGACGGTCCGTGAATACGGCGGATCGTCCAGCCGATAGGCGCCGGAGAGCTTGACCCAGCCGCCATCCCGCACGAGGCCGAGCATGGTGTCGAAGCCCCGCCGCCCGGCATCTTCGGCGACCGGAAAATGGCCCATATGGTCGATCACGAACGGCACGCGCAGGCGGCCCAGCCTGCCGGCGCGGTCGCCGAGCGCGCGAACATCGGTCAGGAATTGCAGGTGCCAGCCATGCTCGGCGCAGATCGCCTCGTAGCGGTCGAGCTGGTCGAACCCCACCCCGCCGCCGAACAGCGTGTTGATCCGCAGCCCGACAACGCCCGCCTCCGCCATCGCCCGCCACGCCTGCGCCGGCAGGTCGGGCGGGCTGACCGCGATGCCCCGCAACCGGGCGCGATGCGCCGCCACGGTCTCCAGCATCAGCCGGTTATCCGTGCCATGAACGCTGACCTGCACCAGCACGCCATGGGTCATGCCGGTGGCGTCGAGCATCGCGAGATAGGCATCAGGTGTTGCTGGCGGCGGCGTGTAGCTCCGCGCCGCGACATAGGGGTATTGCGGCGGCGCGCCGATGACATGCGCATGCGTATCGACCGCGCCATATGGCACGCTGAACCGCGCGGGTCCGTGCGGGGAGGGGGCGGGTCCGGGGCAGGACGGGGCGGGTTCGTTCATGACCGAAACCTCGCCCGCGCCATCCGGCGCGTCAAGCCATCGCGCCCGCTCAGGCCAGCCGCAGCACCGCTTTCACCATCATCCGCACCCGTTTCGTATAGGGCGGGAACAGCATCGGCGTCGCCGAGCCCACGTCCCTCAGCACCGCCCGCTCGTGGCTGAAGGCGCGGAAGCCATAGAGGCCGTGCGCGTTGCCGATCCCCGAATTGTTGACCCCGCCAAACGGCAGGTTGCCGTGCATGAAATGCAGCATGGTGCTGTTGATGCCCACCCCGCCCGACGAGGTCTCGCCGATTACCCGGTCGATCACGCGCTGGTCGCGCGCGAAAATGTAGAGCGCGAGCGGCTTCGGCGCCGCATTGATCGCCGCGATCGGCTCGCCGGCGTCGCGGAAGCGGATCACCGGCAGCACCGGGCCGAAAATCTCCTCCCGCATCAGCGCCGAATCATCCGGCGCGCCAATAACGAAGGCCGGCGCGATCAGCCGCCGCGCCCGGTCCGCCGCTCCGCCCTCGATCGTAGCACCGCGTCCGCGCGCATCGTCGAGCAGGCGCATGATCCGGTCGAAATGCCGCTCATTGACGATCCGCCCGTAATCCGCGCCGGGCGTTGCGCCATACATCCGCGCCGTCTCCGCCCGCACCCGGCGGAGCAACTCGTCATGCACGCTTTCGTGGGCATAGAGATGATCCGGCGCGATGCAGGTCTGCCCGCAATTGGTGAACTTGCCCCAGGCGATCGCCTTCGCCGCCCGCGCCAGATCCGCCCCTTCATCGACGATCACCGGAGACTTGCCGCCAAGCTCCAGCGTCACCGAGCTGAGATGCCGGGCCGCCGCCGCCATCACCACCTTGCCGATCGCCGGGCTGCCGGTGAAGAAGATGTGGTCGAACGGCAGGTCGAGCAGCGCGGTCGCCACCGCCGCATTCCCTTCGACCACGGCCACCTCCTCGGGCGGGAAGGCCGCCGCGAGCATGGCGGCAAGCGCGGCGGACGTCGCCGGCGCCATTTCCGAGGGTTTCAGGATCGCGGTATTGCCCGCCGCGATCGCCGAGGCCAGCGGCCCGAGGGCGAGGTTCACCGGATAGTTCCATGGCGAGACGATCAGGCACACGCCGCGCGGCTCGTGGCGGATGCGCGCCCGCGTGCCCAGCGTGGTCAGCGTCGGTGCCGCGCGCCGCGGCGTCATCCACGCTTTCAGGTGCCGCCGCGCATGGCGGATTTCCGAAAGCACCGGCAGGATCTCTGACAGGTCCGCCTCGGTCTCGGGCTTGCCGAGATCTTCCTGCAAGGCGGCGTAAAGCCGGGGCCGCCAGGCCTGCACCGCCGCCTCCAGCGCCCGCAGCTTCGCGATCCGCGCCTCGGCGCTCGACCCGCGCAGCGCGATCGCCCGCGCCCGCTGGCCGGCGAACAGCGCCTCCAGCCCCGCGACACCGCCGGGCATCGTCGTCTCGATCACGTCCATCCCCGCTCTCCTCGCCTCGGTTGCCTCAGCCCATCGCCGCCGCCGGCTCGTTGCGTTCGGCGCTGGAGCATCATCCGATCAGATGGCGTCACCTGATCGGATAAAGATGCTCCAATTATCAATATCATGGCGCACTACATCCGATCCGGATGGGAAAGCGCTCTGATGAAACCCGCCGCCTTCTCGCCGATCACCATGCAGGGCGCGTTGGTGTTGCCGCCGATCAGCCGCGGCATGATCGACGCATCGGCGACCCGCAGCCCCTCGATCCCCCGCACCCGCAGCCGGTCGTCGACCACGGCCATCTCGTCCTGGCCCATCCGGCAGGTGCCCACCGGATGATAGATGGTTTCCGCCGAGGCGCGAATGAAATCGATGAGCGCCGCATCGTCCTGGCGCGCCGGCCCCGGATCGATCTCCCGCCCGCCGCTCAGCGCGGCGATCGCGGGGCTCGCCATGATCCGCCGGCCGAGCTTCAGCCCGGCGAGCAATTCGCCGAGGTCGTCGGGATGGCTGAGATAGGCGGGATCGATCACCGGTGCTGTGAACGGATCGGCGGAGCGCAGCGTGATGCTGCCGCGGCTCTTCGGCCGCAACTGGCAGCAATGCAGCGTCATCCCGTGGCCCCAGACCGGCTTGCGCCCATGGTCGCGCAGGATGGTCGGCAGGAAGTGGAACTGGATTTCCGGCCGCCGCGACTCCGGCGTCAGCCGCGCGAATCCGCCCGCTTCCGCCGCGTTGGACTGGAACATCCCGGTCCCCTTGCGGCGATACTCGAAGAACGCCGCGACCCGCGCGCCAGCGTGTTACCCGCCACCCCGATGGAATTGCCGCTCCGGTCGGGCACGATCACCGAGATGTCGAGATGATCCTGCAGATTGGCGCCGACGCCGGGAAGCTCATGCACGAGGTCCACCCCGGCCCGCGCCAGCGCGTCCCGCGGGCCAATGCCCGAGAGCATCAGCAGTTGCGGCGAGTTGATCGCTCCGCCGCACAGGATCACCTCCCGCCGGGCCGCGATCCGCCGCATCGCCCCGCCGATCCGCACCTCGACGCCGGTGGCGCGCTGTCCCGTGAGCAGCACCCGCGCGACATGCGCGCCGGTCTCGATCCGCAGGTTGGGCCGCTCGCGGATTCCATCGAGAAACGCGCGGGATGCGGAAAACCGCCTGCCATGCCTCTGCGTCACCTGATAGGGCCCGACACCTTCCTGCGCCGCGCCGTTGAAATCCGGGTTGTCCTGCAGCCCGGCCTCGACGCCGGCGCGAATGAACGCCGCCCCAGCGGGTTCGGATTGCCGAGATCGGCGACGTTGAGTTCCCCCGTATCGCCGTGGAACGCATCCGCCCCGCGCTCGTTGCGCTCCATCGCCCGGAAGATGGGAAACACGTCGTCCCACCCCCAGCCCGGCGCGCCGAGATCGCGCCACTCGTCATAATCCTCGGGATGGCCGCGCATGTAGATCATCGCATTGATCGACGACGATCCCCCCAGCGTCTTGCCGCGCGGCCAATACAGCCGCCGGTCGTTCAGCTCCGCCTGCGGCGCGGTGTAGTAATACCAGTTATAGGTCCTGAACCGCAGCAGGCCGACAACGCCGAGCGGCAAGTCGATCATGGGCGACCGGTCCGGCTTGCCGGCTTCCAGCAGGCAGACGCGGACTTGCGGATCGGCGCTCAGCCGGTTGGCGACCACGGCGCCGGCCGATCCGGCCCCGACCACCACATAATCGAATGTCTCGCCGCTCACGCCCGGTCGTCTCCTCCGTTGACCGCGCCACTCGCCGGCGCGGCGATCACCCCAAACCGAGGCGGGTGCCGGACGGTCCAATTCATTTTGAAATCCACGGATAACCTCCAGATCAAATTACCGTTTGATACCGTTAATTTACGTATTGGTAAACATAAAATTGTAACGGGAAATGCCTGTCGCCTCTCCCTTGCGGGTCTGCGCGACAGACGCGAGGTTTTTCATGATCGATCCCGCCGCCGCCGCGCCGGTCAGGCCGCAGGGATGATGCTCTATTTATCAATACCATAGAGCACTGCATCCGATCCGGATGGATCGGAAAGTGCTCTAGGTTGGCGGGGAGTCGGCTGCCGGCTCCAGCAGCCAGCGGCCGATCCGGTAGCGGAACTGTTCGGGCACGAACCAGTTGGGCTCATGGCCGAGCAGCTTCTGGAAAAACCCGGCGGAGAACGCGTGGTCCTCCTGCGCGTTCTCGCGGAACGACCACCAGGAGCGCAGATCCGCGATTTGCGGATCGATGGTGGTGGCAACGTGATATTCCTGCTCCAGCGTCGCCGAATGCACGGTGAGGCAGAAGATCATGCAGGCATAGGCTTCCGGCCAGAACCCGCCGGGCATCTCGCGCTTCGCCCGCACCGGGTTGCCGCGCGTGCGGATCGGCAGGTTGGAGATCAGCTCGCGGAAGGCGAGCGACGAGGCGAATTCGAGAAACGCCGCCCGCTCCTCCTTCGGCACCGGCCGCTGCCGGTCGAGCGCCTCCAGCCAGCGGATGAAGATCTGGGTCAGCTTGCTGTCGTCGATCTCGAAGGCGCAGCCAAGCTCCTCGCCGACGCGGCCGACCACCCGGGCAAAGGCTGCCCTGAACCAGCGCAGCCGCCGCGCGGCGATGCGCAGCGGCTCGTTGGTCGGCGGCAGGTCGGCGCGCGAGAAGACCGGCTCGTCAGACATTGTTGCGATACTTTTCGAGCAGCGCGATCAGCCCGGTTTCGTCCCGCTCGGCGAAGACGAGGGCGACGCGTTCGGCGATCGCGGCGGCGATATCGGCGGCCGAGATCAGCGCCGCCTCGCTCTCCTCCGGGCTGCGCGCCACCAGCAGCCAGAGCATCACCGCGAAGATCGCCACCGGCCGGACCGAGGGCGCGGAGACGACGCAGCGCGGATCGACATGCGCGCCGCGGATCACCTGCCGGTCGACCAGCTGCATCGCCAGCCCCGCCGCGAGCTGACCGCCGCTGGCCCGCCGCCGCCCCGGCAGCACCTGCCAGCGCTTGACCGCCTCGCGCGCGGCAAGCTCGCTGACGAACAGCGTGTCCGAACCGATATGCTTCAGCACGAGGGTCAGCGCGGTATACAGCGTCGAGGCCAGCGAGGGGCCGATCGGCGCATTGCCGTGCAACTCGTCGAGCGTGGTGGTCAGGTCCTCTTCATGGCCGAAGGCCTGCCGCGCCGCGCGCGAGGCCATCCGGTCGAACTCCTCGGCGATCCGCTCCATCTCCGCGATCACCGCCGTCGCCAGCCGGGAGGCGATGCACATCTCCCTGCCGCCCATCGCGCCGCCGGCCACTTCCCGCGCCGTCTCCCCCCCACGCCGGACAACGTGCCGCAGGCGCCGCAGGCCTTCGCGCAACGGCAGGGGGTCGGGCTGAAAGGGCAGGTTCATCGCCATAGCCATCCATCGACTTGAACATTGACCGGCATATCACAGGCGGCGCGCGGTGCCGAGATGGCCCGCGCCCTCAGATCTGCGTGACAACCTCCTTCGCCCGCAGCACCGCGGCCGGGGTCATGCTCAGCTCGGTCAGGCCGAGCTGCACGAATCGCGGAATGAGATCGGGCCGCGCCGCCGCCTCGCCGCACATGCACACCGGGATTCCCGCCCGCCGGCCGGCCGCCGCCACCATCTCGATCGCCCGCATCACGGCGGGATGATCCGGCCGGTTCAGCCCCGACACGCGCGGGTTCATCCGGTCGGCGGCCATGATGTATTGGGTGAGGTCGTTGGTGCCGATCGAGAAGAACGCGACCTCGGCGGCCAGGCTGTCGGCCATCAGCGCCGCGCCGGGGTCTCGATCATGATGCCGAGCGGCGGCACCGCGTGCGGCACGCCGGCGGCGGCGAGCGCCGCCCGGCAGGTCTCGATCAGGGCGCGGGTGCGGCGTAACTCGTCCGGGTCGCTGACCATCGGCAGCATGATCCGCAGATTGCCATGCACGGCGGCGCGCAGCAGGGCGCGCAGCTGCACCGCGAACAGCTCCGGCCGGTCGAGGCAGTAGCGCAGGCCGCGCCAGCCGAGAAAAGGGTTGTCCTCGTCCGGAATGTCGATCCCCGGCACCGGCTTGTCGCCGCCGACATCGAGGGTGCGGATCGTGACGTGATGGTCCGGAAAGGCGGTCGCGAGGCGCGCATAGGCCGCCACCTGCTCGTCCTCGTCCAGCGGGCGGCGCGCCTCGATGAACAGCAGCTCGGTGCGGAACAGCCCGATCCCCATCGCTCCTTCCTGCCGCGCTACCCCGATTTCGCCGACCGAGCCGAGATTGGCGGCGATCACGATCGCCTCGCCCGCCCGGGTGCGTGGCGCGACGTCGCGGAACGCCGCAAGCGCATCCCGTGCGGCGCTTTCCCCGCGCGCCCGCGCCCGCAGGGCGGAGAGGGTTTCCGCGTCCGGATCGATCACCGCTTCCCCGCTGCTGCCATCCAGCCCGATCATCGCGCCATCCGCCACCTGTTCCAGCCCGGCAATGCCGAAGACGGCGGGAATCCCCGGGTGCGGGCGATGATCGCGGCATGGGCGGTGGCGGCGCCGCGCGCGCAGACGATGCCGCCGATCCGCGCGCCGGGTGCGCGTGCCAGGTCCCAGGCGGTCAGCTCGTCGGCGATGATGATGGCCCCTTCCGCGATCGTCGCGATCGAGGGGTCCTGCCGGCCGAGACAGGCCAGGGCGATGGCGCGCGAGACGCTCAGCACATCCTCGGCGCGGGCCTGCATATAGGCGTCGCTGAGGCCGGCGAAGGTTGCGGCAAGCTCGCCGCCGGCATCGAGCACGGCGGTGACCGCGTCCATCCCCTCGGCGATCCGCAGGCGGATGGCGGCATCGAGATCGGCATCGCGGACGATTTCCACCAGCGCCGCGGCAATCCCGCCGATCGGCGCGTCGTCGCTCTCCGGTGCGAGGGCCGCGCACTGCCCGAGCGCCGCCGCCGCCCGCTCCGCCGCCGCGGCGTAGCGCGCCGCCTCGGCCGGGCGCGCGGCGTCCGGCACATGATGATGCGGCGGCTCCAGCGTCTCGGGAAAATACCGGAAGGCCGGGCCGAGCGCCACGCCGGGGCTGGCGCCGATGCCGCGCCGCGCCGCCGTCGCCAGCGGCGCCGTCGTGCCTTTGTCGCCGGGCGGTGCGGCGTCATGCGATGCCGCGGCGGCGAGCGGCGATGCCGTGCCCTCGTCCTCGGTTTCGAGAAAGCGCGTCAGCTCGTCGAGCGCCGCCGCGGCATCGGCGCCCTCGGCGCGCAGCACGATCTCGGCGTTCTCCTTCACCGCGAGCAGCATCAGCTTCACCGCGTTCTTGGCACTCGCGCTCCTGCCGCCATGGTCGAGCCAGAGCTCCGCCGCATAGCCCCGCGCCCGCTTGACGAACTGCGCCGCCGGCCGCGCGTGCAGCCCGTCGCGGATGCGAACGGTGACGCGGCGTTCGAGGGTCAGATGATCGTCGCTCAACATGCAACCTCCGCGCGGTCCGTTTGGCTCGGCAGCAGCACCTGTGCGCCGCGCAGGGTCTCGGCCAGGATGTCGGCAACCGCGCCGGTCGCCTCAATCTGCGGCATGTGGCCGCAGTCATCAAGCAGGTGCAGGGCGAAGCGCCCCGGTGCCGCGAGCGCGTGCCGCCAGGGAATGATCCGATCCTGCCGCCCCCAGACGATCCGCGCCGGGGCGGCGATGGCGCCTCCCTGCCAGCGCAGCCGGGCCGATTGCGTGCCGTCGGGAAAGCACGCACGCGCGAGGCGCTGGCGGAAGTCGCCGCGCCCCGGTGCGGCACCACCCTCCAGGGTTGCGCGCAGCAGCGCGGCATCGGCGCGGGCGGGGGCCGCGAACAGACGCTCCATCCAGGGGCGCAGGCTGTCCGGCGCGCGGGCGCGCAGAATCCCGTCGAGCGCCGCGGCGTCGATCTCGGCGCCAAGCCCGGCCGGGGCGAGCAGCACCAGCGAGGCCGCGTCGATCCGGCCATCCAGGGCGATCCGCGCGGCGAGCGCGCCGCCGAGCGAATGGCCGACCAGATGCGCCGCGCCGATGCCCTCGGCCCGCAGCGCGCCGATGGCGGCCTCGGCCAGCGCCGCGAAGGATGCCTCGCCGCTGTCGGGTGCGGCGCCGTGGCCGGGCAGGTCGAAGGCCAGCAGCGGCGGGCAGGCTCCACCGGCGCGCTGGGCGAGGGCCGCGATCAGCCCGTTCCACGCCAGCGCCTCCGAGGTGAAACCGTGCAGGAACACGACCGGCGTGCCCTCTCGCCCGCCGGCCCGCCGCACCGGCAGCCCGCCGGTGCGCGCTGTTGCGGCCGGAAGCATTGCGTCCCGCGCGTGGCGGGCGACATCGAGCCGGGTGATCCGCCCGCGCGGCCCGGAACCGGCGATGGCGGCGAGGTTCATCCCCTCGCTGCGGGCGAGCCGCCGCGCCAGCGGCGTTGCCCGCAGCAGCGCCGCGTCATCTGCCGCAACGGGTGCGGATGTCGGTGCAGGCAGGGGCGCCGCCGGCTGCACCGATGCCGGTGCAGGATCAGGTGCTGCGCGTGCGGCAGGTGCGGCATCGGGCGCCGCCTCGCCGGGCGCGAGCAGGTAGGCGACGATGCTGCCCACCGCGATCTCCCCGCCCTCCGGCCCCGCGACGATGTGCAAAATTCCACCCGCTGTCGCCTCGATTTCCATCGCCGCCTTGCTGGTCTCGATCTCGAACAGCGGTTCGCCCGGCGTCACCGTCGCCCCCTCCCGCACGAGCCAGCGGGCGATCCGCCCGGCCTGCATGTCCATGTCGACGCGCGGCAGGATGATCTCGACGGCCATGGCTATTCCCCGCGCTCGATCAGGCGGGCGGCGGCGGCTTCGATATCCTCGACCTGCGGCACCGCGGCGCGTTCGAGGCCGGGCGCGTAGGGGATCGGGCAATCGGCGCCGCCAAGCCGGCGGATCGGCGCATCCAGCCGGTCGAACGCCGCGCTCTCGGCGATGGCGGCGCTGATTTCCGCGCCGATGCCGAGCATCTTCACCGATTCATGAACGCAGAGCAGCCGTGTCGTCCGGGTCACGCTGTCGATCAGTGTCGCGGTGTCGAGCGGGCGGAGCGAGCGCAGGTCGATCACCTCGGCGTCGTGCCCCCGCCCGGCGAGGCGTTCCGCCGCCTCCAGCGCGCGATGGACCATGATGCCCGTGGCGACGATGGTGATATCGCGCCCGGGCCGGCGGATCGCCGCCTTGCCGATCGGCACCCGATACGCCTCGGCCGGCACCGGGCCGGTCGTCTTGTAAAGCAGCTTGTGCTCGAAGATCACCACCGGATCGGGATCGTCGATCGCGGCGAGCAACAGCCCCTTGGCGTCGTGCGGGGTGGCGGGCTGCACCACTTTCAGCCCCGGCACATGCGCGAACCAGGCTTCGAGGCTCTGGCTGTGCTGCGCGGCGGCACCGGTGCCTGCGCCGGCCGGCATGCGGATGACCAGCGGAACCGAGGCATTGCCGCCGAGCATGTAGCGCAGTTTGGCGGCCTGGTTGACGATCTGCTCCATAGCCAGCGTCGCGAAATCCGAGAACTGGAATTCCAGCACCGGCCGGCTGCCGGCCAGGGCCGCGCCCACGGCGACGCCCGCGGCACCAAGCTCGGCGATCGGCGTGTCGATCACCCGGCCCTCGCCGAAGCGATGAACCAGATCCCGCGTCACCTGGAATGCCCCGCCATACACGCCGATATCCTCGCCGAGCAGGAACACCCGCTCATCGGCCTCCAGCGCGCTGCGCAGCGCCTCGTGGATCGCGTCGGCATAGCTGATGTCGCGGCACGCCGCCCCCTCCGGCCCGGTATCGATGCTGACGATGGCGTTCATGCCGCGATCCCTCCTTCATAGACATCGCGGGTCACCTCGCCGGGGTCCGGCACCGGGCTGCCCTCGGCGAAGGCGATCGCGGCGGCGATCTCCGCCTCGACCTCGGCGCGCAGGGCGGCGATGCCGGCCGCGTCCAGCACGCCGGCGTCGCGCATCGCCCGCTCAAGCCGCGGAATCGGGTCGAGCCCGCGCCAGTGCTCGATTTCTTCCTTGCTGCGGTAGCGGTTGCGGTCGCTGCGCGAATGGCCGCGCAGCCGGTAGGTTTCGGCCTCGATCAGGCTCGGTCCGCCACCGGCCCGCGCGCGGGCGATCGCCGCTCCCGCCGCCCGGTGAACCGCGAACAGGTCGTTGCCGTCGACCCGCACGCCCGGCATCCCGTAGGCCCGCGCCCGTTCGGCCACCCGCGGCACCGCCATCGAGCGTTCGGTCGAGACCGACATGCCATATTTGTTGTTCTCGCAAACAAATATCACCGGCAGTTTCCAGAGACCGGCCATGTTCAGTGCCTCGTGGAAGGCGCCCTCGTTCACCGCGCCATCGCCGAAGAAGCACATCACCACAGCCGCCCGCCGCTGTTGCCGGATGGCGAGGGCCGCCCCGGTCGCGATCGGCAGGCCGCCGCCGACGATGCCGTTGGCGCCGAGATTGCCGCCCGCGATATCGGCAATGTGCATCGAGCCGCCGCGGCCGCGGCAATAGCCGGTCTCGCGGCCGAAGAATTCGGCGAACATCCTTGCGACGTCAGCGCCTTTGGCGATGCAATGGCCGTGGCCGCGATGCGTCGAGGTGATGTAATCGCCGGTTTCGAGGTCGAGACAGGCGCCGACCGCGCTGGCTTCCTGGCCGATCGAGAGATGCATCGTGCCGTGAATGGCGCCCCGCATATAAGCCTCTTCCGCTGCCTCCTCGAAGCGGCGGATCAGCAACATCCGCCGCAGCGCCTCGCGCTGGCGCGCCGCGTCCGGCGGTGGGGCTTGGGTCAGGGTATCGGCGGTCGGCTGATCCATGGCGGCTTCGTTTCCTCTGCACAGGGGTGCCGTTTGCACTGGCTTGAAACAAATATCCAATGACAAAGATAATTGTCAATAAAAACTCTCTGTCACTTTTGCCGGAACGGCGAGCATGCGCGCGCGGGTGCGCCCGGCTGTGGCGGGGCGGTCCTGCGGAAATATTGCTGCGCGGCGGCGCGCCGCCGCGGTGTCAGGCGGGAGAGCGGTCGTTCGCCGCGGCCGGGCTCATCAGCATGCCCTCGGCGGCGGTCTCGTCGGTGATCAGCACCGCCGGATGCAGCAGCCGCACCGCCGCGAGCAGGGCGGGAACCTTCTGCCAGCCGCCCGAAACCAGGATGAGCCTCGGCGTCCGCGCGAGGCTGGCGGCATCGGCGGCCATGATCCGCCGGTTCAGCTCGTGGTCGAGCAACTGCCCGTCGGCGTCGATGAACTGGCAGAGCATGTCGGCCACAGCACCCGCCCTGGTCACCTCGGTCAGCGTGTCGCGATCGACCATGCCGTAGCGGATCAGCGTCGAGTTCGGCGCGACATTGCCGACGCTGACCAGCGCCATGTCCAGCATCCGCGTCCGTTCGAACACTTCCGCGATCCCCGGATGCCGCCGCAGCGTCGCCGCCGTCTCCGCGTCCTGCAACACCGCCGGCGCGCTGAGCAGGAAGCTCTCCGCGCCGATCAGGTCGGCGAACCGCCAGGCGAATTCGGAAGGATTGACGCCGCTCGCCCGCGTCAACCCGCCCAGCAGCGACACCACCGTCACCCCGCGCAGGCCGCGCACGCTGATGCTGCTGAGGCTTGATTGCAGCGTCTGCCCCCAGCCGAGGCCGATCGTCGTGCCGTCGCGCAGCGCATCCGAAACATAGGCGCCGGCGCGGCTGCCCAGCAGCCCGGTCAGCTCCGCCTCCTCGCCCGGCGCCGGGATGACGATGCACTCGCCGATCCCGAACCGCGCCTCGATCTGCCGTTCGAGCGCGATGCATTTCGACAGGTTGGTGGTGACGCGGACCTGCACCGTCCCGTCCTGTCGCGCCGTGGCGATGATCTTGAGCACACGCTGGCGGGTCAGCCCGACGCGGGCGGCGACCGCATCCTGCGTCAGCCCTTCCATGAAATACAGCCAGGCGACGCGGGTCTTCAGGTCGAGCGGTTCCTGCTCGGCGCGGTGAACGGACAAATGCGCCTCCCTGCGCGATTGCAACTCAGGGATATCAGTTTAGGGAGTCAACAAATGTCCGCAAGCCCGGCCGACGGGGAAGTCGCCCCGCGCCGGCCGGGCCGAAGCCGTCAGGCGGGCAGGCCGGCATATTGCGCCGCGTCCTGCGTCGCGCGCAGCCGGACGATGGCCATGCCCTGGTCCGGCCGGCAATTGGCATAGGTCAGCATCTCGCCCTTGCGGACCGGACGGATGATCTCGGCCCGCTCCGCAAGCCCGATCGGCAGCGCATCCGCCGCCCGCGCATCCGCCGCCGTCATCGCCCAGCCGCGGTAATCGGCCTCGCCGATCTTGCCGAGCGTGGTGCCCGGGGCGAGATCGCGCTTGGCCAGCGTCGCCACCTCGGCGACCGGCCTCGCCAGTGGCGTCATGTGCGATTCCCGGCGCAGCACCGCCGCCGCCGCGGTCAGCGGCACTTCGAGGCTGGTCAGGTGATAGGGGCGATAGAAGGTGAAATACGGACCCTCGCCCATCTTGAGGTCGCGCAACCGTTCATGGACGCGCGGATGCGGCGCGCGGATGACGACAAACACCCCCGGCGCCACGCCCGGCCCGATCGAATAGTCGACGACGCCCTCCCGGCTCAGCAGCCCGCCCTCGGCGCGCGGGCGGAAGGCGCGGTCGAGTTCGGCCAGCCCGGCGCGCGGTCCGTGCATCCCCGGCACGTCCGGCAGCAGGCCGGTGGCGTTGGCCACCGCCACCATCTCGATCATCGTCTTCGAGCCATCGACGAACTCGACCAGCATGCGCGGGTTCATGTGTCGCCGCGCCGCCTCCTCCACATAGTCATCCGGCACGGCGTCGAAATTCAGCGGGTTGTTCTTGCCTTTGCCGGCGGCGACGATCGGGTAGCCGAGGCTGCGGGCGAAGCGGATGATCTCCATCAGCGCGGTCGGCTCGTCGCCGGCGCCGAGCGAGTAGATCACGCCGCGCTTGGCCGCATAAGCGGCGAGGCTGGCGCCCACCGTGATATCCGCCTCGACATTCATCATCACGACATGCTTGCCGTGATCCATCGCCCGCATCGACAGCTCGGCGCCGTAGCCGGGATTGCCGGTGGCATCGATGATGACATCGACCTGCCCGGCGGTGCAGGCGATATCGGCCTGGTCGGTCAGTGCGATCATGCCGGCATCGATGGCGGCCTCGGCCGCGGCGGCGCTGCTCACCGTGCGAACCCGCTCGGCCGGCACGCCGGCGATCTCCAGCGCCGCCCGCGCGCCGTCGATCCGCAGCTCGGCCAGCACGGCGAGTTCGAGTCCCGGCATCAGCCGGACCTGGGTGACAATGTCAGTGCCCATCTCGCCGCAGCCGATCAGCCCGATGCGGACGGGACGGCCGGAATCGCCCTGGGCGGCAAGTTCCTGGACAAGTGTCATTGTAATCCTCCTTTTGCGCCGGGCTGAGCAGCGGCATTGCCTGGGCGACGGATCGCTTCGCGCGGGCCTTGGCCCCAGACCCAAACTTTTATC
>NZ_CAJQZK010000089.1:0-46909 GCF_907164655.1 Acidocella sp. C78
TTGGCCACATGCCGCACATGGAGGCGGCGGCGCTGGTCAACGAGCAGCTCGCCGCGCATTTCGCCGCCGGCTGACCGGCTTAGAGCACTTTCCGATCCATCCGGATCGGATATCGTGCTCTACGATATTGATAAACAGAGCATCTTGGTCCGATCGGATGAGTCCATCTGATCGGACGCCGCCCTATGCCGCCGCCCCGGTCTCGATCATGCCGAGGAAGCGGCGCAGCACCGGGTTGTCGTTGTCCTGCCGCCAGGCGAGGACGTGGTCGACCGCCGGCGCGTCTTCCAGCGCGCGAAAGCAGACGCCGGCGGGGTTGAGCCTTCGCATCGAGGCCGGGACGATGCCGATGCCGAGTCCCTCGGCGGCGAGGCTGACGATGGTCATTTGCAGCTGCGTCTCGACGCGGATCGTGGGCGCGAAGCCGCCCTCGCGGCAATAGGTCTCGATCGCGCCGCGCAGCGCCGGCGCGGTTTCCGCCGGGGCGAGGATCAGCGGCTGGCCGGCGAGGTCGGCGCGGCGCACCACCGGATCGCGGGCGGGCGGTTGCGCGCTGTCCAGCGCGAGCGGATGGGCGTTGGACAGCACGATACAGAGATGCTCGCGGTAGACTTGGCGGAAGACGAGGCCGCGCACCGGCGGCGGTGGAAACATGATGCCGAGATCGAGCCGCCCGTCCGACAATTCATCGACCAACGCGTTCGGCATCACCTCGCGCAGGCGCAGGCTGGCGGCGGGAAACGCATCCATGAACCGGCGGGCGAGGCTCGGGACGATGGTTTGCGCCGCGTGCATCATGAAGCCGAGCGCGAGTTCGCCGATCTCGCCGGCGCCGGCGCGGCGGGCGTCGCGGCAGGCCCGCTCGAAGCGGGCGAGCACCTCGCGCGCATCGGCGAGGAAGCGCTGGCCGGCAGGGGTGAGGCTGACCTGGCGGGAATGCCGCTCCACCAGCCGCACGCCGAGCGCCGCCTCCAGCGCCATGATCTGCCGGCTCAGCGGCGGCTGCGAGAGGTGCAGCCGTGCGGCGGCGCGGCCGAAATGCAGCGTTTCGGCGAGGGTGACGAAGGCGCGAAGCTGGCGGAGATCCGGCATGATACCTTTTTTGCATCAATCGGGGTATCAAAAGGCATTAGACAGCATCGATCCGCCTGTCTACACGCGCGGCCATGCTGTCGATCCTCACCATCGTGACTCCGGTTTTCGCGCTGATCCTTGCCGGCTGGCTGGCGCGGCGCCTTGGCGTGCTCGGCCCGGGCGCGACCTCGGAGCTGAATCGCTTCGTGGTCTATCTCGCGCTGCCGGCGCTGCTGTTCGACATCATCGCCCATGCAAAATGGTCGCAGATCTGGCAGCCCGGCTTCATCGCCGTGTTCGCCATCGGCTGCATCGCGGTGTTCGGGCTGACCGTGCTGGTGCGGCTGCGCCGCGCGCCGCATCTCGCCGATGCGGCGATCGACGGGCTGAACGCCGGCTATGCGAATGTCGGCTTCATCGGGTTTCCGCTGGTGGTGGTCGCCATCGGGCGCGGGGCGCTGGGGCCCACACTGGTTGCGACGATCGTGACCGTGTGCGTGCTGTTCGGTGCCGCGATCGTGCTGATCGAGATCGGGTTGCAGACCGAGCGCGGGGCGGGGCGGGTGGCCCGGACCATCGCCCGGTCGCTGGCGCGCAACCCGCTGCTGGTCGCCCCGCTGCTCGGCGCGCTGGTGCCGCTGAGCGGGGTCGGGATTCCGGCGGCGATGGAGTCGTTCCTGAAGCTGCTGGGCGCGGCGGCCTCGCCCTGCGCGCTGGTCGCACTCGGCCTGTTCCTCGCCGAAACCCGCGAGGGGATGCTGGAGATCGGCCCCGCCTGCGCGCTGGTCGGCTGCAAGCTGGTGGTGCAGCCGGCGCTGACCTGGGCGCTGGCGAGCTTCGTGTTCGAGTTGCCGCTGCCGCTCGCGCATACCGCGACCTTGCTGGCGGCGCTGCCGACGGGCACCGGCCCGTTCATGCTGGCCGAGTATTACCGGCGCGAGGCGACGATGACCTCCAGCGTGATCCTCGCCTCGACCGTGCTCTCGCTGCTCAGCATCTCGGCATATCTCTACGTGACCGGCCCCGTGTAAGGCACCATGCGCGCCGAGGGGGCGGCTCAGCCGAAGCGGTCGCAGAACGCCGCGATATTCTCGTCGCGGAACGCCTCGATGCGGGCGAACAGCACCTCGTCCGGCCAGTTCCACCAGGCGATGGCGCGCAGCCGGGCGGCGATGTCGCGCGGGAAACGCTCGCGGATCGGCCGCGCCGGCACGCCGCCGACGACGACATAGGGCTCGACGTCGCGGCTGACCACAGCACCGGCGGCGATCACCGCGCCATCGCCGACATTCACCCCCGGCAGCACGATGGCGCCATGGCCGATCCAGACATCGTGGCCGATCGTCACGCGCGCGCCGCGCCGGGCGGCGAAGAAATCCGCATCCCGCCGTTGCCCCGGCTCGTAATATTCGGGGACATAGGTGAAGCGGTGCTGGCTCGGCCGGCCCATCGGGTGGTTCGGCGCGCCGATCCGCACCGCGTTGGCGATGGCGGCGAAGCGGCCGATCGTCGCGTCCGCCACCTCGCAATATTCGCCGAGATAGGAATAGTCGCCGATCGTCGCATATTCGATGCGCGCGCCGTGCAGCACCTCGCAGCGCCGCCCCACCGTCGCCTCGCGCAGGCGCGCCCCGGGGTCGATCACGGTTTCGGCGAGTTTCGGGCGCGATGGGTCCATGACGATGAGGCTTTCCGCGATGACGTGCATCACGATGCGCCGGAAAGACGCCGCCGCGCAAACCCCGCGGCGTGTCAGGCCGATGAATTTCGCGGCCTGCGCGGCGGCGGCGGCGGCGACAGGCGCGGGATTTTGCGGCATTGACGGGGCATGACAATCGAACGCAAGCCCGGCAAGGCGCTGTGGAGCCAGATCGCCGAGGCGCTGGCCGGCGAGATCGCGGCCGGCACCTATCGGGACGATCCGCGCCTGCCCACCGAAACCCTGCTCGCCGCGCGCTTCGGGGTGAACCGCCACACCATCCGCCGCGCCCTGCTGGAACTGGCCAATGCCGGGCTGATCCGCACCGAGCACGGCCGCGGCTCCTTCGCCGCCGATGCGGTGCTGGACTACCGGATCGGCCAGCGGCCGCGCTTTTCCGAATGGGTGCGCGGCCATCGCCGCACGCCGCTCGGGCGTATCCTGCGGCTTGAGGATGTCGAGCTTGCGGCGCTGGAGGGCGAGGCCGCCGCCGTGGCCGCGGCGCTGGAGATCGAGGCCGGGGCGCGCGTGATCGTATTCGAGCGCGTCGGCACCGCCGATGCGCTGGCGGTTTCGCTCTCGCGCCACATCTTCCCGGCGGACCGCGTCGCCGGGCTGCTGGCGGCGCTGCGGGCGCATGGGTCGGTCACCGCTTCGCTCGCCTCCATCGGCGTCGCCGACTATACGCGGACATGGACGCGGGTGAGCGCCCGCCTGCCCGATGCGCGCGAGGCCGGGCTGCTGCGGATGGCGCGGACCGCGCCGCTGCTGGCCACCGAATCGCTCAATATCGCAGCGGGGCGGCCGGTGGAATACGGGATCGCGCGCTATCCGGCCGCGCGCGTGCAACTCGTGTTCGACAGCTGAGCGACCGGCGTCAGGCGCCGCGGGACGCGCAGCGGCGCAGGATCGCGGCGAGGCGGGCGCCGGCGGCTTCGGGCGTGGTTTCGTTGACGATGGTTTCATCGGCGCCGGATGCGGCGGCGGCGCGGGCGAGGCGGGCGGCGATGGCGGCGGGCGCCTCGCGGCCGCGCCCGGCGAGGCGGGCCGCCAGCACCGGAGCCGATGCGGTGATCTCGACGACATGGCAACGGAAGCGCCGCCGCGCCTCGGCCACCACGGCGCGGGAGACGTTCGCCACCACCACGCCGCCTTCGCCGAGGGCCGGCACGATCGTGGCGGGAATGCCGTAGCTCAGCCCGTGCGCCTGCCATCTGAGCGCGAAGGCGTGCGCGGCGAATTCGGCCGGTGTGGCCGGCAGGTGATCCTCGGTGGCGTCCGCCGGGCGGGTGATGATCCGACGGGGGAACAGGAAGCCGGGGCTGCCGGCCAGGGCGTCGCGCGCGGCGCGCATCACCGTGTCCTTGCCGGCGCCAGAGGGGCCGACGATCAGCACGAGGCAGCCGGGCATCGCGGTCATCCGCCGAAGGGCAGGCGGCGGAGCAGGCGCATCGGCGCGCCCGGCGCGGCCTCGGTGAACACCGCGATCGAGGCGACGCGCCGCGGGACGGCGAGGCTGCCGGCGAAATGCGCGCCCGCCACCGCGGCGAGCGCGGCGGCGTGCGGCCGTTCGCTCAGCGTCATGTGG
Organism: Acidocella sp. C78; assembly: GCF_907164655.1. Taxonomy (NCBI): domain Bacteria; kingdom Pseudomonadati; phylum Pseudomonadota; class Alphaproteobacteria; order Acetobacterales; family Acidocellaceae; genus Acidocella; species Acidocella sp. C78. The sequence goes on from NZ_CAJQZK010000089.1 coordinate 4,362, forward strand.
AAGCGGAACGCGCCGAACACCAGCGGGTAGCCCCAGCGGGCGATGTTCTCGCGCTCTTCCGCGCTGCGCCCGGCGGCGCGGCGGGCCTGCGCCTCGGCACTCTCGGGGCGGCGGTGATGGTCGAGCGCCGCGACGCAGCGATCGGCGAGGTCGTGCAGTGGCGGGCAGGGGGCGGCGAGGGTGAGGGCGAGAAACCCGTCGAGATCGGCGATGGCGAGCGGCGGCAGGTCGAAGCTGCGCAGCGATGCCGCGAGGGACGCGGCATCGGCGAGGAAGGCATCGAGCCCGGCGGCGAGCGCCATTGGCGGTTTCAGCGTCGCGTGGAAGCCGTAGCGCCGGGGCGCGCCGGTGACGGCGGCGAGGCGCGGCACCGCGGGCTGATCGAGCGCGGTCTCCCGCTCCGGGTCGCGGCCGAGCCAGGCGCAGCCGAGCGCCCAGAGCGGATCGTCCGCCGCCGGGGCGTAGTAGATCGCGGCGCGGTGCGGTTCAGCCAACGCGCACCCCGCCGCGCCAGACCGCGCGCACCACCGGCAGGCCCTCATGCAGCCGCACCTGCACGAGATCGGCCCTGAGGCCGGGGGCGATGCGGCCGCGATCGGCCAGACCCGCGATCGCCGCGGGGCCGGAGGTGATCAGGCCGATCGCCGCCGGCAGCGCGATCGCGCCCTCGGCGGCGGCGATGAAGGCGGCTTCCAGCATCGCGCCCGGCACATAGTCCGAGGCGAGCGCGTCGAGCAGGTTCTCGCGCACCAGGTCGATCACCGCGACATTGCCCGAATGCGACCCGCCGCGCACGAGGTTCGGCGCCCCGGCGATGCTGCGCATGCCCCGCGCCCGCGCCGCCCGTGCCGCTTGCAGCGAGACCGGGAATTCGGTGATGCCGATGCCTTCGGCCGCGTTGCGGGCGATTTCCGTCTCGGTCGCGTCGTCATGCGAGGCGAGGGGAATGAAGCGGGCCCGCGCCGCGGCGATCACCAGCGCGCGGTTGGCGGCGTGGAAGGCGTGGTGGTTGCCCTGCAACTCGGCGATCACGGTTTCGACCTCGGCCGGCGCCAGCCCCTCGGCGCGGCGCATCTCGCGGTAGCGGACGAGATCGCCATACTGGCCGCTGAGCCCGGGCGTGTGGTCCATCAGCGAGACCAGGCGGACATGGGTGTCCTCGATCGCGCGGGCGAGCATCTCGGGCATTTCCTCGGCCGGCAGCTCGCAGCGCAGGTGCAGGAAATGCTCGGCGCGCAGCGCGCCCTGCCGGCGCAGCGCCGCGATGTCGATCACCGCGTCCTCGAAGGTCTGGTTGCGCGCCTTGCCGAAGCCGATATCGCCGAGGCAGAGCGCGTCGAACACGGTGGTGATGCCGGCGGCGATGCATTGCGCGTCGTGCGCGACGAGGGCGGAGCGGGAGGGCCAGCGGGCATTGGCGCGCGGCTGGGTCTGGCGTTCGAGATTGTCGGTGTGCAGGTCGATGATGCCGGGGATCAGGTAATCGCCCTCCAGATCGAGGCCATCGCCGCCCGGGCCGATCTCGCCGATGTCGCCGATCAGGCCGCCGGCGAAGACGACGCCGCCCGGGCGGATCTCGTTGTCGAGGACGAGGCGGGCATTGCCGAGGCGGGTCATGCTTGTTCCTTCAGCGGTTCGAGGCGCAGCTCGGCATCGGCGATCGCGTCGCGCACGAGCGGGTCATGGAATATCCCGAGCAGCGCCGCGCCGCGAGACCTGGCCGCGCGCAGCAGCGCGATCACGCGGTCACGATTGGCGGCATCGAGCGAGGCGGTCGGCTCGTCGAGCAGCAGGATCGGCCAGTCGCCGGCGAAGCCGCGGGCGAGATTGACCCGCTGCTGCTCGCCGCCGGAGAAGGTGACCGGCGGCAGGGTGTGCAGGGCCTTTGGAATGCCGAGGGCATCGAGCATCGCCTCGGCCCGCGCCCGCGCCGCCGCCTCGTCCATTCCGCGTTCGAGCAGGGGGGCGGCGACGATGTCGCGCGCGGGAACCCGGGGCATGGCGCGGAGGAACTGCGAGACATGGCCGATCGTCTCGCGGCGGATCTCGATCACCCGTTCGGCGGCGGCGCCGGCCAGCTCGACCATGGCGCCGCGATGGCGCACCCGGATCGAGCCGGCATCGGCCCGGTAATTGCCGTAGAGGGCGCGCAGCAGCGTCGATTTTCCCGCGCCGGAGGGGCCGGTGAGGGCGACGCATTCGCCGGCGCGCAGGGTGAGCCCGGCATCGCGCAGCACGCCGAGGCGGACGCCGCGCTGGAGGTGCAGCACGAAGCTCTTGGCGATGCCGCTGGCCTCGAGCGCGATCATGCCGGCAGCACCGAGGCGACGAGGAGCTGGGTGTATTCGTGCTGCGGATCGTCCAGCACCTGGTCGGCGAGGCCGGTTTCGACGATGCGGCCCTGGCGCATCACCACGATGCGGTCGGCCAGCAGCCGGGCGACGCCGATATCGTGGGTGACGAGCAGCACGGCGACGCCGAGCCGGCGCACCAGCCCGCGCACGAGATCGAGAATGCGGGCCTGCACCGAGACGTCGAGCCCGCCGGTCGGCTCGTCCATGAACACCAGCTCGGGTTCGGTGACGAGGGTGGCGGCGATCTGCAGGCGCTGGAGCATGCCGCCGGAGAAGCCGCGCGGCAGTTCGTCGATCCGGGCGGGATCGATCTCGACGGTTTCGAGCCAGCGCGCGGCGGCGGCGCGGATGGCGCCGTAGTTGCGCGCCCCGGCGACCATCAGCCGCTCGCCGATATTCCCGCCTGCCGAGACGTTCATGCGCAGGGCAAGGCGCGGCTCCTGCGCCACGAAGCCCCAGCGGCGGCGTTGCAGGTCGAGCAGCGCGGCCTCGCCGCCGGCGGCGATCGGCGCGAGGCCGGCGCCGCTGTCGTACATGACGCGGCCCGCATCCGGCGCGAGCCGCCCGCTCATGACGTTGAGCAGGGTGGACTTGCCCGAGCCGCTCTCGCCGACGATGGCGACGATCTCGCGCCGGCCGATCGCGAGGGAGACATCCTCCAGCGCCGCCACCGCGCCGAAGCGCCTTGTGACGCGCTCCGCCGCCATCAGCGTCATGCGCCGGTCTCCTCGCGGCGGGAGTCGCAGCTGTCGGTATCCGAGCAGATGAAGCGGCGCCGGCCGGTGTCATCGGCGATCAGCTCGTCGAGATAGGTGTCCGCCGCGCCGCAGAGAGCGCAGGCAGCATCGGCGCGATGCGGGTCGAACGGATGGTCCTCGAAATCGAGCGGGCGGACTTCGGTGTAGGGCGGCAGGGCGTAGAGCCGCTTCTCGCGCCCGGCGCCGAAGAGTTGCAGGGCGGGGTTCATGTGCAGTTTCGGATTGTCGTAGGCGGGGATCGGCGAGGGCGACATCAGGTAGCGGCCATTGACCATCACCGGATAGTCGTAGGCCAGCGCAACCCGGCCGTGCCGCGCGATATCCTCGTAGAGCCGCACATGCATGGCGCCGTAATCGGCCAGCGCGTGCATCCGCGCCGCGTCGGCGCGCGAGGGGGTGAGGCGGTAGAGCGGCTCGGGGATCGGCACCTGATAGACGATGATCTGCCCGGCGCGCAGCGCGGTTTCGGGAATCCGGTGGCGGGTCTGGATCACCGAGGCCTCCGGCGTGCGCGTGGTCGTGCGGATGGAGCTGGTGCGGGCGAAGAAGCGGCGGATCGAGACGGCGTTGGTGGTGTCGTCCGCCCCCTGGTCGATCACCTTCAGCACGTCGTCGGGGCCGAGGATCGCGGCGGTGACCTGGATGCCGCCGGTGCCCCAGCCATAGGGCAGCGGCATCTCGCGGCTGGCGAAGGGGATCTGGTGGCCCGGAATCGCCACCGCCTTGAGGATGGCGCGGCGGATCATCCGCTTGGTGTGTTCGTCGAGATAGGCGAAGTTATAAAGTTGCATCGTCGTCTCCCGCGGCGGCGCGCAGGGCGCGGATGGTTTCCAGCTCGCTCTGGAAATCGACGTGGTGCGGCAGCTTGAGATGCTCGACGAAGCCGGTCGCCTCGATATTGTCGCAATGCGACAGCACGAATTCGACCTGCTGCGCCGGGGCGGTGACGTCCTCGCCCAGCTCGCCGGCGCGCATCGCCCGGTCGACCAGCGCCATCGCGATCGCCTTGCGGTCGGCATGGCCGAAACAGAGCCCGTAGCCGCGGGTGAACTGCGCCGGCACGTTGCGGCTGCCGGCGAACTGGTTGACCATTTCGCATTCGGTGAGCGTGATCTCGCCGATCTCGATCGCGAAGCCGAGTTCGGGCGGGACGAGGCTGACCGCGACTTCGCCCACCCGCAGCTCGCCGACGAAGGGTGGTTGTTGCCGTAGCCGCGCTGGGTGGAATAGCCGAGCGCGAGCAGGAAGCCTTCGTCGCCGCGCGCCAGCGCCTGGAGCCGCAAGGGGCGCGGGGCGGGAAAGCCGAGTGGCGCGGTGGTCAGATCGGCCGCCGCCGGCGCGGGATCGCCATCCGGCTCGATCAGCGCATCGGCGCCGAGCATCGCCATGACCCGTGGCAGGGCGGCGGGCGAGGGCGGTTCGGCTGGCGCGGGTTCGCCTGGCGGGGGTTCGGGTGGCGCGGGTTCGGGTGCTGCGGGGCCGGTGGCATCGGGGTCGAGCAGGCGGTGGGTGTAGTCCATTGTCGGGCCGAGCCGCTGGCCGCCGGGGAGATCCTTGAAGACCGCCGAAATCCGCCGCTTCGCCCGCATCGCCCCGGTATCGACCGGCTCGGAATCGACGAGGCGCGGCAGTGTCGCGCGGTAGGCCCGCAGCAGGAACGCGGCCTCGATCAGGTCGCCCTGGGCCTGGCGGATCGCCCGCGCGGCGAGCGCTCGGTCGTAGAGCGCGCCCTCCGCCATCACCCGGTCGACCGCGCGGCCGAGCTGTTCAGAAATTTGCGCCGGGGTGATTTCCGGCAGCGCCGGATCGCCGCGCCGCTCTTCCGCCATCCAGCGATGGGCGGCGTCGATCGCCTGTTCGCCGCCCTTGACCGCGACATACATCTCAGGCGGGCTCGATGGCGAGGCTGCGCGGCAGGGCGAGCAGCCGGCGCCCGGCGCAGAGCAGCACATCGACGCCGCGCGGCACCTGCCGGCGCTGTTCGGCCCAGTCGGCGAGGAAGGATGCGGGCAGCGGCAGGGTCGTCTCGCGCGGGGCGGCGAGTCCCGGGCCGCTGAGGCGGCAGCGCCGCCCGGAGACGAGATCCGGCAGGTCGAGAATGAGAGTCGCTCCGTGTTCCGGCGCGGTTTCGCTGCCCTGGCGGAGGCTGGAGAGCGGCGGCGCGCTGCCGGCGAGGCAGAATTCGGCCGTCTCCGGCGTGGTGAAGGGGGCGCCGGTGTGAAAGCCGAGCCAGTGCAGTGCGGGCGCCGGCAGGTCGGCGGCGAGCGGCGTGGTTGCGTCGGCCAGTGTCAGCAGCACCGCCGCCGCCGCGCTCGACAGGCCGGCGGGCGGGGCGAGGCCATCGGCCAGGGTGACGGCGCGGCCGGGATCGCCGAACGCGGTGAGCAGGGCGCGGAAACAGGCCTGGGCGTCGAGCGGCGAGGCGAAGCCGGGGGTGAGGGAGGTCATCGGGGCCTCATCGCATCGTCGCGAGGGTGAAGAAGCGGACTTCGGTACCGGCGGCCCTGGCTTCGTCCGCCGCGCGGCGCGTCGCCTCGGCCGCGGCGAGCGGCGCGAGCACCGCCGCGTGCAGCGATGCGTGGCGCGCCGCATTTTGCAGCGCGGCGTCGAGCCGGGCGATCAGCTCGGCCAGCGCGCCGTCGCGCCCGGCGACGTAGCCGTGGCCGACGAACCCGTCCTCATCGCGGATCGAGCAGCGGGCGATCGTCATTTCGCCGAGATTGAAGGCGGCGCCACCGCCGCCGGCGCGGCCGCGCACCATCGACATGCCGATTTCCGGGCCACGCAGCCGGATGAAGCCGGGCAGGGCGGGAGCTTCGGCGAGCAGCGGCTCGATCGCGCCGCGCGGGGCGCGGGCGAGGAGGCCGAGCCAGGCGGGGCGAGCTGGCGAGGGCGCGTTCATGATATAGATGTCTATACGAATTTGAGGCTTTGGAAAAGGCGCGCCGGGGGATGTCCGGCGCGCCCCGATGGGTCAGGCGGTTTGCGGGTGGGCGACCGCGTCGAGATCGTCGTTGTTGATCTCTTCGAGGGAGACGCCGGCGGTTTCCGGCACCAGCAGCCGGGTGAGCACCGCGCCGAGGAGGGCGACGATCGCGAGCAGGGCGATCACGCCGACTTCGCCGAGGCGGGTGAACAGCAGCGGGAACAGGAAGGCGCTGATCGACGCGCCGGTGCGCCCGCCGATGACGGTGATCGCCTGGCCGAAGGTGCGCACCCTGGTGGGGCTGAGTTCGACGCCGAGAATGCCGGCGCCGCTCACCGTTGCCGGACCGTTGATCGCGACCGTGTAGAGCCCGTAGACGATCAGGCCGAGCAGTGGCAGCGAGGCGAGGTTCTGCTTGAGCACGGCGAAGAGCACCAGCATCGCCGCGGCGCCGACGAAGCCCCAGACCTGCAAGGGCTTGCGGCCCACCCGGTCGAGCACGCGGAAGGCGTAGAACAGCGCGCTCGGGATGCCGAAGGCCGCCTGCATCACCAGGCTGAACTCGATCGGTCCCATGCCGAGACTCTTGGCGATCAGCGAGGGGCCGAACAGGATGCCGGAATAGATCACGATGTCGAACACCAGCCAGAGCAGGGCGGCGGAGAGGATTACCCGCGCATGGGCGGCGAAGACCTGGCCGAAGGGGCGGCTGTCGGCCGCGGGGCGCGGACGGTCTGCCCGCTGATCTGGCGGATGACATCGACCGCAGCCCCGGGGTCGGCGGCGAGGCGGGCGAGGTAGCGGGCGGTTTCGGGCATCGCGCGGCGGAGATAGAGCACCGAGAAGGCGGGGATTGCGCCGGCGGCGAGAACGAGGCGCCATTGCAGGTCGTGCGAGACGCCGAGCCCGGCGAGCAGCAGGTTGAGCAGGCCGGCGACGAAGGCGCCGAGCGGCCACATCACCGCGAAGCCGACGCCGATGGAGCGGCCGCGATCGGCGCGGTTGGCGTGTTCGGCCATGATGGTGGGCGAGAGAACGTAGTCGGCGCCGATGCCGATGCCGAGCACGAAGCGGATGGCGATCAGCCAGGTGAGGTCGGGGGCGAAGGCCTGGGCCACGGCCATGACGCCCATCAGCAGCACGTCGAGCCCGTAGAAGCGTTTGCGGCCGTTCTGGCCGAGCAGGCCGAAGATCAGCGCACCGACCGCGGCCCCCACCAGGGCGGAGGCGGCGAGCATGGCGGCTTCGAGGCCGCCCATTTTCGCGATGCCGAAGGAGCCGAGCACCAGCGGCAGGACGATGCCGATCGAGGAGAGGTCGTACCCGTCGCAGAAGACCCCGAGGCCCGTTGTCACGATCGCTCGCCAGTGGAACGACTTGAAGCGCTCCTCGTCGAGCGAGGAAAAACTGGTCGCCATGGTCATGTTCTCCCGTTGAAGTTCGGGACTCGTCTAGACGAAGTGCATGACAGCTTTGTGGACCTCGCGGGAAGGATTGATGAAAAGGCGCGTCGGGCCCGGCCCTTCGGGGTGTGCCGTCATGTGCGCGCGGCGTTGTTGCCCGGTGTCCGGGGGTTGCTTTCCGCGAACCGGGCATCGAGCGCGTTCACGAGTTCGTCCCTGTCGCCGATGAATGCATAGCCGATGCCGTTGAAGCATTTGATGTCGTTCCTGTAGACGCCGAGCCGCTTCAGCTTGGCGCGGATCCGGGACAGCAGGTTGTCGGCCGACCTGTCGCGTGACGTGCTGTTGTGGTTTGGGGCCCGGCCTCTGACCAGGAGCGAGAGATCCTCACGCGTGACGATTTCGCCGGGATTCTCGATGAGGGTTGTCAATGCCATAAATTCATGGGGTGTAAAGTAATTGCTCCATGCCTTTTCCTGAATTCCAGAATTATTTTGAATAATATCCGGCATTGAAAGCTGAGTCTTGCGCGGCGTTTTACTGGAATTTCTGAAAAATTTCTCGGTTCTTATCTGAAATATTTCCCTTGAATTGACCGAACTCCAATAGTCATCAGCGCCGAGTCTGAGGACTGAAATTTCAAGCGTACTATCGTGATGATTCGAAATGACAATCACAGGTGTGCTGTTAATTTTCTTGATTTCAACAATACGTGAAAGTAAATCTATATCTATATATTCCATGTATAATATATACATATCCACGGTTTGCTTCATAAATTCGCCATTTTCAAAAAATGAATTTGAATATATTTTAAAAATTATGTTCAATCCGGAAAGGTTATTTTTAATAGATTCAATATCAATATTTTCAGAATATATGAATATGAATAATCGCTCTTCGGAACCGACAGGCTGTTTACTCATTGAATATTGTAAAGGCATCTTATTGTCCCATTATCAGAACGAAATAATCTATTTCATTTCATATCATTATTTATTTGTAACGCCATCGTGAATCAATATATATTTCTCTTATGAGATACAATATATTGTTTTTAACTATATTTAAATAAAATAATTCAAAAACAACTTCAAATAAATATTTTAAACATTAGCCTGGCGCCGTTGTTTTTGATTTCACAGATGGCGTTTGTTCAGTTGGACAAAATGAGTCGTCAAACAACATATTGTATTCAAACGTGAAGATCGGCCCACATGAAGCCTTGTCGGTTTCATTTGGGCGCGTCGGCGGAGGTAGCAGCCGCGGCCGCGCTGGGCAGGGGCGGATGGCGGCGAGGCGGGGCTGCATTCCTCCCGCCTTCATGACGCGCGCCAAGCGGCCGGGGGATGTGGTGGATTTCCCCCACGCCGATGGCGGCCCGGCGGTGCGGGCCGCGATGCCGCCGGAGGTTACCGGGGTTGGTGGTTGGCGTTAGAGCGTCATCCGATCAGATAGAGTCATCTGATCGGATAAAGATGCTCTGAATATCATTATCATAGAGCACTACATCCGATCCGGATGGATCGGAAAGTGCTCTATCTCGCCACGGCGTAGGCCGGGTTGGGAACCGGACGGCTGGAGGCAAAGGGGGCTGCGAGACCGGTGGGCGTGGCGTGCGGCGCGGGGCCTGCCGTGCGGAAGTCGGCGACACGGCCGGCGAGGCGGCCGATTTCCTCGCGCAGGGAATGGGTGGCGGCGGAGGTTTGCTCGACCATCGCGGCGTTCTGCTGCACCGCCTGGTTCATCTGGCTGGTGGCGGTGTTGATTTCGGCGAGGCTGCCGGACTGCTCGGCGGCGGCGCTGGCCATTTCGCCGACCAGGCCGTGCAGGTCGGTGACATGGCTCAGGATGGTATCGAGCGCGGTGCCGGTTTCGCCGACGAGGTGGACACCGGCGTTGACCTGTTCGGAGGAGCGGGCGATGAGCTGCTTGATCGATTTCGCCGCATCCGCCGAACGGTGGGCAAGCGCGCGGACCTCGGTGGCGACGACGGCGAAGCCGCGCCCGGCCTCGCCGGCGCGCGCGGCCTCGACCCCGGCGTTCAGCGCCAGCAGGTTGGTCTGGAACGCCACTTCGTCGATCAGGCCGATGATCTGGTCGATCTCGCGCGAGGAGGCCTCGATCCGGTTCATCGCCGCCACCGCCTCGCCGACGACGGCGTGGGATTTGCGGGCGGCTTCGCTGGTGGCATCGACCGCCCTGGCGGCGCGGGCGGCGGTGTCCGCGGTGCGGCGGATGCCGGTGGTCACACTGTCGAGCACGGCGGCGGTTTCCTCGAGCGTCGACGCCTGCTGCTCGGTGCGGCGGGCGAGATCGTCGGCGGCGGTGGCGATTTCGCTGACGCCGAGATTGATCTCGTCGGTGCTCTGGCGCACGCCGGCGATGCTTTCCGACAGGCGGATGGTGGCAGTGTTGACATCGACGCGCAGCTTGTCGAGCGAGGGGATCAGCTCGCGATCGACCGAGGCGGTGAGATCGCCCTGGGCGATGCGCGCGAGGGCCGCGCCGACGCGGCCGACATCCGCCATTTTCGCGGTGAGATCGACGGCGACCTTGACCACTTTCACCACCCTGCCGGCGGCGTCGAGCACGGGGTTGTAGGTGGCCTGGAACCAGACGGGACGGCCGCCCTTGCCGATGCGCTCGAAATCGCCGGTGACGAATTCACCCTGGCGCAGCCGGTCCCAGAACGTGGCGTAGGCCGGGGTCGCGGCATAGGCCGGGGTGGCGAACATCGCGTGTTTGCGGCCGATCACTTCGTCCCGCGCATAGCCCATCACGCGGAGGAAATTCTCGTTGGCGTCGAGAATCGTGCCATCGGGCGCGAAGGCGATGACCGACTGCGCGCGGCCGATGGCGGCGAGCAGGCTTTCATTCGCGGCGGCAGCCTGCTTCTCGGCGGTGACATCGAGCGCGAGCTTGACGATTTGCGTGACGGTGCCCCTGCGGTCGTGCACGGGGACATAGGAGGCGCGGAGCCAGACATCGGTGCCGCCCTTGCCAGTGCGGCGGAATTCGCCGCTGCGGAAGCGGCCGGCGCGCAGGTCTTGCCAGAATTCGCAATAGTCGGCGCTGTCACGCTCGGCCGGGGCGACGAGCAGGCGGTGATGGCTGCCGGAGAGCTCGGCGAGGCTGTAGCCGGTGAGATCGAGGAAGCGTTCGTTGGCATCGAGGATCGTGCCGTCGGGAGTAAAGCTGATGAAGCAGAATGCATCTAAAATTGAATTTACTCAGCAGTCGGTAATATAGGCGACAGTTGGTGCTTTGAAGAATGATTGCACGAGACGTGGTTTGCGCTTGATGGCGGCGAGTTGGGCTTCGATTTTGTCCTGAAGCTTTTCGCCTTGGCGTAGCGGAGTCCGGGCGACGCCCGTCCGCTTCATGTGGCTCCAGACCAGTTCATCTGGGTTCAGGTCAGGGGCGTAGCCTGGCAGAAAATGCAACGTCAGCATTCCATTGGTCGACGCCACGTAGGCTTTCACCAGCGCTGTTTTGTGGGCAGGCAGCCCGTCGAGGACCAGGTGCACCGGCCTCGTGCGGTGCCGCATCATCCGGCGTAGCAGCGCTACGAACAACTCAGCATTCAGGCCGCCTTCATAAGTGCAATACCAGAACCCGCCGCGGGCTGTCACCGCCGAGGCGGCGCTGATCGATTGCCGTTGGCCCGGACGCTCGACGATCGGCGTCTGTCCCTTCACGCCCCAGGTCTTGCCATGCACGGCGTCGGCCCGAAAGCCGGACTCGTCCCAGAAAAAGACCTCGCCGCCACAGGACTTGGCCTGCCTGGCGATTTCAGGAAACCGCTCACGTCGCCATGCCTCGATCGCCTCCGGATCGCGCTGATAGGCACGCTGCAACGGCTTTTGCGGCGTCAGGCCCAGTTTCGACAGCAGTTCGCCCACAGCCGTCACACCGAGTTTGATACCAAACTTGCGCTCGATCAGTTCGGCCACAACGTGCCGGGTCCACAGCCCGAAATCCAGGCCGTATTGGCGCGGATCGCGGCCATTGATCCAACGCAACACCTGCTGCTCCTGGCGCGGCGTCAGACGCCGCGGCCGGCCGGTTGCCGGCCGTGACCGCAAGGCTTTCACCCCGACCCCAGGCTTCGATGCCGCGCTGAGCCATTTATAGATTGTTGTGCGGCTGAACCCGTATGAGGCAATCACCAAAGAGGCCGCTTCGCCCTCGCGCACCCGCTCTACAGCCATCAGCCGGATGGTTTCCAGGGTGCGATGATCAAATCTGCGACCGTCCCGTTTCATGCCAGAATTATATCATCCCCGCAAACATACGACTAGCAAAATGTCGTCTTAATTACCGACTGGTGAGTAATATATTGTTTTTTTCGACAATGCGATGGAGACCGAAATGCACCTGCGTTCATCCTGCCTGAAGGTTATGGCTTGAAAAGCAGGCATTTTTTTACGTGAGGTTTCTGAAGGATTGTTTAACAGCGAAGATTTGTTTCACTCTGTAATACTAATAAGATATGTCTAAAAAATATTCCTTATTTTCCCGGGCGGGTCGTATCTGCTGGGTGCGCCGCGCGGGGATCGGCACCGCGGACTGGATTTGCGGCCGACGCCTCCCATATCGTGGCGGAACGGGACAGCGCCTGGACAGGAGACATTCGATGCCTCAAGCCCATCCGCAACATGCGAAATCCGCGAAGCGGTCCGAACTGGTCATGGTGATGCTCATGGGATGCACCAGCGTGATCGGTCTGCTGCTGTTCGCCTTGTTCCGGCTGCATCGCGGCTGATTATCAATATCATTGAGCACTACATCCGATCCGGATGGATCGGGTGGCGCTTCAGGCGCCGAAGGTGATGCCCTTGAGCTGGTAGAGCTGCCGAAGCAGGCGGAGGATCAGGTCGACCTCGGACGAGGGATCGTGCCGGCGGGTGCTCATGATGATCGGCGAGACGGCGGCCGGGGCATCCAGCGGGCGATAGGCGACGTTGTCGCGCCGCAGATGCTGGACGCAGGCGGGGACGATGCACACGCCGCTTTCCGCCGCGACGAGGCCGAGCGCCGTCTGCAGTTCGCGGACCTCGTGCAGGGCGGCGGGGCGCAGCGCGGCATCGCGGAACAGGGCGAGAACCTGGTCGGCATAGCTCGGCCGCGGCGCCTTGGGGTAGACGATCAGCGGCTCGGCCTGCAACTGCGCGAGGGTGAGCGCGGTTGACCCGCGGCCGAGCGGGCCGGAGCGCGGCACCGCGACGATGAGATTTTCGTTGCGCAGCAGCCGGCGTTCGAGGGCGGGGTCTTCGAACGGGATGCGGCCGAAGCCGACATCGATCCGGCCTTCGCGCAGCGCCTCCATCTGTTCGAGCGAGGTAAGTTCCTGCAGCGTCAGCACCACGCCGGGCCGCGCCTCGCGAAAGCGGCGGATGACCTCGGGCAGGTAGCCATAGAGCGTCGAGGCGACGAAGCCGACGCGCAGGTGGCGCCGCTCGGTCTCGGCGAGGCGCTGCGCCATGGTGCGGATGCCGTCGATCCGTTCGAGCACGTCCACCGCCTGGTCGAACACCAGCCTGCCGGCCTCGGTGAGGCGGATCGGCCGGCTGCCACGCTCGATCAGCGCGATGCCGAGCTCGTCCTCGAGCTGCTGGATCTGCCGGCTCAGCGGCGGTTGGGCGATGTTCAGCCGCGCGGCGGCGCGGGTGAAGTTCCGCTCGCGCGCGACTTCGACGAAATAGCGCAGCTGCCGCATCTCCATCGATACCTCCAGGGTATTGAAGCGACCAATTCAGTCTTGGACGCGCTAGTTATGGCGGGTTTACGCCTTTGCTCAAGAGAAAACCGACCCGCCGGGTATTGCCCAGATCGATCCGGGCGCCGGCTGCAGCGAGGGACTGGAAATGCACGACAGAGTGATGCGCGCGATCGAGACGGCGCTCGATGACCGGCCGGCGGACGGGGTGTTCAGGGTCAGCCGCGACATCTTCACCGATCCCGAGATCTTCGAGCTGGAGATGAAGCACATCTTCGAGGGCAACTGGATCTATCTTGCCCATGAAAGCCAGATCCCGCAGCCGAACGACTATCTGACGCTGCATATGGGCCGCACGCCGGTGGTGATCGCGCGGGACCGCAAGGGCGAGCTGCGCGCCTTCATCAATGCGTGCAGCCATCGCGGCGCCATGCTCTGCCGGCACAAGCGGGCCAGCAAGGCGACCTTCACCTGCCCGTTCCATGGCTGGACCTTCAGCAATACCGGCCGCCTGCTCAAGGTGAAGGACCCCGAGAACGCCGGCTATCCCGAAGGGTTCAACACCGAGGGCTCGCACGATCTCACCCCGGTCGCGCGGTTCGAGTCGTATCGCGGCTTCCTGTTCGGCAGCCTGAACCCGGACGTGCAGCCGCTGGCCGTGCATCTCGGCGACGCGGCGCGGATGATCGACCTGATCGTCGACCAGTCGCCGCAGGGGCTGGAGGTGCTGCGCGGCAGCTCGACCTATGTCTATGACGGCAACTGGAAGCTCCAGACCGAGAACGGCGCGGATGGCTATCATGTCAGCGCCGTGCACTGGAATTACGCCGCCACCACCAGCCGGCGGAAGACCGAGGCGCGGGTGGACAATGTGCGCGCCATGAGCGCGGGCGGCTGGGCGCGGCAGGGCGGCGGGTTCTACTCGTTCGAGAACGGCCATCTGCTGCTGTGGTCGCAATGGGAAAACCCCGAGGACCGGCCGAACTGGGACCGGCGCGAGGAACTCGCCGCGACAATGGGTGCTGCGCGGGCCGACTGGATGGTGCAGCGCTCGCGCAATCTCTGCCTGTATCCGAATGTTTACCTGATGGACCAGTTCGGCTCGCAGATCCGCCAGTTCCGCCCGCTCTCGGTCGATCGCACCGAGGTGACGATCTACTGCATCGCCCCGGTGGGCGAGGCGCCGGAGGCGCGGGCGCGGCGCATTCGTCAATATGAGGATTTCTTCAACGCGAGCGGGATGGCGACACCCGACGACCTTGAGGAATTCCGCTCGTGCCAGATGGCCTATCAGGGCCGGGCCGCGCGCTGGAACGACATGTCCCGCGGGGCGGCGCACTGGGTCGAGGGGCCGGACGAGGCGGCGCGCGCGATCGGCATCGCGCCGCGGCTCAGCGGCCGGCGCACCGAGGATGAGGGGCTGTTCGTGATCCAGCACGCGTTCTGGCGGGACGCCATGCGCCGCGCGCTCGGGCGCGAGGCCGCAACCGGAGACGCGTCATGAGCGCCGCTCTCGACAGCGCCGCCGCGCTGCATCGGCGGATCGCCGATTTCCTGCATCACGAGGCGCGCTGCCTCGATGACCGGGAGTGGGACGCCTGGCTCGCCTGCTATGCGCCGGATGCCGAATTCTGGATGCCCGCCTGGGACGATGACGACCGGCTCACCGAGGACCCGCAGACCGAGATCTCGCTGATCTGGTACGGCGATCGCGGCGGGCTGGAGGACCGGGTGTTCCGCATCCGCACCGACCGATCGAGCGCGACCAGCCTGCCCGAGCCGCGCACCTCGCACAATATCAGCAATATCGAGATCGTCGCGCGCGAGGGCGACGCCGTCGAGATCCGGTTCAACTGGCTGACACTGAGTTATCGCTACCGGACGACCGACCTTTATTTCGGCACCTCGTTCTACACGCTCGATCTCGCCGGGACGGCGCCGCTGATCCGGCGCAAGCGGGTCGTGCTCAAGAACGACTGCATTCATCAGGTCGTCGACATCTATCACATCTGAGCCGGAGGCCAGGCCATGACCGCGAGAATCGCGCTGAATTTCGAGGACGGCGTCACCCGGTTCATCGAGTGCCGGGAGGAGGAGACCGTCGCCGATGCCGCCTATCGCGCCGGGATCAACATTCCGCTCGACTGCCGCGACGGGGCCTGCGGCACCTGCAAGTGCCGCGTGCAGTCCGGCGCGTTCGACGCCGGATCGTATATCGAGGAGGCGCTCGATGCGGACGAGGCGGCGGCGGGTTTCGCGCTCGCCTGCCAGATGCGGCCGCGCTCGGATCTTGCGATCGACATTCTCGCCACCAGCGCGGCCTGCCGCACGGCGCCGCAGACGATCGAGGCGACGCTTTCCGCCGTCGAGATGCTGTCGCCGAGTGCGATCGGCTTCAGCGTCGAGACTGCGGCACCGCTCGGCTTCCTGCCGGGACAATATGTCAATGTCGGGATTCCCGGCACCGCGGAAACCCGCGCCTATTCCTTTGCCTCGGCGCCGGGGCGCACGCGGGCGACGTTTCTCGTCCGCAACATCGAGGAGGGGCGGATGAGCTTGTTCCTGCGCGGAGCAACACCGGGGGTGCTTCTGTCGCTCACCGGGCCGTCCGGCAGTTTCTACCTCCGCGATGTGTCCCGGCCACTGCTGTTCCTCGCCGGCGGCACCGGCCTGGCGCCGTTTCTCGCCATGCTGGAGCAGCTCGCCGGCGAGGGATGCGCGCAGCCGGTCCGCCTCGTCTATGGGGTGACCCGCGACGAGGATCTGGTCGGCTGCGACCGGCTCGATGCGCTTGCCGCCCGCCTGCCGGGCTTTTGCTACCGCACCGTGGTCGCCGCCGAGGCAAGCGCGCATCCGCGGCGCGGCTATGTCACCGGACATATCGAGCCCGACTGGCTCAATGGCGGCGATGTCGATGTCTATCTCTGCGGGCCGCCGCCGATGGTCGATGCCGTGCGCGGCTGGCTCGGCGATGCCAGGGTGGCACCCGCCGCCTTCCATTACGAGAAATTCGCGCCAGCAATCGCGCCGCGGGTGGCGGCCTGAGATGGACGGCTTGGTGCATCCGGGCCGCTTTGCCGGCAAGGTCGCGGTGGTGACCGGGGCGGCGCAGGGGATTGGCCGCGCGGTGGCGCTGCGGCTGGCCGCCGAGGGGGCGGCGCTCGCGCTGATCGATCGCGCGGCGTTGGTCGATCAGGTGCGCGACGAGGTGGAGGGCGGCGCCGGGGCCATCGCGCTGCATGAGGATCTCGAAACCTGGGAAGGGGCCGAGGCGGCGATGGCCGGCGCGCTCGCGCGATTCGGGCGGATCGACGTGCTGGTCAACAATGTCGGCGGCACGATCTGGGCGATGCCCTATGAGCGCTACGACGCGCCGCGCATCGAGGCGGAAATCCGCCGCTCGCTGTTTCCCACGCTCTGGTGCTGCCGCGCGGCGCTGCCGGCGATGCTCGCCGCACGGCAGGGGGCGATCGTCAACGTGTCGTCGGTGGCGACGCGGGGCATCAACCGGGTGCCTTATGCCGCGGCGAAGGGCGGGGTGAACGCCATCACCACGTCGCTCGCCTTCGAATGCGCCGAGCGCGGGGTGCGGGTCAACGCGGTCGCGCCGGGCGGGACCGAGGCGCCGCCGCGCCTCGTGCCGCGCAACCCGGCCGAGCCCGCGCCCTCCAGCGCCGAGAGCCGCTTCTGGTGGGAGCAGGTGGTCGAGCAGACCCGCGCGACGAGCCTGATGCACCGCTACGGCACGGCCGACGAGCAGGCCGCGGCGATCCTGTTCCTCGCCTCCGACGAGGCGTCCTACATCACCGGCGTCACGCTTCCCGTCGCCGGTGGCGATCCAGGCTGAACCGAAGGCGGCCGGCAGGTGCCGGGACCGTCGCAACGCCGGAGCGATCCGGCACAGGAGGAAACGATGACCACTTCCCTTATGCAAACCCCCCATGTGACCGAGTTGCTGGCCCGCGCTTCCGGCCTTGACCAGCCGGGCGGCGATGCGCGGCTGAAGCGCATCGTCGGGCGGATCGTCGCCGACATCTGCCGCACGGTCGAAGAGTTCGACGTGAGCCCCAGCGAGTTCTGGACCGCGGTGGGGTATCTCACCCGGCTCGGCCAGGCGAACGAGGGCGGGCTGCTGGTGGCCGGCCTCGGCATCGAGCATTTTCTCGACCTCGTGCTGGACGCGCGCGAGCAGGCGGCGGGGCTTGCCGGCGGGACGCCGCGCACGATCGAGGGGCCGCTCTGGGTTCCCGGCGCGCCGCTCTGCAAGGGCGAGGCGCGGCTCGACCAGGACCCGGAAGCCGGCGAGGCGCTGTTCATGGAAGGCCAGGTGAGGGATATCGAGGGGCGGCCGGTTGCCGGCGCCATCGTTGATGTCTGGCACGCCAACACCAAGGGCGGCTACTCGCATTTCGACCCCTCGCAGAGCCGCTACAACCTGCGCCGGCGGATCGAGACCGACGCCGAGGGCCGCTATCGCTTCCGCTCGATCCTGCCGGCCGGCTATGGCTGCCCGCCGGAGGGGCCGACGCAACAGCTGCTCGACCGGATGGGCCGCCACGGTCGGCGGCCGGCGCATATCCATTTCTTCGTCACCGCGCCGGGCTTCCGCAAGCTGACCACGCAGATCAACATCGAGGGCGACGAATACCTGCATGATGATTTTGCCTTCGCCACCCGCGACGGGCTGATCCCGCCGGTGATCCGCCACGACGATCCGGCCGAGATCAACGCGCGCGGCCTCAACGAGCCGTTCGCGACCATCGCCTTCGACTTCGTGCTGAACCGCGAGGCGGCGGATCTGCCCGGCGTCGAGGTTGTCCGCGCCCACGCCGAAGCGGCCTGACTCACAAGGGCGCCGCACGCTCGCGGCGGCGCCCGCCCCCTTTGCGGAGTTTCCATGCCCGATTCACTTCCCTTCGACCTCGCCGCGCGCGATGTGGCGATCCGCGCCATCGGCGCCACGATCGTCGACGTTCCGACCCGTCGCCGGCACAAGCTGGCGCAGACCGCGGTTTCGGCGCAGAGCTACGTGATCGTCCGCGTGCGGCTGGAGAATGGCGCGGAGGGGATCGGCGAGGCCGCGACCCTTGGCGGGCCGCGCTGGAGCGAGGAGAGCGTGGAGGCGATGAAGGCGAATATCGACGCCTATCTCGCCCCCGCGCTGCTCGGCCATCCGGCCGACCGGATCGCGCAGGCGCGGAGCCGGCTCGACGCGGCGGCGAAGCGCAACAACGCCGCCAAGGCGGCCATCGAAGCCGCGCTGTTCGATGCGCTGGGACAGACGCTTGGCGTTCCCGTCGCGGTGCTGCTCGGCGGCATCGTGCGCGACCGTTTCCCGGTATTGTGGACGCTCGCCTCCGGCGATGCGGGCCAGGAGATCGAGGAGGCGGAGCAGAAGCTCGAAGCCCGCGAGCATCGGGTTTTCAAGGTGAAGCTGGGCGCGCAGGCGCCGGAGGCGGATCTCGCGCGGATGCAGCGGATTGCCGCGGCGCTTGGCGAGCGGGCCGAGCTGATCGCCGACATCAACCAGGCCTGGGACGAGACGACGGCGCGGCGCTGGCTGCCGGCGCTGCACGCGCTCGGCCTGCGTCTTGCCGAACAGCCGCTGCCGGCCTGGAACATTGCCGGCATGGCGCGGCTGCGCGGGCAGGCGGGCATGCCGCCGCTGCTGGCCGATGAGAGCGTGTTCGACCCGCACGACATGCTGGCGGTGGCGCAGGCGGGCGCGGCGGATGCGGTCTCGCTCAAGCTGGTCAAGCATGGCGGGCTGCTCGGCCTGCATCGCGTCGCCTCCGTGGCCGGGGCGGCGGGGATCGGGCTGTATGGTGGCTGCCTGCTCGAAAGCTCGGTGGGGGCGGCGGCGCATCTGCACGCTTTCGCAGCACTTCCGGCGCTGGAATGGGGCTGCGAGCATTTCGGACCCCGCATCCTGACCACCGATCTTGCCGAAACCCCGTTGGTTTACGAGGATTTCAACGTTCTGCTGCCGCCCGGACCCGGCCTCGGCGTCCGGCTCGACGAGGCGGCGTTCGCCCGCTTTGCCCGCACCTGATCAGGAGACAGACCAATGCTCTATCATGTCCGCATGGACGTCCACCCGCCGCGCGACCTGCCGCAGGCGGAGTTCGACCGCCTGAAGGCCGCCGAGAAGGCGCGCGCGATCGAGCTTCAGCGCGATGGCGTGTGGCGGCATCTCTGGCGCATCGCCGGGGCGTACGCCAATTTTTCGGTCTTCGACGTGCCGGATCACGACACGCTGCACGACATTCTCAGCACCCTGCCGCTGTTTCCGTTCATGACGATCGAGGTGACGCCGCTGGCGCGGCATCCTTCGGCGATCGGCTGATTGCGGCGCCGCGTCAGTCGCCCTTGCTGGCGCGGCGCGCCCTGCTGGCGGGGGATGCGAGCTCGGGATAGCGTTCGGCCAGGATGCGGGCGAAATCGGCTTGCAGCCAGCCCGCCAGCGCGTCCAGCATTTCGAGGAATTGCCGGCGTTTGGCGGCGGGAAGCACCGAGAGGACCAGCGCTTCGATGTCGGCGGTCAGCGGGTCGGCGCGCTCGCGCAGGGCGCGCGCCTTCGCCGTTGCGGTGAGCTGGAACTGGCGCGCATCCCGCGCGTCGTTCTTCCGCCGGACATAGCCTGCCTTGATCAGGCGGGTGACGATCCGCGAGGTGGCGCTGCGCTCGATTTTCGTTTGCGTCGCGAGCGCGGTGAAGGTCACGCCGGGCTGGTCGTCGATCAGGCGCAGCACGCGGAGGTCGTGGACATGCAGGCCGAAGCGCTGCTTGAACATCCGGTCCGCCAGGCCGACGGCGTCTTCGGAGATCGACGCGAGTTGGTAGGTCAAACTCTGGCGCGCCACGTTTTTGCTCCTCCCTCCGCCATGCGCCGTGCGCATGGCCGGCGGCAGCGGTGCATACCGCGACCGGGCGCGTAGCGAAAGCGGGCGGGTGCGGGGGCGGCGATCGTCCGGTCAGGCGGGAATGTCTGCCGCGCCCGCATCCCGGCGGAGGCGGGATTCGGCCAGTGCTGCCCAGTAGGCGGCGCCGATGGCGAGGTTGCGGTCGTCGAACCGGTAGCCGGGGTGGTGGACCATCGGCGTGTCGCCATTGCCGATGAAGCCGTAGCAGCAGGGCACGGCCCCGGCGAAGAAGGCGAAATCCTCGCTGCCCATGAAGGTGGGGCCGGGGGTGACGACGTTGTCCGCGCCCGCCACCCGCCGGGCCACCTCGGCGCAGAAGGCGGTTTCGGCCTCGTGGTTGACCAGCACGGCGCCGGGCTCGCCCTCGTTGATCGCGCAGGCGACCTCGTAGCTTTCGCATTGTGCGCGGGCGATGGCGCGGATGCGATCGAGCACGAAGACGCGGGCTTCCGGCGTGGTGGTGCGGACGCTGAGGCGCAGTGTCGCGGAATGCGCGATGACGTTGCCGGCCTCGCCGGCGCGGAAGGCGCCGATGGTGACGACCGCCTGCTCCTTCGCCGCGATGTTGCGCGAGACGATGGTTTGCAGCGCCATTACCAGCGACGCGCCCGCCACCACGGCATCGCGGGTGGCTTCGGGCATCGAGCCGTGGCCGCCCTTGCCGGTGATGACGATCTCCCAGTTGTCCACCGCCGCCATCACCGGGCCGGCGGTGAAGAACAGCGTGCCCTGTTTCAGGCCGGGCATGTTGTGCAGGCCGAACATCGCCTGCATCGGAAAGCGTTCGAACAATCCATCGCGCATCATGGCCCGCGCGCCGCCCATGACTTCCTCGGCCGGCTGGAAGACGAGGCGCACGGTGCCGTCGAACCGCCTCGTGCGGGCGAGGTGGCGCGCCGCACCGAGCAGCATCGCCGAATGCCCGTCATGGCCGCACATGTGCGACACGCCGGGGACAAGGCTGCGATGAGCGGCGTCGGTATCCTCATCCATCGGGAGTGCGTCCATGTCGGCGCGCAGGCCGATCGCCCGGCCGGAGCTGCCGCTGGAGAGCGAGGCGACGATGCCGGTTCCGCCCACGCAATCGGCGACGTCGTATCCCCAGTCGCGCAGCAGGCCGGCGATGAAGGCGGCGGTGCCGGCCTCCTGGAAGGCGAGTTCGGGGTGGCGGTGGATGTGATGGCGCCAGCCGCGGATATCCTCCGCCGTCGCCGTCAGTTCGTCGAGAAGGGTGGGCATTCGTCGCCTCCGGTGCAGGGCGCCGGGACGGTGGAGGTCTCCGTTCGGCCGGCGCCTGTTCGATGCATAGAAAATATGATTGCAGTTTTCAACTGCATGGAATGTTGGCGGCATGCAGCAGAAAATCAAAGGGGGACGAAAAAATAGTTGCAGATAGCAACTGTATATGTGATAGGTTTCCACTAACGATAATCCAGGTCTCCGGCACATCTCCGGGGCCTCGCCAGGAGGAAACCATGTCCGCAATCACCGCGGGAGACAGTGCGCTGACGCATCCGGGCAGGACCCGGCTGATCGCGGCTTGCACGATCGGCAACGCGCTCGAATTCTATGATTTCGTCGTTTTCAGTTTCTTCGCCGGCACGATCGGCGCGCTGTTCTTTCCCACCCATGACCGCACGGTGCAGCTGCTGCTGTCCTTCGCGACCTATGGCGTCGGGTTTTTTCTCCGCCCGCTCGGCGGCGTGGTGTTCGGCGCCTTCGCCGACCGCCGGGGCCGCAAGATCGCGACGATCGTCGCACTGTTCTCGATGGCGCTGGGCACGGCGGCGATCGGCCTCGCGCCGACATATGGTCAGGTCGGGCTCGCGGGCCCGGTCATCATCGTGCTGGCGCGGCTGCTCCAGGGATTTTCGGCTGGCGGGGAGGTCGGCGCGTCGACGACGCTGCTCGCCGAATACGCGCCGGCGGAAGAGAGAGGGTTTTTCGGCAGCTGGCAGCTTGCGAGCCAGGGCGTTGCCGTGCTGTTCGCCGCCATGCTGGCCTTCGGGATTCACGCGGCGCTGCCGGCGGCGGCGGTGCTGGGCTGGGGCTGGCGGATTCCCTTCCTGCTCGGAATCCTCATCGTGCCGATCGGGCTGTGGCTGCTGCGCGCGCTGAGGGAGACGCACGCGAACGACAGCGACCCCAGAACCCGCGAGGTGAGCGCGCTTTCGCTGGTGTTCAGCCGGCATTTCGGCACGATCGTCGCCGGTGTCGCCCTGATCATCGGCGGGACCGCGACCAACGCCATCGTGGTGCTCTACATGTCGACCTATGCGGTGCGCCAGCTCGGCATGTCGCCGACGACGGGGCTGCTCGCGGGGGTGGCGGCCGGCGCGGTGACGCTGGTTGCAGCACCGATCGGCGGCTGGCTGTCGGACCGGTACGGGCGCAGGCCGGTGGCCGGGAGCGCCTATGTCCTGATCGCGCTGACGATCTATCCCGCCTTTCTCTGGCTGAACGCGGCGCCGACGCTGGGCGTGCTGCTCTCGGCGGTGATCGGGCTCGGGGCGCTGAACGCGGTGGGCGGGGCGACGATCATCATCACCACGGCGGAGATTTTTCCCATCGAGGTGCGGGCGACCGGGATGTCGCTCGTCTACGCGCTCGGGGTCGCGATTTTTGGCGGGTTCGGGCAGTTCATCGTGACGGGGTTGATCGCCGCGACGCACGATGCCGCATCGCCGGCTTGGTATGTGATGGCGTGCAGCGTCGCGACGCTGGCGGGGCTGCGGGCGATTCCGGAGATGGCGCGCCGTGCCATCTGAACGGGCGGGGATGCCGGGGATCGGGAATGGCTTCACTTTGGCGGTGGCGTTGCTACGATCAGGTCCGCCGGGTGCGGGCGGATGCCGCGCGCCGGCGCAAAGAGGCCGCCTGTCGCGCACATATCGGTGGATGGACCTGCCATGACCTATCAGGAAACGCCCTACGAGCCCTATGACTTTGCCAATCGCCGCCATATCGGCCCCTCGCCGGGCGAGATGGCGGCGATGCTGGAGACGGTCGGGGCGGCGAGCCTCGATGAGCTGATCGATGGCATCGTGCCCGAGGCGATCCGGCTACGCACGGCGCTTGATTGGGGCAAGCCGCTCTCCGAGCAGGGCGTGCTCAACCGGCTGCGCGAGGTCGCGGCGAAGAACCGGGTGATGACGTCGCTGATCGGCCAAGGCTATCACGGCACCGTCACGCCGCCGGCGATCCAGCGCAACATTTTCGAAAACCCGGCCTGGTATACCGCCTACACGCCATACCAGCCGGAGATTTCGCAAGGGCGGCTGGAGGCGCTGCTCAACTTCCAGACGATGGTTTGCGATCTGACGGCGCTCGACATCGCCAACGCGTCGCTGCTCGACGAGGGGACGGCGGCGGCCGAGGCGATGGCGGTGTGCCAGCGCGCGACCAGGGCGAAGGGGGCTGCGTTTTTCGTCGATCACCATTGCCACCCGCAGACCATCGCCGTGATCGAAACGCGGGCGGCAGCGCTCGGCTGGCGGGTGATCGTCGGCGATCCGCTCGCCGATCTCGATCCGGGGCAGGTGTTCGGCGCGCTGTTCCAGTATCCCGGCACCCATGGCGATGTGCGCGACTTCACCCCGGCGATCGCGGCGCTGCATGGCGCGGGGGCGCTGGCCTGCGTCGCGGCGGATCTGCTCGCGCTCACCGTGCTGAAGCCGCCGGGCGAGATGGGGGCGGATATCGCCATCGGCTCCGCCCAGCGCTTCGGCGTGCCGATGGGGTTCGGCGGGCCGCACGCCGCCTACATGGCGGTGCGCGACGCGCTGAAGCGCGGCATGCCTGGCCGCATCGTCGGCGTCAGCATCGATGCGCGCGGCAACCGGGCCTATCGGCTGTCGTTGCAGACCCGCGAGCAGCATATCCGCCGCGAGCACGCGACCTCGAATGTCTGCACGGCGCAGGCGCTGCTCGCGGTCATGGCGTCGATGTATGCGGTGTTTCACGGCCCCGAGGGGCTGCGGGCGATCGCCGAGCGCATCCATCGCAAGCTCGTGCGGCTGGTGAAGGGGCTGGAGGCGCAGGGCTACCGGGTGGCGCCGGCGCGGTTCTTCGACACCATCACCATCGAGGTGGGCGCCGTGCAGGGCGCGATCCTCAAATCGGCCGAGGCCGAGGGGATCAACCTGCGCAGGGTGGGGACGGGGCAGATCGGCATCGCCTTCGACGAGCGGACCACGAGCGGGCATATCGAGGCGATCTGGCGCGCCTTCGGCATCGAGCGGCGGGATGACGACCTTGCCCACGACTATCGCCTGCCGGAGGGGCTGCTGCGGACATCGCCCTATCTGACGCACCCGATCTTTCACATGAACCGCGCCGAGGCGGAGATGACGCGCTACATGCGCCGCCTCGCCGATCGCGACCTCGCGCTCGACCGGGCGATGATCCCGCTCGGCTCGTGCACCATGAAGCTCAACGGCGCGGCCGAGATGATGGCGCTGAGCTGGCCGGCCTTCGCGGATGTCCATCCTTTCGCACCGGCGTCGCAGACCGCGGGATATGCCGAGATGATCGCGGATCTGGAGGCGAAGCTGTGCCTGATCACCGGCTATGACGCCTTCTCGATGCAGCCGAATTCGGGCGCGCAGGGCGAATATGCCGGGCTGCTGACGATCAAGGCCTATCATCGCGCCCGCGGCGATGCGCGGCGGGATGTCTGCTTGATTCCGACCTCGGCGCATGGCACCAATCCGGCCTCGGCGCAGATGGCGGGGATGCGGGTTGTCATTGTCGGCGTCGCGCCGGATGGCGATATCGACATCGCGGATTTCCGCGCCAAGGCGGCGCTGCATGCGGACCGGCTGGCCGCCTGCATGATCACCTATCCCTCGACGCATGGCGTGTTCGAGGAAACCGTGCGCGAGATCTGCGCGATCACGCATGAGCATGGCGGGCAGGTCTATCTCGACGGCGCGAACATGAACGCGATGGTCGGCCTGTCCCGCCCCGGCGATATCGGCGCCGATGTGAGCCATCTGAACCTGCACAAGACCTTCGCCATTCCGCATGGCGGCGGCGGGCCGGGCATGGGGCCGATCGGGGTGAAGGCGCATCTGGCGCCGTTCCTGCCGGGAGATCCGCTGGTGGCGGAGGGCGGCGCGGTGTCGTCCGCGCCCTATGGCTCGGGCTCGATCCTGCTGATCTCCTGGGCCTATTGCCTGCTGATGGGCGGCGAGGGGCTGACACAGGCGACCAAGGTCGCCATTCTCAACGCCAACTACATCGCCAGCCGGCTGTCGGCTTCCTATCCCATTCTCTACGCATCCGCGCGGGGCCGGGTGGCGCATGAATGCATCCTCGACACGCGGCCGATGAAGGAGCGCGCCGGGGTGACGGTCGATGACGTCGCCAAGCGGCTGATCGACAGCGGCTTCCATGCGCCGACGATGAGCTGGCCGGTTGCCGGCACGCTGATGGTGGAGCCGACCGAGAGCGAGCCGAAGGCGGAGCTGGACCGGTTCATCGCCGCGATGCTCGGGATCGCCGCCGAGGCGGAGGCGATCGCCGCGGGCGGGCTCGACCGGGAGAACAATCCGCTGAAGCGGGCGCCGCACACGGTCGAGGACCTGGTGGGGGACTGGGACCGGCCCTATAGCCGCGAGGCGGCCTGTTTCCCGCCGGGGGCGTTCCGGGTCGACAAATACTGGTCGCCGGTCAACCGCGTCGATAATGTGTATGGCGACAGAAACCTGATCTGCTCCTGCCCGCCGCCGGAGGCCTATGCCAGCGCGGCCGAGTAGAGAGGCGACCCTTCGGGCGGCTTGCCGCCCCCCCCTTGCGAACCGGAGCCGGTATGTTCCTGTCGGTATTCGATATCTTCAAGATCGGCATTGGCCCTTCATCGTCGCACACGATCGGGCCGATGGTCGCCGCCGCGCGGTTTCTGGAAGAGCTGCGCGGCGCCTGCGGGCGGACGCAATGCGAGAGCCTGCATCTGACGGCGCGGCTGCATGGATCGCTGGCCTTCACCGGCCGCGGGCACGCCACCGACCGCGCGGTCTGTCTCGGGCTGCTCGGCTTCCAGCCCGCCACGATCGACCCGGACAGCGCCGATGCCGAGGAGGCGCGGCTGAAGCGCGCCGGGGTGATCGACGCCGCCGGGCTGCCGCCGTTGATCTTCGCGCCGGAGGCGGACCTGATCTTCGATTATGGCCCGCCGCTGCCCGGCCACGCCAACGGGCTGGTGCTGGACGCCCGCGCGCCGGATGGAACGCTTTTGCTCTCGCGCACGTATTATTCCATCGGCGGCGGGTTCGTGCAGACCGAGGAGGAGCTTGCCGCCGCGCGGGAGGGCGAGGGGCGGCTCGCGGAGCGGACGGCGGCGAGGGGGTATCCCTATCCGTTCGGCAGCGCCGCCGACATGCTGGCGATGGGGGCGGCCTCGGGCCTGAGCATCGCGGCGATGAAACGCGCCAATGAGCGCGTTGACGCGGGCGATGCGCTCGATGCGCGGCTCGATGCGATCTGGTCGGCGATGGATGAGTGCATCGCGCGCGGGCTGCGCCAGGAGGGCGTGTTGCCCGGCGGCCTTTCGGTGCGGCGCCGGGCGCGCGGCATTCATCAGCAGCTGCTCGCCGAGGCGGGGCGCAACGCCTTGCAGCCGCATGTGGTGAACGACTGGATCTCGGTTTACGCGATGGCGGTGAACGAGGAGAACGCGGCGGGCGGGCGCGTCGTGACCTCGCCGACCAACGGCGCGGCCGGCGTCGTGCCGGCGGTGATCCGCTATTATCGCGACCATTGCCACGGCGCGACGGCGGAGGGCATCAGGAATTTCCTGCTGACGGCGGCGGCGATCGGCGGGCTGATCAAGCACAACGCCTCGATCTCGGGGGCGGAGGTGGGCTGCCAGGGCGAGGTCGGCTCGGCGGCGGCGATGGCGGCGGCGGGGCTTTGCGCGGCACTCGGCGGCACCAACGCGCAGGTCGAGAACGCCGCCGAGATCGCGCTGGAGCATCATCTCGGGATTACCTGCGATCCGGCCAGAGGGCTCGTGCAGGTGCCCTGCATCGAGCGCAACGGGTTGGGCGCGATCAAGGCGGTCGCGGCGGCGAGCATGGCGCTGCGCGGCGATGGCCGGCACTTCATGCCGCTCGACAACTGCATCGAGACCATGCGGCAGACCGGCATCGACATGAACACCAAATACAAGGAGACCTCGACCGGCGGCCTCGCGGTCAACCTGCCGGAGTGCTGAGCCCGCCGCCCTTCCAGAACGCCACCCTGCCGGCGATGCGGCGCGCAGCGCTTTCAGGCCCGGGATAGAACGAGGCGGCGTCGGGGTTGGTCTGGCCGCCGACGGTGATCGTTATAATACCGCGAGGTGCCCTTCCACGGGCAGGGCCGATTGCAGGGGCGAGGTGGACGCCGGCATGGCGGATGCCGCGCGGGGCCGCGCATTCAGCATCGATTTCGCATAAGTCTAAGTCGGTGGCGGGACTAACTCGCGGTTGCGGGGGCGAATACGTGTCACTGGTCATGAGCGCCCTTCGTTTTTCACCCGCCGGCGCGCGCTTGCGCGGCACCGCGTCCGCCCTGCTGCGCGACCTGCCCGCGGATGCGGCTTTCGCGCTGCGCACGTCGGCGGCGGCGCTGCTCGCGCTCTATCTCGCGATGGCGCTGCATCTCGACACGCCGCGATGGGCGGCGTGGACGGTGCTGACCGTCAGCGTTCCCTCGCTCGACCATGCCTTCGTCAAATCGGCCTATCGGATGATCGGCACGATCGTCGGGGCGGCGGCCGGCATCGTCATCGTCGCGCTGTTCGCGCAGAGGCCGCTGGAATTCGACCTCGCGATGGCGCTGTGGGCGGGAGGCTGCGCCTTCATCGGCACCCGGGTCCGGCAGTACCAGACCTACGCGCTCGCGCTGACCTGGCTGACCACGGGGATCGTTTCATATGGCAGCGTGGCGGACCCGAACGGGGCCTTCATCGTCGCGGCGAGCCGCACCGCCGAGGTGGCGCTTGGCATTGTCTGCGCCGGCGGCGCGGCGATTTTGTTCGAGGGGCACCGGGCGGCGACGCTTGTTCATGCAGCCTCGCCGGTGCCGGGCCAGGCCCGGCGCAATGGCGTGCGGGCGGGGCTCGCGGTGATGCTGGCCAGCGCGTTCTGGTATGTCTCGCAATGGCGGGACGGGCCGTTCTTCGTGCTGATGTCCGGGGCCGCGGCGCTGCTGTTCGCGGCGCATCCATCGAAGGTCGCCGCGACGCTCGGCATGCTGCGCGGGTTTCTGCTGGGGACGCTGCTGGGCCTGTTCGTCCGGTTTGCGCTGTTCACGCGCAGCGCGGAGTTCGGCGAAGAGGCCCTCGTGCTGCTGCCCTTCCTGATGCTCGGCGGGATCGGGCTTGCCGATTCCCGGACCCAGGGCCCGGCGACCGGCTACAACCTCGCCTTCATGCTCGCGGCCGATCCGGCCAATACGCTGTCATTCGATCTCGGCGCCGCGCTCAACGAGGCGATGGCGATGATTTTCGGCGTGCTCGTCTCGATCGGCGCGTTTCTCGGCCTGGTGCCGATCCGCGCCCTGCTGCACCGGGACGGCGCCTGAGATGATGCCTGTACTCGCCGAAATGTCGATGTTCGGGATCGGCATCGAGCCGGCGGTGCCGATGCTGCTGCTCGCGGTGGTGCTGACCGACATCCTCCGCCGGGGGCTGACCCGTTTGCGGATCGACCGGGCGGTGTGGAACTGGCCGCTGTTCATGCTGTCCATTTACGTCTGTATTGCTGCCGGTCTTGTTCTGGGGATGCGGCAGCTGTGATCTCCGGAGACGACATGCTCGATTCCATCGCGGGGCGGACCTCGCCCCGCCCGGCCCCGCCCGCGGCATCGCCGGCGCGGCTCTACCGGCCGGTTTTTTCCGGGCTGGCGACGCTCATCGTCGTGGCCGCGGCGCTCTGGCTCGGCTTTGCCGCCTGGCATCGCTACGACGCGACGCCCTGGACGCGGGATGCGCGCGTTCGCGCCTTTGCCGTGACGGTGGCGCCGGAGATTTCGGGCCGGATCGTCGCGGTCGCGGTTCACGACAATGAGCGCGTGCGCAAGGGTCAGGTCCTGTTCAGGATCGATCCGGCGGATTTCGCCAACCGGCTCGCGGTCGCACGGGCGACGCTCGCCGCCGATCGGGCGATTGCGGGGATGAAGGCGGCGGATGCGGCGCGCCGCGCGCGGCTGCCCGCGATCGCGGTTTCGGCGGAAACCCGGGGCAATGCCGCCGCCGCCGCGCGCGCCGCCGCGGCCCGCGTGCAGGCGGACGAGGCGCGGGTTGCGCAGGCAGCACTCGACCTCGCGCGCACGGTGGTCCGCGCGCCGGTGAGCGGCACGATCACCAACCTGACCGCCCATGAGGGCGATTACGCCCATGCCGGCAGCGGCGCGATCACGATGGTCGATACCGGCGAGCTCTGGGTGACCGCGTATTTCGAGGAGACCGAGCTTGACCGGATCAGGCCGGGCGCGCCGGCCCGGATCGAGCTGATGTCCGACCCCGGCAGGGTGCTGGATGGCCATGTGCAGGGGATCGGGCGCGGCATTGCCGATGCGAACGCGCAGGAGGCGCGCAGCGGGCTGCCGCGGGTTGATCCGGTGTATTCATGGGTGCGGCTGTCGCAGCGGATTCCGGTGCATGTCACGCTCGACCATGTGCCGCCGGGCCTGTTCCTCGCCGCCGGCATGACCGCGACGGTGCGGATCGCAACGCCGGCCGCGGGCGGGCGCTGAGCGCGGGGGCGGGGCGGTCTTTCAGGGGCGGCGCGGCATTGGCGCCGGCGGCGGCTCCGATCACGAGACGTTTATTCGCGCGACGGATTGCGGCCCTTGCGATCGCGGGCGCGGCTGCCCATTCGAGCCTGATGCGAACACAGCAGGGGACGGGTGCGTTGGGACTTGCAAGAACCTTCATGCGACTGGACGAAGACCGCTATTACGGGGCCAAGGTGCCCGAGATCACCGTGTCGTTCTGGGTCGCGAAGATCATCTCGACCGCGATGGGTGAGGCGACGTCGGATTTTCTGGTGTTCCACACCAACCCGTATCTGGCGGTCGCGGCGGGAGGGCTCGGGTTTGCGCTGGCGCTCGCGTTGCAGTTCGCCACGCGCAGGCATGTGCCGGCGGCCTATTGGCTGCTGGTGGTGATGGTCGCGATTTTCGGCACCATGGTGGCGGATGTGATCCATGTCGTTCTGGGCGTTCCCTATGCGATATCGACTGTCCTGTTCGCGGCGGGCCTGCTCCTGATCCTGTGGGGGTGGAGGGCGAGCGAGCGGAGCCTTTCGATCCACACCGTGGTGACGCCGCGGCGCGAGGCGTTCTACTGGGCGACCGTGAGCGCCACCTTCGCGCTCGGCACCGCGGCCGGCGACCTGACCGCGGCGACGTTCGGCATGGGTTACCTGAATTCGGCCATCCTGTTTTCCATCCTGTTCGCGCTGCCGGGGCTTGCCTATGTCGCGTTCGGCCTGAACGAGGTCGCCGCGTTCTGGACCGCTTATATCATGACCCGGCCGATGGGGCCTCCTTCGCCGACTGGTTCGACAAGCCGGTGCAGAGCAGCGGGCTTGGCTATGGCACGCCGGCTGTCGCGCTCGTGCTCACCGCCGGCGTGGGGATCGCGATTTTGTATGTCTGCGTGCGGCATCGGTGGCAGCGCGCGGCCATCGCCACGCGCGGGGCATGAGGGTGGGCCGGCTGGGCGCGGGCCGGTGCGGGGCCGTCAGAACCGGAGCTTGACGCCGGCGTCGAGCGCGTTCGAGGCGAGGCCCTGGCCGTCGATCGTCGCGGTCCAGCCGGCCTGCCAGCGCCAGCCGCCGGCGAGGTCGCCGGCGAGCGCGAGGCCCGCGATCCCCTCGTTCGCCGGCATGCTCTGGCCATAGCTGCGGAAGGCGGCGCCGGGCGTGGCGTTGAAGCTGGCGGTCATGAACCGGGCATTGGCGATGGCATGGCGCCAGGCGAGTGTCGCGTGCAGCGCGATGACCCGCCCCAGGGCGATGACATCGTCGCTGACCCGCAGCCCGACGGTGGTGAGGGCGTAGCTTGCCGACTGCCCGCCGAGGCGGAGGCCGAACCCGTTGCCGCCGGTTTCGCTGGTGGCGCCGCTGTCGTATCTGATATCGGCGATCGAGAGGAACGGGTTGAGCCCGCCCGCGTCGTAGCCAAGCTCGCCCGCCCCGGCGATCATGGTGTCGGCGATCGTGCCGGCGACGCCGAGGGTTGAACTGGCGGTGTAGATCGAGCGGCGGATGCGGCCGTTGACCCGGGACCAGGCGAGCTGTGCCGTGGCGTAGGGGCCGGTGTTGCCGCCATAGCGGGCGTAGAGATCGGCCGTGTTCAGATCGTCGTTGCCGCTGCCGCCGACGCCGGAAAGGGTGCCGGACGAGGAGATGTGGCTGATCGCGCCGCCCAGCGAGAGGGCGCCGCCGACAGGCGTGTCGAAGCCGGCGGTGAAGCCGTTGCTGCCGAACCGCGCGCTGTCGGCGCCTTTCGCGGCGAGGCGGCCGAAATCGCCGTCATATTGCAGCCAGGTGGTCGTTTTGCCGGGTGTGCCGGACAGGGCGATGTGCCGGGCGGTGGTATCGAGCAGCGACATTTCGGCCGTGGCGGAGACCGTTCTCATGGTTGGGTAGGCTTCGCCGGACACGCTGGTCAGGGAGGTCTGGGCCTGTTGGGTCGTTGTCGCGGCGAGGATCTGGCCGGCGGTTCTGATGAACTGGGCCGCGCCCGGCGTGCCGGCGGCGGCGGTCGAGGTGGCGTATTGGAGGCCGCTCTGGATGGCGGCGCCGCCGGCGACCGAGGCGGTGGTCGCGCCCGGCATCACGCTGGCGACCTGGGCGACATTGGAGGCCGCGACGGTGGCGGAGACCGTCGTCGGGCCATAGGTGAACTGGCCGACGGTGTAGAAGACGCCGGCGCCGTAGGTCTGGCTGCCAAATGTTCCCGCGATTGAGCCGGCAGCGATGAAGATTTCGGTGGCTTTGGGGGTGTAGGTGGTGGGCGGGGCCAGCACCTGCGCGTTGCCGGCGAGTGTCGCCTTGCCGCTCACCGTGAGCGGCGTGCCGATGGCGATCGCGGTATTGGCGCCGGATTGCGCGGTGTAGTTACCGTTGATGGTCAGGCCGGGCGCGCCGCCGACATTGCCCTGGCTGATGACGGTGCCGCCGCTAGCCACGACATTGCCGGTGACGGTTCCCGACCCGCCGAAGGTGCCGCCGGTGACGGTGACGCCCGATGCGAGGCTGCCGGTGAGGTTCAGGTTGCCGCTGCTGACCGTGGTGCCGCCGGTATAGGTGTTGGCGGCGGTGAGCGTGAGGGTTCCGGTCGTGCCCGAGAGCGCAAGGCCGCCCGATCCGGAAATCGGGTTGGCGAAGGTCGACTGGTCGGCGCCGATATTGGCGGCGAAGGTGCCGAAGGCGAAGGCGGCCGGCCCGTTGACCGCGGCGGCGGCGTTGATCAGCCCCCAGCCATAGGTGCTGTTCGGCCCGGTGCCGCTGCCGAGATGGGTGGCCGTGGTCAGGATGGTGTCGGTGATGTTGGCGGGCGTGAACCAGGGGTATTTCTGCCAGACCAGCGCGGCCGTGCCGGTCACGATCGGGGTGGCGAAGGAGGTGCCGATTCCGTAGCCGGTGACGAAGGCGGTGCCGGCGACGATCGGGATCTGGACGTTACCGGGTGCCGCCACGCACCATTGCGCGGCGACGCCGCAGGCATCCGACGAGGGATCGAGGCCCGAGACCTTGCCATCGGTGCCGATATCGACATTCACGGCGACGAGCCATTGCGGCTGGAGCGCTTGGGTATAGACCGGGACCTCGGCCTCGACGCTGATATCGCCGGGGTTTGCCGGGTTGTTTCCCGCCGCCCAGACATAGAGGTTGTTCGCGGGCAGGGACGCGAACAGGGAGCCGACCGCCTGGGCGGTGGATTGTGCCGCCGCCGCGCTGCTGTAGGTGCTGATGTTCTCGCCGACGGAGTTGTTGAAGAGGTGGACGCCCTGGGCCTGAAGATCCTGATACGGCTTCGTGAAAAGCTGGCAGGCGCCGGTGGAGTCGCAGATCTGGGCGGCATAGACGGTCGCGCCGGGGGCGACGCCGCCGGGGAAGAAATTCGTCGGGCCGGAATTGTTGCCGTAGGTCCCCTGCTGGTCGCCGGCGAGAAGAGCGGTGACGACGGTGCCGTGGCCGAAGGGATCGTTGGCGGAGGCGAGGTTGTTGGCCGAGACCGTGGCGTTCCCCTGCGCGATGTAGGAATTGAACCAGGCGATGCGACCGCCCAGCGAGGGCACGGCGGTGTTCACCCCGCTGTCCAGCACGCCGATTTTCACGCCCGCACCGGTAATGCCCGCTTGCAGGACGGGCAGCACGTTGGTCGGCGTATACTGGTTGAAGGTTGGATAGACATTGGTGCTCTGGGGGCCGAGATAGACCGAGATCCCGCCGATATTCGTCGCCGTTGGCGCAACGCCGGCGGCCCCGCCGCCGGTCGTGTTGCTCGCGGGTGGAGCCGTTTGGGCCGAGACGGGCGCGGAACCGCCGCCGCCGCCGGAACAGGCGGTCAGGCTGAGCGCGGTCGCGGCAAGCAGCAGGGAACGCCGGGAGAGCATCATGGACGAAAGTCTAGCCAAGGAGTCTTAATGATTTCTGAGTTCGGGCGACGGCGCGTGGCGAAAACACAGGGCCGGGAAATGAGCGCAGACCGGCTGCTGCGGGCGCTGCCCTTTGAAATGCGGGCGCTGGACGCGCGGGGAACATGTCATGTCGAAAAATATCGTCATTTGCTGCGATGGGACCGGCGACCGCATCGAATCGACGCAGACGAATGTACTGAAGCTCTTCCGGGTTCTTGAGAAGGATCGGGGCCAACTCGTCCGCTACAGCCCCGGTGTCGGCACCGTCGGCGATTTCGACACGTGGCAGCGGCTGAAATCCGACGTGACGGAATTCCTCGGCGTGGTTGCGGGCTATGGCCTCGACGAGAAGGTGCTCGCCGCGTACCGGTTTCTGTGCACGCAATATGAGGAGGGCGACGCGATCTGGCTCTTCGGCTTCAGCCGTGGCGCCTACGAGGTGCGGGTGCTTGCCGCGTTCATCTACGTGATCGGGCTGCTGCCGGCAGCGCAGCTCAACCTCGCCGGCTACGCCTTCACCGCCTACAAGAAGGCGAGTCGCGACAGCCACAGGAGCCGGCGGGTTGCCGATCGGGCGGCGCTGCGCGCGGCCGCGCCGGAGGCGGAGGTCGCGACCGGTCTGCCGGCGGCATGGGCGTTCGGGCGCGTTGCCGGCGGCCGGCGGGTCACGATCAGGTTCATCGGGGTCTGGGATACGGTGTCGTCGGTGATCGTGCCGCGCCGCGACCGGCTGCTGCCGGATTTTCAGACGCTGCGCTTCACGCGGACGGACCCGGGTGTCGAGATGTTCCGCCAGGCGATCTCGATCGATGAGCGCAGGCGGATGTTCCGGCTGCTGCCCTGGTGCGAGCCGCAGCGTTTCAAGCCGGGACGTTGCGGCGATGGCGGCTGGACGGCGCAGGACATCCGGCAGGTATGGTTCGCCGGCGTGCATGGGGATATCGGCGGCGGCTATCCGGAGCCGCAGAGCGGGCTGTCGAAATACCCGCTATTGTGGATGATCGGGCAGGCGCGGGCGGCCGGGTTGAGGATGGATGCCGCCCTGATCGACGAACTCGCGCGTGGCGAGGGGCGGGCGGGCGGGCGGCTTGTCTACGCCGCGCCGTCGCCGGAGGCGAAGCTGCACAGCTCGCTCAAGGGTTTCTGGTGGGTGCTGGAAATCATTCCGAAACGCGTGAAATGGCGGGAGTGGCCGGGACGGCCGGCGTTTCTCGGCGTCTACCTGCCGCTGGGCGAACCCCGGCTGATCCCCGCGGACGGGCTGATCCACCGCTCGGTGGCCGAGCGCATGGCGTGCGTGCCGGCGTATCGGCCCGAGAATCTGCCGGCAAAACCCAACTGGACGGACTGACGCCGCCCGGGGTCATGCGGGCCGCCCCACGAGCAGCGCGCGCGTCTTCGGGTGCGCGGGCTGTTCGAACAGGGCGGCAGGCGGGCCGTCCTCGACGATGCGGCCGCGATCCATCACGATGATCCGGTCGGCCACGTTGCGGGCAAAGCCCATTTCGTGCGTGACGATCATCATCGTCATGCCGTCCTGCGCGAGGTCGCGCATCACCGCGAGCACCTCGCCCACCATTTCGGGGTCGAGCGCGGAGGTGGGTTCGTCGAAGAGCATGACCGCCGGCTGCATCGCCAGCGCGCGGGCGATGGCGACGCGCTGCTGCTGGCCGCCGGAGAGCGAGGCGGGCATCGCCCTTGCCTTGTGCGCGAGGCCGACGCGCGCGAGCAGCGCCTCGGCCTGCGCCACCGCCTCGGCGCGGGGCCGGCCGCGCACCTTCACCGGTGCGAGGGTGATGTTGTCGATCACGTTGAGGTTCGCGAACAGGTTGAAGCGCTGGAACACCATGCCGACATCCCGCCGCTGGCGCGCGATGTTGATCTCGCGGTCTTCGACCAGTTTTCCATTCTGCTCGCGAAAGCCGATGAGCCCGCCATTGACCACGATGCGGCCGTTGTCGATCGTTTCCAGATGGTTGATGCAGCGGAGCAGGGTGGTCTTGCCCGAGCCGGAGGAGCCGATCAGCACCACGGTCTCGCCGCGGCGGACGCCGAAGCTGACGCGATCGAGCACTTTCGTATTGCCGAACCGCTTTTCGACGTCTTCGGCTTCGATCAGGAGGGGCTGCATCAGGCGGACTCCGGCAGGGGGTGAGGGATGGTTTCCACCGCGTCGTCGCCGGGCGCATGGTCCATCCGGCGCTCGATCGCGGCCATCACCAGGCCCCAGATCGTCGTCAGCGCGAGGAAGTAGAGGGCGAGCACCGAATAAAGCTCGAAGGTGCGGAACGTGGCCGAATTGATCGTCTCGGTGACGAGCAGCATTTCGGAGACGCCGATCACGCTGACGAGCGTCGAGTTCTTCAGCATGATGTTGAACTGGTTGCCGATCGGCAGCAGAACCACGCGCAGGGCCTGGGGCAGCACCACATGACGCAGGATTTGCCGGGGCACCATGCCGAGGGATTTCGCGGCTTCGGTCTGGCCGCGATCGATCGCGTCGATGCCGGCGCGGAAGATCTCGGCCATGTAGGCGCCCTCGTTCAGGCCGAGCGCGAGGATGCCGGCCTGCACGTTGCCGGCGAGGATCATTCCGCCGAGATGGAGGTCGTGGAAGCGGAGAATGCCGGCGGCGGCGAGGCCCGTGTAGATGAAGACGATCTGCACCAGCAAGGGCGTGCCGCGCATCAGGAAAATGTAGGCGCGCGCCGGCCATTGCAGGGCGCGGGTGGTGGAGCGCCGGGCGAGGGCGGCGGGCAGGCCGATCGCAAGCCCGATCGCCTGCCCGCCGATGCTGATCATGATCGTCAGCCAGAGCCCCTGCAGGAACGCGCCGTTCGGCTCCAGCAGCTGATGCCAGAAATAGGCCCAGTCGAAATGCACCTCGATGCTCCGTGCTCAACCGGGCTTCAGCATGTCGATGCCGAGAGACCATTTGCGAAAGAGCGCCGCGTAGCTGCCATCCTTCATCATGCCGGCGAGGGTTGAGCCGATCGCCTTGTTGAGGACTGCCTCGTTCT
Organism: Acidocella sp. C78; assembly: GCF_907164655.1. Taxonomy (NCBI): domain Bacteria; kingdom Pseudomonadati; phylum Pseudomonadota; class Alphaproteobacteria; order Acetobacterales; family Acidocellaceae; genus Acidocella; species Acidocella sp. C78. The sequence goes on from NZ_CAJQZK010000089.1 coordinate 41,107, forward strand.
TGCGGATGCCGATGCCGGTGGCGATCGTGTAGTAGGGCGGGCCACCCATCGCGAATTGCCCGGGCGCCTTGTGGATGTAGTAGCGCGCGGTTTCATAGGCGACGCCATAGGCCGCGACCTGGCCGAACTGGAGCTGCTGCAATGCCTGGGTGTTTTCGGGGAACATCACGATGTCGATCGGCGGCTTGCCGGCCGCGTGCAGTTTGGCGTTCGCGGCGTTCAGCAGCACCGTTGCGGTGGTGCCGGTGACGGTGGCGACCTTCTTGCCGGAGAGGTTTTCGAGCGAGGGAACCGGCTTCGCGCCCGGTTTCACCAGAACGGCTTCGTGCGAGACCATGTAGGGGATTTCGTCGATCACCTTCAGCCGGCCCGGCTTGATGAAGAGCTGCGACATGATGATGTCGCAATGCGAGGCGAGCAGGGCGGGGATCAACCCGGCGAAGGGCATGTTGATCCAGTCGGTCTTGACGCCGAGACGCTTCGCGATGGCATCGCCGAGATCGATGTCGAGGCCGGTCGGCCGCGTCGCGGCGTTCATGAACTCCATGGGCGGCAGGTTGACGGCGCTGCAGATGCGCAGGGTGCCCGATTTCGCGATGTTCGGCGGCAAGGCGGGGGAGGCCGCATGTGCAGTGGCCAGGCCTGCGAGCCCGACACCCGCAAGCGCCCCAACGGCACGAAGCAGCGTTTTCATTCGGATCATGCGCGGTCTCCATTTGAAAAGGGCGGGCCGGATGACGGAATTGCCAGATCCGGCCTGAATGGAGAAAAAATAGGCCATTCGATCTGGTGCAACAACGGGCAAATAACAAAAAATATGCAGAATAAGACTGGGTCAGGGTTGTTTTTGGTCAGTAATAGAGTATAAAATCATCATATGATTAAAATATAGACTAATTGACCGGGTAGGGCTCATCTCCCGCCTGCGTAACGAGGGCGGCGCGCGCATCGGCCGGCCGTCTGCAGGCCGGATCGACACGGGCGCGTTGAAGATCGGGATACATTTCGAGGACAATAAATAATACGGGCCGCTCAGGCGGCCGCGCGCGGAGATCGTTGCAATTGCCGAGCGGGTGGCGATCCGCATTGCCGCGCGCGGGGCGTTCGCGCTCACGGCATATTTACGAATCATGAGTATTGACCGCGCCGCCGCTATGGTAATAACGACGCCTCGTTTTTTACAACTGGCCTTGACTGGCTTTTTCATTAAGGAAAGTAATCATGCGGGCACAATTCAAACGCGCCTTGGGTGCTTGCGCGGCGGGAATTCTCGCCTCGGGCCTGGCGCTGGCCGGCATCGGCCAGGCCGCCGCGGCGACGGCGCCGTCGGTTCTGAAGATCGGCACCCTCTATGCGAGCAGCGGGTCTTTCGCGGTGGCGTCCGAGGGGCAGTATCACGGGCTCGAATACTGGGCGGATACCGTGAACAAGTCCGGCGGCGTCTTCGTCAAGGCGTTCAACAAGAAGATTCCGGTCAAGATCGTCGCCTATGACGACCAGAGCTCGACCTCGACCGCGACGACGCTCTACAACCAGCTCATCACCCAGGACCATGTGAACCTGCTGGTCGCCGATTTCGGCTCGGTGCTGACCTCGGTCGCGATTCCGCTGGCCGCCGAGCACCACATGCTGCTGATCGACCCGACCGGCTCGGGGGCGAACTTCTTCACCAAGAAGACCGATTATCTCGCCGATGTCAGCATTCCCGCCTCCACGGTGTGGCCGCTGCCGCTCGGCCATTTCCTGCTCGATCACAAGATCAAGCGCATCGCCGTCATCTACGATTCGAACGATTTCGACGCGTCGCAGGCCGAAACCCTGAAGGCGACGCTGAAGCAGGGCGGCGTCACGCCGGTTTATTATCACGGCGTGCCGACCAGCGAGTCCAACTACACCGTGCTGCTGCACACGATCGCGGCGCACCGGCCGGACGCGGTGATCGAGTTCGGCTATCCGCCGAACGACATCGCCTTCCTGCACACGCTGGCCGGCAGCGGCCTGCATTTCAAGATGACGTTCACCATTTTCCCCGGCCAGCTTCTCGCCCTGATGACGAAGAATGTCGGCGCGAAAACCCTCGCCTACACCTACACCTATCCGACGCCGCCGCTGGTGAGCTTCGCCAAGACCACCTATGGCCCGAACACCGCGACCTTCGTGAAGGATTTCACCGCGGCGACGCATAACGCGCCGAATTTCCTCGACGCCGCCGGCTACAACACCGGCCTGATCATGCAGGACATGCTCGGCACCGCGCCGAAATTCTCGCAGCTCGCGTTCCATCAGGCGCTGATGGACATGTCCGGCAAGACGACGACGGTGCTCGGCAAGTTCAAGATCAACGCGAACGGCGCCCAGCTCGGCGAGCTGCTGCCGGTCGCGCAGCTCGTTCCCTCCGGCAAGAGCAACAAGATCGTCGTGGTCTATCCGCAGGACAAGGCGACCGGCACGATGGTCTACCCCGCGCCGCGCCACTGAGCGGCCCGGTATGAAACGCCGGATCCCGGCCCGTGACGGGCCGGGATCTTTCGTCTATCCGGACCACTGGTTTCCACCTTCCCTGCAAGAAAGGGCGCGCCGTTGGCACTTCTCGAATACGCGCTGATCGGCGGCATTCTCTACGGCATCTTCTTCAGCCTCGTCGGCATCGGTCTCAATCTCGTCTTCGGCGTGATGCGGATGATCAACCTCGCCCATGGCCAGTTCATCATGCTGGGCGGGTTCGGCGCGTGGCTGCTGGTGCACGAGCTTCACCTCAACCCGATCTTCGGCATTCCGCTGGCGGTTCTGGGCGGAATTCTGATCGGGTATCCGCTGTATTACGGCGTGGTGCCGCGGTTGCAGCGCAGCCAGGACCCGGAGATGCTGTCGTTCATCTTGTTCTTCGGCATCGCCCAGATGATCGAGGCGGTGATGCTCTTCATTTTCGGCGCGGACCAGCGCTCGTTGCCCGGCGAGGCGCTGGGGTCGGGGAATATCGGCGTGTTCGGCCAGGAATTTCCGGATAGCTGGTGGGTCGCGGCGGCGGTGAGCATTCTCTGCATCGGCGGGCTCTGGCTCTATTTCACCCGCACGCGGCTCGGCTTCGCGACGCGCGCGATCATGGCCGACCGCGACGAGGCGCGCGCCACCGGCATCGATGTCGACCGGGTTTCGGCGATCGCCTTCATGATCGGCCTGTCGCTGGCCGGGATCGCCGGCGTGTTCGTGCCCTACATGGTCGGCTCGGTGTCGCCCTCGATCGGCGACAGCCTGACCACGACGTCGTTCGCCATCATCATCATCGGCTCGCTCGGCAATCCGCTCGGCACAGTGGTCGGCGGCCTCGTGTTCGGCGTGGGAACGATGCTGATGCAGACCTATTACGCCTCGTGGTCGAATCTCGTGCCCTATGCGCTGCTGCTCGTCATCGTGCTGATCCGGCCCTCCGGCCTGCTCGGCAAGGCGGTGCGCAGTGCGTAAGCAGGACAATACTGTGCGTTATCCGGCCGCGGTGCTGGCCATTCTCGCCGCCATGTTTCTGGTGCTGCCGCATGTCTATGGCAACCAGTCCGTGCTGTTCACCATGATGACCTTCATGGCGCTCGCCCAGGGGCTGAACCTGCTTTACGGGTTCACCGGGTATCTGCCGTTCGGCTATGTCGGCTTCTTCGGCACCGGCGCCTACGCCACCTCGCTGCTGGTGACGTTCACCGGAATGCCGGTGCTGGTCTGTGTGCTCGGTGGCGGGCTGGCGGCGGTCGTGGTCGGGCTCATTCTCGGGCCGCTGCTGCGGCTCTCGGGCGCATATTTCTCGATCGCCAATCTCGCCGCCTCGCAGATCATCTATTACGTGGTGGCGAACGAGGCGCTGAAGCATGTGACCGGCGGGCCTTATGGCGTGAAGATCGAGCAGGTCTACGCGCCGACGGCGAGCTATGCGACGATGTTGGCGGTGCTGCTGCTCGCCACCGGGCTTGCCGCGTATTTCCGGCGTTCGCGCTTCGGGCTCGGGCTGCGGGCGATGCATCAGGACCCGATCAGCGCGGGGCTCGCGGGTGTGGATATCGTGCGCGAGCGCCTCATCGTGTGGCTGGCTTCTGCCGGCATCGCCGGGCTGGCCGGCGGCGCCTATGCGTGGAACCTTTCGGTCTTCTATCCCGATGCGGTGTTCACGTTGCAGATTTCGGTCTTCGCCATCGTCTTCGCCCTGTTCGGCGGGGTTGGTACGGTGATCGGGCCGCTGCTCGGCGCTGCCTTGCTCTATGCGTTCTACGCGGTGATCGGCGTTTCGGCGCCGCAATATTTCGAGCTGCTCTACGGGCTGCTGATCGTGCTGCTGGTGCTGTTCCTGCCCAATGGCCTGATGTCGCTGCTGATCCGGAGAAATGTCGATGTCCTCTGAACCGCTGCTGCGGCTGGAAGGGGTGAGCAAGCGCTTCGGCGGGCTCACCGTGCTCGACCGGCAGAGTTTCTCGGTGTCCGCGGGCGAGATTGTCGGGCTCGTCGGGCCCAACGGCTCGGGCAAGACGACGACGATCAACGTCATCTCCGGCGTGCACCAGGCCGATGCCGGGCGCATCCTGTTCGAGGGGCGGGAAATCCAGCGCCTGAAGCTGTTTCGCATCGCCCGGCTCGGCATCAACCGCAGCTTCCAGGTGCCGAAATGTTTTCGGGCGATGCGGGTGCGCGAGAATATCGAGGTTGCCGCGACCTTCGCCGGGCGCGGCGCGGTTGATATCGACGAGATTCTCGCCGGCATCGGGCTCGCCGACCAGGCCGACGCGATCGCCGGGGCGCTGACCGTCAACCAGCAGAAGATGCTCGATCTCGGCCGCGCGCTGGCGACCAATCCGCGGCTGCTGCTGATCGACGAGATCGGCGCCGGGCTCAATCCGGCGGAACTCGGGGGCATCGCCGAGCTGCTGAAATCGCTCGCCGCGCAGGGCATCGCGCTCATCGTCGTCGAGCATCTGCTCGATTTCCTCAACCGCATCACCGACCGGGTGATCGTGCTGGGCGCGGGGCGGATGCTGTTCGAGGGCTCGCTCAAGGCGGCATCGCAGGACCCGGACGTGGTTGCCGCGTTCATCGGAGGCTGACGGCATGACCCTTCTCGCACTCAAGGGCGTCGAGTCCGGATATGGCCCGATGCAGGTTCTCTGGGGCATCGACCTCGCGGTGGACGCGGGCGAGACGGTGATCCTGCTTGGCGCCAACAGCGCCGGCAAGACCACGCTGCTGCGCACGATCATCGGGCTGCTGCCCTGCACCGGCGGGACGATCACGTTCGATGGCGAGCCGGTCGGCGCGCTGCCGCCGGACCAGCGCATCCGCCGCGGCATCGCCTTCATGTCCGAACTCGGCGTGTTTCCCGGCCTGACCATCGAGGAGAATATCCGCCTCGGCGGCTATTTCCTCTCGGCCGCCGAGGTGCGGCGGCGCAGCGGCCGGCTCTACGAACTGTTTCCCGCGCTCGCCGGCAAGCGGCGCGATCTCGCCTCCAGCTTGTCGGGCGGGCAGCGCAAGATGCTCGGCATCGCCAAGGTGCTGGTCTCCGAGCCGAAACTGCTGCTGATGGACGAGCCCTCGTCCGGCCTTGCGCCGGTCTTCGTCAAGCAGGTGGTCGATGTTCTGAAGACCGCGATCACCGGCGGGATGACGCTGCTGATCGCCGAACAGAACGTCGCTTTCCTGCCGCTGGCCGATCGGGGCTACCTGATCGATGGCGGGCGGGTGCGGCTTTCCGGCACGCGCGCCGAGCTGGAGGCGAGCGACGCCGTGCACGAGGCCTATTTCGGCCTCTGAGCGCCGCCGCCGCTCC
>NZ_CAJQZK010000090.1:0-22126 GCF_907164655.1 Acidocella sp. C78
CCGCAGGCGAAGCTGCCGACCGAGACGATCACCATCGTCAACCAGCATGGCAAGCGGTTCGTCTTCAAGGTGGAGCGAGCGCTGATGCCGAAGCAGCAGGAAATCGGGCTGATGTTTCGCAAGAGCGTCGCCGCCGATGGGGGGATGATCTTTCCGTGGAACCCGCCGCAGGTCTCGGAGATGTGGATGAAGAACACGCTGGTGCCGCTGGACATGGTGTTCGTCGGGCCGCACGGGACGATAAGGCACATTGCCAACGAGACGGTGCCGCAGAGCCTGCGGATCATTTCCAGCCATGTGAGGTGGCGGCGACGATCGAGTTGCAGGGCGGGATCACCGCGAAGGACGATATCGATGTGGGCGACAAGGTGATCGGGCCGCAATTCGGGGATGGCAAGTGAGGCGCTTGCCTCGCACCTCGCAGGCGCTGTAGGTAGCGATCGTCCGAGCGGGGCGTGGCGCAGCCTGGTAGCGCGCTTGTTTGGGTACAAGAGGCCCCCGGTTCGAATCCGGGCGCCCCGAGACGGACGGATGGGGAGACATTTCACGATGAACCGCGCCAGAATCTATCTGCCGCCGAAAAGCGCCATGCAGTCCGGCTGGGCGAAGACGAGGGAGTGGGTGCTGGAATTCGAACCGGCGATGGCCAAGCGGATCGACCCGCTGATGGGCTGGACGGCAGCGGCGACATGCTGGCGAGCGAGGTGCGGCTGAAATTCGCGACCCGCGAGGAGGCCATCGCCTATGCCGAGACGCATGGCATCGCCTTCGACCTCGAAATCCCGACCGAGCGGCACCGCCGGCCCAAGGCCTATGCCGACAATTTCCGCCCCGACCGGCGGGCGAACTGGACGCACTGATCCGCCCTGCCCGCCCCCGGCGCCGATGCGCGGGCTCTGGCAATCGGCGGCGAATTCGGCGATTGTCGGTGCCGGACGGCCCTGTAGCTCAACTGGATAGAGCACCCGCCTTCTAAGCGGGTGGTTGCGTGTTCGAGTCACGCCAGGGTCGCCATTTTCTCCCCGCCAATTTTTCATCCCCGCGCCGGGCGCGAATCGGCAGCGGCGTGGCGCCGCTTGTCATGAAAACTGGATTCCGGACGGCTTGCCCCGCCGCACCATGCACCCGGGAATGGAACCATCAGGACAAGGCTGCACGGTCAGGTTTTGTTTTTAAAAATATTGCTAATTCATAATATTTTGGTTGACAGAAAAGTGAATAACAATTTAATTCGCCTCATACAGGAGGACTATTTTATGGCAAAGACAATCTTATTGAAAAATCCTGCAACGGGAGTAACAAAAAAGGGATTTTATGGATTTAGCTGGACAACACTGTTCTTTGGTGGATTTCCGGCTTTATTTCGTGGCGACTACATGATCGGGCTGATATTTATTGTCCTGAACATCTTCACGGTCGGAGTGGCCGGATTCATCTTCGCCTTCTCGTATAACCGGCGCTACACGACCAAGCTGCTGGAAGAAGGCTACCAGTTCGCCGGCGCGCCGGCCGAGACTACCGCGGCGGCGGCGAAGCTCGGGGTCGACCTCCCGGCGACGGCCGCGCCCCAGGCCGCCTGAGGCGGAACGCCCTGCCGGCCGGTGCCGGCAGGGCAAGCTTCCTCTCGCGCCTCAGTCGGGGAGTTTGTGGCCCCTGGTTTCCGGCATGAACGGAGCGACGACGAGGCCGAGCAGGTAGATCACCGAGAAATCCATCGCCACATGCGCGAGCCCGCCCAGCGCGCCGATCAGCTGGCCCGCCAGCAGCGGGCCGAGAAAGGCGATGAAGCGCGAGGCGTTGAACACGAAGGCCGAGGCGGTGCCGCGCACATTGGTGGCGAACAGCTCCGGCAGGTAGATCGCGTACCAGGCGAAGGCGCCGAGCGTCCAGAACCCGTTCAGCAGCGACGCCGCCAGCAGCGCCGGCAGCGAATGCGACCAGAGATAGACCGCGGGCGTCATCACCAGCCCGCCGGCGAAGAGGAAGACGAGATAGAGCCGCCTGCCCATCCAGTCCGCGAGGAAGCCGGAGGCGAGATAGCCGAGGATCGCGCCGGCGGTGTAGACGAGGCCGGCGACACTCGCCCAGTAGGGCCCGCTCATTCCGTGATGGGCGGCAAAACCGCCGACGAAGCCCGGAATCCAGGTGGCGATGCCCCACCAGCCCATCGTGGTGCCGACCGACATCAGGCAGGCGAGCAGGGTGCGGCGGCGGCCCTCGGCATCGGCGAAGAGCTGGAACAGGGTGAAGGGCCGGCTCTGGCTGCGCGCGGCGGCGGCGCGCTCGGTCACCGCCCAGCGCTTCTCGCGCATCGCTTGCAGCCAGCTCGCCGATTCATCGATGCGGCGGCGCAGGATCAGCACCAGGAAGCCGGGCAGCACGCCGACCAGGAACATCACCCGCCAGGCTTCCGGCCCGAGGGGGCGGACGAAATACCACACTGCGGCGGCGAGGAAGGCGCCGAAGCCGAAGCCCGATTGCAGGAACCCCGCCCCTTTCGGCCGCGCCTCGTTCGGCCAGGTTTCGGCCAGCAGGGCGTTGCCGGTGCTCCACTCGCTGCCGAGGAACAGGCCGGTGAGGAAGCGGAACGCCACCAGCATGGCGACCGAGGTGCTGAAGGCGGTGAGGCCGGTGAAGACGCTGTAGCCCACCACCGAGATCAGCAGCATCCGCTTGCGGCCGATATAGTCGGCGACGATGCCGCCGATCGTGCCGCCGGCGGCCCAGCCGAGCAGGGTGATGGCGATGGCGAGACCGGCCGCCTGGTGCAGGTGGCCGCGCTCGGAGGCGGGCAGCAGCGCGATCATCGCCGGGCCGATCACGGTGATCAGCGCGTAGGTTTCATAGCCATCGAAGACCCAGCCGAAAAAGGCCGCGGTCAGGATGCGCCAGTGCGACGGCGTGAGCCGCGCGGCCCACGGCAGCGATGCGTCAGCACCGGTGGTTGAATGTGCCATTTGGAAGTCCTCCCTGCGGCGAGCAGACCGAAAATCGGCAGCCTCGTCAACATGCTGAGGGCCTGTTTTGAAAGTGAAACGGCGAGCCGCCCCTTGCCGGCCCGGCCGGGCCATCGCAGGATGATATGGCTGCCAGCGAAACGATGCCGGTTCATCAGGGCGACGCGGTGGCGTACGCTGGCGCCGCAGACAACACGCCGGGCAAGACCGGCGGGCAGGGCCGCAACGCCGGCGCGGCGCGAGGAGGAGAGAGAATGGACGGTTTCGCCGAGACCCACCCGGATGATGCCTATGCGGCGATCCGCACCGAGATCCGCAAGCTGTGCGCCGGGTTTCCGGGCGAATACTGGCGCCGGCTCGACGAGGAAGGCGCCTATCCGGAGGCGTTCGTGGCCGCACTCGCCCGCGATGGCTGGCTCGCGGCGCTGATTCCGGAGGAGTATGGCGGATCGGGCCTGCCGCTTTCGGGGGCGGCGGCGATTCTGGAGGAGATCCAGCGCAGCGGCTGCAACGGCGCCGCCTGCCATGCGCAGATGTATATCATGGGCACGCTGCTGCGGCATGGCAGCGCGGCGCAGAAGGCGGCCTATCTGCCGCAGATCGCCAGCGGGGCGCTGCGGTTGCAGGCGTTCGGCGTGACCGAGCCGGGCAGCGGCACCGACACCACCGCGCTGAAGACCACGGCGCGGCGCGAGGGCGGGCACTACGTGGTCAACGGGCAGAAGATCTGGACCTCGCGGGCGGAGCATTCGGACCTGATGCTGCTGCTCGCCCGCACCACGCCGCGCGAGGCGGTGGCGAAGAAGACCGAGGGGCTTTCGGTGTTCCTGATCGACATGCGCGAGGCGCGCGGCAACGGCCTTACCATCCGCCCGATCCGCACGATGATGAACCATGCGACGACGGAGGTGTTTTTCGACGACCTGCGGATTCCGGCGGACACGCTGGTCGGCGAGGAGGGCAAGGGGTTTCGCTATATCCTGTCGGGGATGAACGCGGAGCGCATCCTGATCGCGGCGGAGTGCATCGGCGACGCCAGGTGGTTCACCGCGAAATCGGTTTCCTATGCGAAGGAGCGCGAAGTGTTCGGCCGGCCGATCGGGCAGAACCAGGGCATCCAGTTCCCGATCGCGCGGGCCTATGCGCGGCTGCGGGCGGCGGAGCTGATGGTGCGCGAGGCGGCGGCGCGCTACGAGGCCGGGCAGAATTGCGGGGCGGAGGCCAACATGGCGAAGATGCTGGCGGCGGAAGCCTCGTGGGAGGCGGCGGAAGCCTGCATCCAGACCCATGGCGGGTTCGGCTTCGCCGCCGAATACGACATCGAGCGCAAGTTCCGCGAGACGCGGCTTTATCAGGTGGCGCCGATCTCGACCAATCTCGTGCTGGCGTATCTGGCCGAGCACGTGCTCGGCATGCCGAGGTCGTATTGATGCGCGCGCCGCTGGCGGGGCTGACGGTCGTCGCCGTCGAGCAGGCGGTGGCGGCGCCCTATTGCACGGCGCGGCTCGCCGATGCGGGGGCGCGGGTGATCAAGATCGAGCGGCCGGAGGGCGATTTCGCCCGCTTCTATGACGACGCGCTCAAGGCGGGGTCGAGCTACTTCGTCTGGCTCAACCGGGGCAAGGAATCGGTCGTGCTCGACCTGGCCACACCGGACGGACGGGCGCGGCTGGCCGCACTGATCGGGACGGCGGATATCCTGGTGCAGAACCTCAAGCCCGGGGCGATGGCGCGGATGGGGCTCGGCATCGAGACGCTGCGCGCCGCCCATCCGCGGCTGATCTGCTGCTCGATCTCGGGCTATGGCGAGAGCGGGCCGCTGGCCGGGCGCAAGGCCTATGACCTGCTGATCCAGGCGGAATCGGGGCTCGCCTCGATCACCGGCGGGCCGGGCGAGCCGGCGCGGGTGGGGATTTCGATCGTGGATATCGCGACCGGCGCGGCCGGGCACGCGGCGATCCTGGAGGCGCTGATCGCGCGCGGGCAGAGCGGGCAAGGCGCGGATATCCGGATTTCGATGTTCGACGTGATCGCCGACTGGCTGGCGGTGCCGCTGCTCAACGCCGAGGCCGGGCGGCCGCCGCGGCGCGTCGGCCTCGCGCATCCCTCGGTCGCGCCCTATGGCGTGTTCGCCGCGGCGGATGGCGACGCGGTGCTGATCTCGATCCAGAGCGAGCGGGAGTGGCGGACGCTGTGCCGCGACATCCTGGAGCGGCCGGAGCTGGTGGAGGATGCGCGGTTTTCCAGCAATGTCGCGCGGGTGAACCACCGGGCGGAGACCGATGCGGCGGTGGCCGAAGCCTTCGCCCGCCTGCCGGGCGCGGCGCTGGCCGAGAGGCTCGACCGCGCGGACCTCGCCTTCGCGCGGATGAACGACATGGCGGCACTTTCGGCGCATCCGCATCTGCGCCGGATCACGGTGGAGACCGAAGCGGGACCGGCGGCGATTCCGGCGCCGCCGGCGATCGTGGCCGGGGTGACGCGGGACTATGGACGGGTGCCGGCACTCGGCGAGCATACCGAAGCGGTGCTCGCCGGGCTGGACGCGGCTTGCGGCACGGAGGGCCGGGCGTGATGGAACAGATTGACGAGGCGATGCTGCGGCAGTGGATCGGGCGGCGGGAAAGTGCCGAGGATGTGCTCGCGCCGCGGCTGGTGCGGGAGTTGCGCGCGACGCTCGATCTTGGTGACGAGATGCCGGCGCCGGGCGAGATCGCGCCGCTCGCGGTGCATTGGTGCCTGTCGCCGCCGACGGTGGTGGGCGCGCGGCTCGGCGCCGACGGGCACCCGGCGCGCGGCGGCTTCCTGCCGCCGGTTCCCCTGCCCCGGCGGATGTGGGCGGGCGGCGGGCTCGAATTCCATGACGCGCTGCTTGTGGGCGACACGGTGCGGCGGGAGTCGGAGATCGGCGATGTCGTCGTCAAGCAGGGGCGGAGCGGAACGCTGTGTTTCGTGACGGTGCGGCACACGCTGTCGACCGCGCGGGGCAAGGCGCTGAGCGAGCGGCACGACATCGTCTATCGCGATCTCGATGCCGGGCCCGGCGCGGCGCGGCCGGCGGCGCGAGAGGAGGCCGCGGCGGCGGAATGGCGGCGGGAGATGACGGCGAGCCCGACCCTGCTGTTCCGCTATTCGGCGGTGACGTTCAACGGCCATCGCATCCATTACGACCGCAGCTATGTCACCGGGGTCGAGGGGTATCCGGGGCTGATCGTGCACGGCCCGTTGCAGGCGACCTGGCTGTTGCAGTTCGCCGAGGAGATCGGCGGACGGCGGCCGGCGAGCTTCAGTTTTCGCGGGGTGCGGCCGCTGTTCGATTTCGAGGTGTTCGCGCTGTGCGCGCGGCGCGAGGGGGATGGGTTCGCGCTCTGGGTCGAGACCAATGACGGCAAGCGGACGATGGAGGCACGGGCGGCATGAGCGGGTTCGCGGCCATCGCGCCGCTGTTCGTGCCGGCGGACCGGCCGGAGCGCTATGCCAAGGCGGCGGCGAGCGGCGCCGATGCGGTGATCGTCGACCTTGAGGACGCGGTGGCGCCGGCGCGCAAGGCGATGGCGCGCGACGCGCTGGCGGGCGGGCTGGCGACGCTGCCGGCCGGGGTCGCGGCCTTCGTGCGGGTGAATGCGGCGGGAACGCCGTGGCACGCGGACGATCTTGCCGCGATCGCGACGCTGCGGGTGGCCGGGATCGTGCTGGCGAAGGCGGAGAGCGCGGCGCAGGCCGAGAGCGCCGCGATGGGGCGCGGGGTGATCGCGCTGGTCGAATCGGCGCGCGGGATGGCGAATGCGCGCGAGATCGGGGCTTCGCCTTCGGTGCGGCGGCTGGCCTTCGGCAGCATCGACTATGCCGCCGATCTGGGGGCGGCGCATCTGCGCGAGGTGCTGCTGCCGGCGCGCGCCGAGCTGGTGCTGGCATCGCGCCTGGCCGGGCTGGCGGCGCCGCTCGACGGGGTGACGGCGGCGCTGGACGACGCGGCGCTGATCGAGGCGGATTCGCGCCATGCGGCGTCGCTCGGCTTCGGCGGCAAGCTTTGCATCCATCCAAGGCAGATCGGCCCGGCGCGGGCCGGTTTCGCGCCGGCGGCGGCGGAGATCGACTGGGCGCGGCAGATCCTCGCCGCCGGGGATGAGGGAGCGGTCGCGGTTGGCGGGACGATGGTGGACGCGCCGGTGCGGCTGCGGGCGCGGCAGATTCTCGCCCGCGCCGGCATGATGACGGGACAGGACGGGACGACATGAGCAACGGCACGAACATCACCACGGAGCTGGCGCGCTTCGCCTCGGGGCTCGTCATGGCCGACCTGCCGGCGGCGGTTTCACGGCGGATCGGGCTGCTGGCGCTCGATGCGGTGGGCAACGCGGTGCGGGCGCGGCAGGCGGCGGAGAGCACGAAGGCGCTGATCGGCGCGGTGCGGGCGATGGGCATGGGCGATGGCGGGGCGCCGGTTTTCGCCGATCCGGCCGGCTATGCCGCGGCGGGGGCGACGCTGATCAACTGCGCGCTGGTGCATTCGCTGGATTTCGACGACACCCATGCGGCGGCGATCGTGCATCCCGGCGCGCCGGTGATTCCCGCTGCCCTCGGGGCGGCGGCGATGAGCGGGGCGGATGGGGCGACGGTGATCGCGGCGATCGCGGCGGGGTATGAGGTGGCGCTGCGGCTCGCCCTGGCGCTGCCGGCCGGGGCGCATTACGAGCGCGGCTTCCACCCGAGTGCGACCTGCGGCAGTTTCGGCGCGATGGCGGCGGTGGCGCGGGTGTTCGGGCTGAGCCCGGCGGAGATGGCGTCAGGCTTCGGCATCGTGCTCAGCCAGACCGCGGGCAGCTTGCAGTTTCTCGCCAACGGGGCGTGGACCAAGCGCTTCCAGGTGGGCTGGGCGGGCATGGCGGGAATGGCCGCCGCCTGCCTCGCGCGGGAGGGGTTCAAGGGCGCGCAGGCGCCGATCGAGGGGCGGCACGGGTTTCTCAACGCCTATAGCCCGGCGCCGGAGCCAGGGCGGGTGCTGGCCGGGCTCGGCGCCGAGTGGGAGCTGATGCGGACCGGGGTGAAACCCTATCCCTCGTGCCGCTGGGGCCATGCCGGGATCGACGCGGCGATCGCGCTGCGGGCGGAGCTTGGGCTCGGGGCGGAGGAGATCGAGGCGGTGACGCTCGGGATTTCGCGCGCCGGGATGCTGCTGATCGGCGAGCCGGCTTCGCGCAAGGCGCGGCCGGAAAACATCGTCGATGCGCAGTTCAGCGGGCCCTTCGTGATCGCCACGGCGCTGGCCACCGGCCGGATGGACTGGGCGAGCTATGACCGGCTCGACGACCCGGACATCCGCGCGCTGATGGCGCGGGTGCGCTGCGAGAACGACCCCGACATCGAGGCCGAGTTTCCGCGGAACATGTCCGGCAAGCTGACGGTGCGGGCGCGGGGGCAGGTTTTCGTGCGGCGCGTGGTGGTGCCGCGGGGCGAGCCGGAGACGTTTCCCGACGAGGCGGCGTTCCGCGCCAAGTTCGACGGGCTGACGCGGCAGGTGCTGGGGGCCGCGCAGGCGGAGCGCCTGGCCGACGCGGTGCTGGGCCTCGACGGGATGGACGCGGTGACGCCGATCTTCGCACTGAGCGTGCCCTCTTCGCGCTGAGCGTGCCTGGGGCGCGGGCGGCGCCGCGCCAGCGTGAACAAAACGGGATTTTCTTAATAACCGGTATATGGTTCTGGATAATTCCAAGAACAGATAAAAATCCCGTAATTTGAAACACATCTTTCGGCAAGAAAATGGCCCCGGACATGTCCGGGGCCAGTTGGAATTCATCGAGATGAACTCATGGGAGGAGATGAGGCGTCATACAACCAAATCCGGCTGCAACTCGTCATCGTTACAACCATAGGTTATTTTTTCGCCTAACGCAAGAAAAAGCGGGACGAGACAAAAGCGGCGCGGCGGTTGAACCAGATCAATGACGGCGGCGGCGGCGGGGGGGACGATGGCCGGGCGCGGCGAAGGTGCCGGCGCGCCACGGAGGATCACGATCATGCCCACTGCCATGCAAGCTGCCATCTCCCCTGCCCCGAACGCCCACCGCGCGCGGCTGCGCGACGCCGCGGCGCTGGCGGCCGTGCTCGCCCTTGGCGCCTGCGCCACCACCGCGCAGGCGCCGCTGGGCGCGGCGCTGGGGCCGACCGACCTCGCTTTCGTCACCTCCGCGTCGCAACTGGTGAATTTCGACCTCGACGCCTGTTCGTTCGTGCGGCGCGGGCCGATCGAGCCGGGGGCGCGGGCGGCGGTGGAGCAGGTTTGCGCCGATGCCGCCACCTATGCGCCGCGCCTGGAGGCGGTGGCGGCGCGCGAGGGGGTGAGGCTGCCGACCGCCCTGCCCTTCGACCTCAAGGAAAAACTCGTCTCGCTCAACTACCACCCCGAGCCGAACCTGACCGTCGAGTTCCTGCGCGACGAGATCGGCAGCCATGAGAGCGCCATCGCGGTGTTTCAGGGCGAGCTGCGCGAGGGGCGCAACGCGGCGTTCCGGCAGACCGCGCGCGACGCGCTGCCGGTGCTGGAGCGCAATCTCGCGATGCTGCGCGCCGCCCTGCCGGCGGGCGCGGCGGAATGACAAACGCCCGGACGGCAGGACCGTCCGGGCGCCCGCATCAGGCGGGATGAGAGGGATGGGCGATCAGAACACCTTGCCGATCTGGGCGAGGAAGATGATGTCGTTGCGCGCGCCGCCGCGGGCCTGCACGTCGGTCGCGAGCTGGGCCTGGCCGAAGATGGTGGGCGAGAGGAACGAGCCGGCGACCACGCCGATACGGGTGAAGTTGGTGCGGTTGCCGGTGTCGCTCGTGCCGGCCGCATCGACCAGCGACACTTTGCCGCCGAAGGTCTTCTCGAAGCTCAGGCCGATATAGCCGGCCGTCTGCGGGTGGAAATAATACGGCGCGTAGACGATGAGTTGGCCGACCGGGTCGGTTTTCAGATGCACGCCGGAGGAGACGTTGGTGTCGCCATAGACGTAGCCATCGGCCCAGACTTGCAGGTCGAGCCGCCGCCCCTTGGCCTGGCCGAAGATTTTGTGGGTGAAGCCGATTTCGAGATTGTTCACCCAGTTGTTGGTGCTGGCGTTCAGCGCGATGGCGGGGTTGTAGGACCCGGAGGGCGGGCTGACGAAATAGGCGAGGACCGCGGTTTCATCCTCGGCGGGATTGTTGACCGGGTAGATGAAGGCGGAGAGCTGCGGCTCGGCGAAGCCGCCCTGATGCGAGAGGTTCGCGCCGCCGACGCGCTGGTTGCCGAGGAAGGAGACATAGGGGGCGATGACCTGCATGCCCCAGGCCATGCCATCGATCGGGCTGAAGGTGTGGACGAGGCGCAGGATCGGCACGTCGGTCTGAATCCGGGTGTTGCCGAGCTTGGTGCCGTGCTGGGTGTAGAACGAGGTCGCCGAGGCGAACTGGTTGTAGAGCATGGCGACGCTGATATTGGGCGGCGGCGACGGGGCGTCGTATGGCAGCGGGCCGCCGGCCTGGGCCGGCTGGGTCATCGCCGTGGCGAGCATCGCCGATGCCGAAAGCCGCACCGGCGATGCTCGCCACGGCGCGGGAGAATTTGGGGCTCGTTTGAGCGGTCATGGACGGTCTCCTTGTTGGGTGGTCGCGTTTTTTTTTGGTCTTGTGGGGCGCGCCCCGATCCGGAAGGAACGGAACGCGACCGGTTGGATGGCCGATCGGGGCAACTTACCCGATCGGGTGAGGATCATCCGAAGGGATGATATCGTGGTGCCATTCGTGACGATGAATGACAATCGGATTACGTGCGACCGGGGTATTTTCCTTATCGTTTACGTTATATTGTGACGTACAGGTCACACTCAGGCTAGACGGGTATTGGTTAACATTTGATCAATGGGCGGCGGAGCCGGCGTTACAGGTAGCCGGTTCCCGCCTCCGCGGCGAAGCGAGTGGGCGTGCCGTTCCAGATGATCCGGCCGTGCTCGATGACATAGACGCGATCGGCGTGCGGCAGGGCGAAGGTGACGTTCTGTTCGCCGAGCAGCACGGTGATGTCGGTCGTTTCGCGCAGGCGGGACAGCGCCTCGGAGAGCTGGCCGAGGATGACCGGGGCGAGGCCGAGCGTCGGCTCGTCGAGAATGAGCAGGCGCGGCTTGAGCATCAGCGAGCGGGCGATGGCGAGCATCTGCTGCTCGCCGCCCGAGAGGGTACGCGATTCCTGGGTGCCGCGCACGCGCAGGATGGGGAACAGCTCGTGCAGCCAGTCGAGCCGGGAGGCGCGCTCGCCGGGGGCGAGGCGCTGGCCGGCGAGTTCGAGATTTTCGGCGACCGAGAGGCGGCCGAACAGCTCGCGGGTTTCCGGGCACTGGACGATGCCGGCGCGGGCGATTGCCGCCGCCGATTCGCCGCCGCGCCGCGCGCCGTCCCAGCTGATCGCGCCGCGGAACGGGACGAGGCCGGAAATCGCGTTGAACAGCGAGGTCTTGCCGGCGCCGTTGAGGCCGACGATGGAGACGAACTCGCCCTCGTGCACGGTGAGGGAGACGTTCTCCAGCGCCTGCGCCTTGCCGTAGAAGACGCTGACATCCTCGGCGTGGAGCAGCACCTTGTGGGCGGCGATCTCGGCTTCGGGGCGCTCGTGGGTCTCGATGCCGCCGCCGAGATAGACGCGGCGGACGGTTTCGTCCTGCATCACCTGTTCGGAGGAGCCCTCGGCGATCTTTTCGCCGAGATAGAGGGCGAGCACGCGGTCCGCCAGGGAGGCGATGCTCTTGACGTTGTGGTCGACCAGCATGACGGCGCGGCCCTGGTCGCGGAAGCGGCGGATCAGGGCGGAGAAATCGTGCACCTCGGCGCTGGTCAGGCCGGCGAAGGGTTCGTCGACCAGCACCACGCTCGGGTCGCGGGCGATGGCCTTGGCGAGTTCCATCCGCCGCAGGTCGGCGAAGGGGAGTGTGGCCGGCAGGCGGTCGAGCACCTCGCCGAGGCCGCATTCCTCGCCGATCCGCCGCGCCGTCTCGATCGCGCCCGGCGGCGGGCGGAGGCGGCTCAGACTGTCGGGCAGCAGGCCGAGCAGGATGTTTTCCAGCACGGTTTGCAGCCGCAGCGGGCGGGAGTGCTGGAAGACGATGCCGACCCCGGCGCGGGCGATGTCGTAGGTCGGGCGGCCGGCGATGTCCTGCCCGTCGAGCAGGATCTGCCCGGCGGTGGGGCGGACGACGCCCATGATCATCTGCATGACCGTGGACTTGCCGGAGCCGTTGGGGCCGATCAGGCCGAGGATTTCGCCGGGATAGAGGTTGAAGTCGAGCGACTTCACGGCGATGAGGCCGCCGAAGCGCTTGTGCAGCCCGCTGACGGCGAGGCGCGGGGTGGTGGTGGTGTTCATGCGCCCCTCCGGTGCGGCAGCAGGCCGAGCAGACCATCCGGGAACAGCACGATCACCACCAGCGCGATCAGGGCGACGACGAAGGTGGAGAGCTGGCCGATCGGGCGGAGGAGTTCGCCGGCGACGATGAGGAAGACCGAGCCGATGGCGCCGCCGATGATGGTGCGCCGGCCGCCGAGCACGGCGGCGATGATCACGCGCACGCCGATCGAGATGTCGACCACGGCGCTGACCGAGGCGGTGCCGAGATAGAAGACGAGGAAGGCGCCGGCGAGGCCGGAGAACAGGGCGGAGACGGCGAAGGCGAGGATCTTGTGGCGGGTTGCGTTGAAGCCGAGCGCGGCTGCGGCCACCTGGTCCTGCCCGGCGGCCTGGAGGATCATTCCCAGCGAGGAGCGGGAGATGAGGAACAGGATCAGGCCGCTGACCAGCATGAAGCCGAGCGCGTATTCGTAGTTCGCCGCACTGCTGATCGAGAGCACGTCCGGCACGGAGAGGCCGATTTCGCCGCCGGTGACGCCGGCGAAGATGACGATGGCCTGTTGGAGCAGCAGCACCGAGACCAGGGTGATCAGGCCGAGATAGGGGCCGGAGAGGCGCAGCGCCGGGATGGCGAGGGCAACACCGCCGGCGACCGCGGCGATGGCGCCGACGGCGATGGCGAGCGGCACCGGCAGGCCGAGCAGTGCGTTGGACATGCCCGCGCCATAGGCGCCGAGGCCGATCAGGAAGGTCGGGCCGAAATTGACCTCGCCGGCATAGCCGAACAGCAGGTCCCACGACATCGCGAAGACCGCGAAGTAGAAGGCGGTGGTCAGCACGCCGAGGATGTAGCCGTTGGCGCCAAGCGGGAAGAGGGCGAGGACGACGAGGAAGACCGCGAGCGCGGCCAGGCGGGATTTCGGGATGCTCGACATCAGCGCCGCCCCAGCAGCCCTTGCGGCCGCATGTAGATCACCACGACGAGGAGGATGAGGGCCGGCACCTCGCGCAGCGAGGGCGAGACCAGATAGGCGGTGAGGGTTTCGATATAGCCGACGATATAGGCCGCGATGAGCGTGCCGGAGACCGAGCCGAGGCCGCCCAGCACGACGATGGTGAAGGCGCTGCCGGTCAGGCCGGGCACATAGTCGGACCCGGAGCCGAGGAAGCTGCCGAGCAGCACGCCGGCGATGCCCGCGAGCAGGCCGTAGATGATCCAGACGAAGAGGTAGATCCGGTCGAGCTCGAAGCCGAGCAGGGTGAGCGCGCGCGGGTTGATCGAGGCGGCGAGCAGGCGGCGGCCGACCTGGGTGCGGTTGACCAGCAGCCAGAGCGCGCCCATCACCGCCCAGGCGACGGCGGCGATGAAGATCTCGTTGATCGGGGTGCGGACGCCGAGGATGGACACCGTGCCGGCGATCAGCGGCTGCACCGTGATCGGGCTGTTGGTGAAGGCGTAGGACAGGGCTTCCTGGATCATCACGCCCCAGAGCAGGGTTGCCGTCAGCACGAACAGCTCGCGCTCGTGGGCGGGCACGGCGCGGGAATTCTCGATCGGGCGGACGATGCCGCCATAGGTGACGAGGGCCGCGACGAGGCAGACGGCGAGGCCGGCGAGCGCGCCGACATAGGGGCCGGTGCCGAGCGAGGTGTCGAGATACCAGGCGATCATCGCGGCGATGACCATCAGGCCGCCATGCGCGAGGTTGAGGACGCCGGAGACACCGAAGATGAGCGTGAAGCCCAGCGCGCCGAGCGCGTAGAGTGTGCTGATCGCGAAACCGTCGATCAGGATCTGGATCGCTAGTGTGCCGTCTCTGAAATATCTAGCCATAAGCCCCTAAAGGTGATTCTGTGATCGCTGAAGATCTCGGAGGGTGTCAGGATGGCGTGGGGACAGGCGGTTCGGATCGAGTTGAGTGACGAGGAGCGCATTGAACTTCAGACGCGCATCCGACGGCGCAAAATCGCTCGCGGGGACGCAATGCGCGCCGAGATTATACTGCTGGCCGCCGACGGCATGAGCAATCTCGGGATCGCCGAGAAACTCCGGATCACGCGGGTAACGGTGGCGACCTGGCGGACGCGGTTTGCCGCGAAGCGTCTGGATGGCCTGCTCGACGAACCTCGCCCCGGCGCGCCGCGCAAGATCGGCGATGACAAGATTGCCGAGGTGATAACGACGACGCTGGAGAAGCTGCCCGCGGCGGCGACGCACTGGAGCACTCGGTCGATGGCGCGGGCGTCCGGACTGGCACCATCGACCGTGCACCGCATCTGGCGGGCCTTCTCTCTGCAGCCTCATCGAAGCGAGACATTCAAGCTTTCGACCGATCCGCTGTTCATCGAGAAGGTGCGCGACATTGTTGGGCTCTACTTGAACCCGCCCGACCGTGCGGTGGTGCTCTGCGTCGACGAGAAGACACAGGTGCAGGCGCTCGACCGCTCCCAGCCGATCTTGCCGCTGCGTCCCGGGCAAGCCGAGCGTCGCACCCACGACTACAAGCGGCACGGCACGACATCGTTGTTCGCCGCACTTGACGTCAAGATCGGAACGATCATCGGCAAGTGCATGCCACGCCACCGTGCCGCAGACTTCCGCCGCTTCCTGGACATGGTTGAGAAGAATGTCCCCGCTGATCTCGACGTGCACGTGGTGATGGACAACGCGTCGAGCCACAAGACCAAGCTGATCCGCGACTGGTTCGCCAAACGGCCCCGCTGGCATGTGCACTTCACCCCCACCTCGGCGTCTTGGATCAATCAGGTCGAACGCTTCTTCGGCATGCTCACCGATGACCAGATCCGCCGCGGCGCGCACCGCTCCGTCCGAGAACTGGAGGCGGCGATCACCGCCTATATCGACGCCCGCAACGCCGACCCTAAGCCATTCCGCTGGGTCAAGTCAGCCGACGAAATCCTCGCCGCCGTCCAACGCTTCTGCCAGCGCACCAACGCCATCCACGATCACTCTGCATAGGAACTTCGGAATCGGCACACTAGCAAGTCCTACCCTCCCAGGTCAGACGAGAACGCGGGCAGATCCCGCCGGCGGCAAGGCCGGCGGGACCGCGGGGCGGATCAGGACTTCGGGACGGGCACGAAGCCGGGGAACTTCGCCTTGGCGTTGGCGAGCTTCAGCGGCCAGATGCATTTCTGCTGGCCGGCCTGCCATTGCAGGGCGACGCCGGTGACATAGTCCGGGCCGTATTTCAGGGCGTGGGCGAACTTGCTCTTCGCACCCTGGAAGGCGATGTGGCCCTGGGTGCCGACCATGTTGGTCTGCTCCAGCGCGTGGACGATGGGCAGCGGCTTGGTCGATTTCGCGCGCTTCAGCGCATCGGCCAGGGCATAGACCGCGTCGTAGGTGGAGTAGGCCGAATAGGCCGGGGAGTAGCCGAATTTCTTCACGTAGGCGTCGGTGAAGGGGAGGGTTTTCGGCGTGATGGCGACGCCGGGGGCGGCGGTGCTGCCGGTGATCACGCCCTCGGTGGCACCGTTGGTCGCTTTCCAGAACACGTCGGAGCCGGCCTGGGCGTTGATCCCGGCGAGCGCCACCGGCACTTTCTGCTGCGCCCACTGCACCGTCGGCTGCACGCCGACATGAGCCCAGCCGGCGATGATCACGTTGGGCTTCAGCTGCTCGATCTTCTGGTAGATCGGGGTGAAGTCGGACGTGTTGGGCGCGAAGCGGATATTGTCGAGCACCTTCAGGCCGATCTTGGGCAGGCATTCATCGTAGCCGGCGTCGAGCGGCTTGGTCCAGGCGGCGTCCTCGCTCATCACCACGGCGGTCTTCATGTGGAACTGGTCGACCAGCGTGGCCTTCGAGGCGTCGCACACCGCGCGGGCGAGATAGGCGGCCGGCATGTAGGCGTGGAAGATGTATTGATGGGCCTTGAAGTCCTTGTGGACGTATTCGGACAGTTCGTTGGCGGCGGCGCCGGTGATCAGGTAGGGCTCGTGCAGGCGGGCGGCCCAGGGTTCGAGCGCCAGCGCGACCTCGCTGACGAAGGTGCCGATGATGGCGACGGCGTGGTCCTGCCGGACCATGCGCTGGAAGGAGCGGATGGCGTCGGTGGTGGAGAGGTGATCGTCCTCGATCACCAGCTTGATCGGCCGGCCGTCGATCCCGCCGGCGGCGTTGATCTGCTCGGCGGCGAGGGTGGCGCCGTTGGCGATCGCCTTGCCGGGAATGGTGCCGATTTCGGAGGTGATGCCGACGACGATCGGGTTTGCGGCCTGTGCCGCAACCGGCACCACCGCCATGGCCGCGCCGGCGAGGGCGGCGGCGAACGCTGTTTTCTTTCTGGACATTGGTAGCTCCCCTTATTCGCAGTTTTGAATTTGATTGGGCGGATCATGCCATAGGTTGCGCATTCGGCAAGGGGGTATCGCGCACAGGAAGGCGCTTTTCGGAATTCCCCGCGCGAAAACAACCATGGCAACCAAACGTTAATAGAACATCCGTAAATTTACCGACGACACATCTCACTCATGAGACTTGTCTCGTTCGAGGAAAATCGTCTTGGTTCCACCACCGGACAAAACGTTCCCGCCCGCCCCCGCGAGGCGGCGTGTGGCGATCAGGCTGCTGGCGGCGCTGCTCGCGCTCGGCGCCGGCACGGGGGCGGCCTCGGCCGCGCGGCCGGCACGGCACGCGCCGGCGGCGGCGCGCGGGCTGAGCATCGCCCAGGGCAGCGGACGGCTGGTGACGCTGCGGGGGACCGCGGCGAACGTGTTCGTCGCCGATCCGAAAGTGGTGTCGGTGCGGCCGGCCAGCGCGCATACGCTGTTCGTGTTCGGCACCGCGCCCGGCTTCACCACCATCGCGGTGACCGACTCGCGGGGGCGCGACGTGGCGACGTTCCGGGTTGCGGTGACGCCGGCCCCCTATGATGCGGCGGCGATTCGCGCGGGCGCCGCGCGGACCGCCCCGGGCGCGCGGATCACGGTGGGCAGCGAAGCGCATGGCGTGGTGGTGCGCGGCACGGTGGCGACGCCGGTGCAGGACTACCAGGTGATGCAGCGGGCGCATCTGATCGCCGGCAAGGGCGGGCGCGTGATCAACCAGACCGAGGTGCGGCTGCCGCAGCAGGTGGCGCTCAAGGTGCGGATCGCGCAGATGTCGCGCACGATCACGCAGCAGCTCGGGATCAACTGGCAGAGCGCGGGCAATGGCATTTCGGTGGGCAAGTTCCTGTTCGGCTTCAGCGCGCTCGACGTGCTGAACGGGTCGAGCCCGGCGACGCCGGCGGCGGGCAGCTACAATGCGGGGCTGTCGACCGGCGGCGGCGCGATCGACAGCATTCTCGACGCGCTGAACAGCGACAATCTCGCGCATATCCTGGCCGAGCCGACGCTGACCGCGCTGTCCGGGCAGAGCGCCAGCTTCATCGATGGCGGGTCGTTCCCGGTGCCGGTGCCGGGGCAGAACGGTCAGGTGACGGTGCAGTACAAGGATTTCGGCGTGCAGCTGAAATTCCGCCCCGTGGTGCTCGACGATGGCAGCATCATCCTGCATGTCGAGCCGACGGTGAGCGCGCCGACGACGCAGAACGCCTTCCAGATCGCGGTGGCGGGCACGTCGATCGTGGTGCCGTCGCTCTCCACCCAGTCCGCCTCGACCACGGTGGTGATCGGCAGCGGGCAGACCCTCGCCATCGCCGGGCTGCTCAGCAACAGCAGCAACCAGACCGACAAGTCGGTGCCGGGGCTCGGCGACATTCCGGTGCTCGGCGCCGCGTTCCGCGCCGACAGCTATGACCGGCAGGAGGAGGAACTCGTGATCCTCGTGACACCCTATCTCGTCAGGCCGGTGAACCAGGCGGGGCGGATGATGACGCCGGACCAGGGATGGTCGCCGGCGAACCAGATCCAGCGGGTCGTGCTCGGGCGCGACAATGGCGGCGGGCATGCGGTGGTGCTGCCGGGCCAGGCGGGGTTCATCCTGCGATGAGGGCGACGATGAAAGAGCGACGCGCTGCCATCCGGCCCGGCGCGAGCGCGCTGCTGCTGGCCGGATGCGCGCTGCTGCTGGCCGGCTGCGCCGGGGGCGACCCGTTCGCGCGGCCGGGAACATGGCGGGAGAACGGCGCGCCGATGCACAATATCGCGGTCGAACTCGTCAACCCGCATGATCTCGTCGCCGGGCGCGGCGACACCCGGCTGAGCGGGCCGATCGCGGAAACCGCGGTGGGCGGCGCGCTGAAGGCGCCGGCGGGCGGCGGCGGCGGCGGCGGCGCGAGCGCGGCACCGCTCGGCGGCGGCGGCGGCGGGGGCGGTATGGCGTCCTCGGGCGGCTTGTCGGGGATCACGCAATGACCGGCCGCATGGCGCGGGGGCTGCTGGGCGCGGCGCTCGGCATCGCCGCGGCCGCGCTCGGCGGCTGCGCCGGGCCGGCGCGGACCGGCGCCGCACGCCCCGCGCTCGGCGCCAACACGCTCAACGTGGCGGAGACGGCGCTGGCCGGCAACCGGCCGGATCTCGCGCTGCATGTCGCCGATGCGGTGCTGAAGCTCGACCCGGGCAATGCGCGGGCGCTTCTGGTGCATGGCGATGCCGCCTATCTGCTCGGCGACTGCCGGACGGCGACGCGCGATTACGCGGCGCTGCTGCACGCCGCGCCGCGCGACGCGCGGGCGGAGATCGGGCTCGGCCGCTGCGCCCTGCGCGGCGGCGCGCGGGGGGCGGTGACCGCGTTCCGGCGGGCGACGCGGGACGATCCGCGCAGCGCGGTGGCGTTCAACGATCTCGGCGTGGCGCTCGCCCAGCGCGGCGGCTTCGCCGAGGCGACGGCGGCATTCCGCCGGGCGCTGGCGCTGCGGCCGGGCTTCCGGGCGGCGCGGACCAATCTCGGCCTTGCCACGGCGCTGGGCGGCAATGCCGGCGCCGGCGCCGCGATCATCGCGCCGCTCGCGCAGGGCGGGCGGATTTCGGCGGCGGAACGGGCGGATTATGCCGCCGCCCTCGCCCTTGCCGGACGGCGCGCGGCGGCGCGGCATGTGCTCGACGCGGCGATGCCGGCGGCGGCGGCGGACGACATGGTGGCGCAGATGGCGCGGCTTGCGGCGCCGCCGGCGGCGGCGGCGAAGCGCGCGGTGAACTGACGCTTCCGCGGCGGGCTGGCGGGGGGCAGAGCATCATCCGATCAGATGGAGTCATCTGATCGGATAAAGATGCTCTACTTATCAATACCATAGAGACCATAGAGCACTAAATCCGATCCGGATGGATCGGAAAGTGCTATAGTGTCCACTTTCAATCTGAAATCCATCGGAGTTCAGATTCGGGACACTAGCCGGTGCCGAGGGCGAGCCGGCGGATTCGGGGCGTGCTGTCCTTGGCGCGGTAGAGCCGCATATCGGCCTGGCGCAGCAGATCATCCAGCGTGTTGCCGGGTTTCGCGCCGTCGATCCCGATGCTGACCGCGACGGCGAGACCGTGCGGGGTGAGGGTTTGCGCGAAGGCCTGGCGGATGCGGCTGGCGACGGCGGCGGCGGTTTCGGCCGTGCCGCCGTCGATCAGGATGGCGAATTCGTCGCCGCCCAGCCGGCCGACCACATCGGCGGCGCGCACGCTCTCAAGGCAGATTTTCCCAAGCTCGCGCAGCAGACGGTCGCCCTCGGCATGGCCGAGCGTGTCGTTGATGCGCTTGAACCCGTCGATGTCGAGCACCAGCAGCATGCAGGGCGAGACGCGCAGGCGGCGCTCGGCCTGGAGGGTGAAGCCGCGGCGGTTGAGGACGCCGGTGAGGAAATCGGTGTGGGCGGCGCTGTCGAGCAGGCGCTCGCGCAGCATCCGCACGAGGTGGCTGGCGCAGAGCGCATCGCAGAACACGAAGGCGATGCCCTCGCCCGCCGAGACGACGAGCCAGAACCGCAGCGCGGCGGGATCGCCATGCGCCAGCAGGGCGGCGGCGCGGACGAGGACGAAGACGCCATGCGCGACGAGCACGGCGGCGAGCGGGTAGCGCGCCGCCGCGGGGACCGCCATGCGCAGGATTTCGACCAGCAGCAGGACGAGCATCAGCAGGGTCAGCGGCGCCTGGGCGACGAGGTAGAGCCAGGGGGTGGCGGCGAAGGGGAGAACGGCCCCGGCGACCAGCCAGGCCAGGCCCGGGAGGAGTGCCAGCGGCACCGATCCGGACCGTCCGGCGAGGCGGCGCACGCCGAGCCACATCACGCCATAGGCCATCAGCAGGATGCCCGGCGCCAGCCCGTGGGCGAGGACGGGCGAGCCGAGGCGGCCGGCGACGAAGACACCGAGCCCGGCCGCGCCAATGAAATAGGCGCTACCCCACCATTTCAGCATCTCGGCGCCGCAGAGGAAGCCGGTGACGACAAGCAGAACGCCCGCCAGCGTGATTACACCGTCGAAGAACAGATAGATGTATGACAGATCCATTCGTCGGCGCCCGGAGACAATGATTTTGATTTTGACAAAAGATCACGACGGCCGCCCTTCGGCGCCCTGCGCGAAACAAGTATTCAGGCGATATATTATTATTGATATTTGTTCTCAATTATTGGTTAACCGTATCCAATACGTTTATCTTTGTCAAATATTGATTTGATGACGCCGCCCTGAAACGGGGATGGACCATGGCGCGCGCGGACGGGCCACGGGCCTGGATGTGGCCCATGTGGCGGGGGTCGGCCGGCGGGATGCGGCGGGAGCCGGCGGGTGCGTCAGGCTGAGGGTGGCGGCGCCTATCCGCCGGTCACGCTCATGTGGCGGGTGACGGCGGGGGCGCGGCCGGCGCGGTCGATCACGAAATCGTGCCCTTTCGGCTTCGGGCGATCGCATCGCGGATGGCCTGGCGCAGCACGGCGTCGTCGTCCGAGCCGCGCAGCACGGCGCGCAGATCCGCCGCGTCGTCCTGGCCGAGGCACATATAGAGCGTGCCGTGCAGGTGAGGCGCACGCGGTTGCAGCCCTCGCAGAAATTATGCGTGAGCGGGGTGATGAAGCCAAGCCGCGTGCCGGTTTCGGCGACGTCGAAATAGCGCGCCGGCCCGCCGGTGACGTAGTCGGTCGGCGTCAGCGTCCAGCGGGCGGCGAGGCGCTGGCGGACGGTGGAGAGCGCAGGTATTGATCGGTGCGGTCCTGGTCGACCTCGCCGAGCGGCATCGTCTCGATCAGGCAGAAATCGAAGCCGTGCGGCCGCACCATTCAAGCATGGCGTCGAACTCGTCCTCGTTCACGCCCTTGAGCGCCACCGCGTTGATCTTGACCCGCAGCCCCGCCGCCTTCGCCGCCATGACACCCTCGATCACCTGGGGCAGCCGCCCCAGCGGGTGATGGCCTGGAATTTTTCGGCATCGAGCGTGTCGATCGAGACGTTCACCCGCTTGACCCCGGCGGCGACCAGCTCATCGGCGAAGCGGCCGAGCTGGCTGCCATTGGTGGTCAGGGTCAGCTCGTCGAGTCCATGGCCAAGCCGCTGGCCGAGCCGGTTGACCAGCGCCATCACGCCGCGGCGGACCAGCGGCTCGCCGCCGGTCAGGCGCAGCTTGCGCACGCCGAGATCGACGAAGGCGCCGGCCAGACGCTCCAGCTCCTCCAGCGAGAGCAGGTCCGCCTTGGGCAGGAAGGTCATGTCTTCCGCCATGCAGTAGACGCAGCGGAAATCGCAGCGGTCGGTGACCGAGATGCGGAGATAGGTGATGGCGCGGCCGAACGGGTCGATCATGTGCGTCATGTTTACGCTCGCGCGACCAAAGGCAAGACCCGCGGCGGCGCAAACCGCCGGCGCGGCGGGCGCAGGGGCGAATTGCGGCATTTCCGCGCCGCGCGGCTTGACCGGG
>NZ_CAJQZK010000091.1:0-31820 GCF_907164655.1 Acidocella sp. C78
CCCCGCGAAAGAAGCCTTCATGCCCATGGCCGCCGAAGGCTGCCCGCTGGTCAAGGCCTGAGACCAAGCCCGCCATGAAGAGACCCACGTCATGCTGATGATCCTCGGCAAGCCGGCGCCGCTGCTGTTCGGGCAGCTGCTGCTTGGCATCATCAACGGCTCGTTCTACGCGATGCTCTCGCTCGGGCTGGCGATCATTTTCGGTCTGCTGAACGTCATCAACTTCGCGCATGGCGCGCTCTTCATGGTGGGCGCGTTCGTGACCTGGGGGTTGCTGCATTATCTCGGGATCGGCTACTGGCCGGCGATGGTGCTGGCCCCGTGATGGTGGGGGCGTTCGGGCTCGGGCTCGAACGCACCCTCATCCGCTTCACCTACAAGCTCGACATTCTTTACGGCCTGCTGCTGACCTTCGGCCTCGCTTTGGTGCTCCAGGGCCTGTTCACCAACGCCTATGGCAGCTCGGGCGTGTCCTACTCGGCGCCGGACCTTCTTTCCGGCACGCTCAATCTCGGCTTCATGTATCTGCCGGTCTATCGCGGTTTCGTGGTGGCCGCGGCGATCATCATCTGCGTTGCGGTCTGGTTCGTGATTGAAAAGACCAGCCTCGGCGCCCTGCTGCGCGCCTCGACCGAAAACCCCGCGTTGGTCCAGGCCTTCGGCGTGAATGTGCCGCGGGTGATCGCGCTGACCTTTGCCGCCGGCGTCGCCCTCGCGGGGCTTGCCGGCGTGCTCGCCGCGCCGCTCTACTCGGTCAATCCCGGCATGGGCACCGACCTGATCAACACGGTGTTCGCCGTTGTCGTCATCGGCGGCATGGGCTCGATCGGCGGCGCCATTCTTACCGGTTTCGGCCTCGGCATCATCCAGGGCTTCACCGAGGTCTATTATCCGGCGGCGTCTTCCGTGGTGGTGTTCGCGGTGATGGCTGTGGTTCTGCTGGCCCGTCCGGCCGGCCTGTTCGGAAGGGCGGCATGATGTTCGGTTTCACCCGCGCCCAGGCGATCGGCTTCGTCGTCATGGCGGCGATCCTCGCCGTCGCCCCCTTCGTCGCCTATCCGATTTTCGTCATGCAGGTGATGTGCTTCGCGCTCTTCGCGATGGGGGCGAACCTGCTGATGGGCTATACCGGCCTGCTGTCGCTCGGCCAGGCCGCCTTTTTCGGCATGGGCGGCTATGTCGCCGGCTACATGATCCAGACGATGCACGCCTCCACCGAAGTGGGGCTGATCCTGGGCGGCCTCACCGCCGCGGCGATCGGCGTCGTGTTCGGCTGGCTGGCGATCCGGCGGCAGACCATCTATTTCGCGATGATCACCCTCGCCCTCGCGCAGCTCGTCTATTTCTTCGCGGTGCAGGACACCGGCTTTACCGGCGGCGAGAACGGCATTCAGAACATTCCTCGCGGCAATCTGTTCGGCAGCTTTTCCCTGCACAACGACCTGCAGCTCTACTGGCTGGTGTTCGCCGTGTTCATCGCCGGCTTCCTGTTCGTGCATCGGGTGATCCACTCGCCGTTCGGCCAGGTGGTGAAGGCGATCCGCGAGAACGAGAGCCGCGCCATCTCGCTCGGCTACAAGGTCGAGCAGTATAAATGGGTCATCTTCGTGCTGGCGGCGGCGCTGGGCGGCATTGCCGGCGGGCTGAACGCTCTGGTCGTCCGCATCGCCACGCTCACCGATGTCGGCAACGCGACGTCCGGCCTCGTCGTGCTCATGGTGCTGGTCGGCGGGATCGGGACCGTGTTCGGGCCGCTGGTCGGTGCTGCGATCGTGGTCGCCATGCAGTATTATCTCGCCAGTTTCAGTGACTGGGTGACGGTGATTCAGGGCGTGATCTTCATCGCCTGCGTGCTCGCCTTCCGCCGTGGCGTTGCCGGCGAGGTTGCATCCTGGCTCAAATTGTCCCTTTGATGGGGCATGCAGGAAGCAGAACTCGCAAACCACGACGCGACATCTCTCGCCGCCCTTGTCCGGGGCGGCGAGATCACGGCGGAGGAACTGCTTGACGCAACCCTCGCCAGGATCGACGCCCACGAACCCCGACTGAACGCCATCGCCGCCGATCTGCGCGAGCGCGCCCGCCGGCAGATCGGCGCCGGGTTGCAGGGGCCTTTCGCAGGCGTTCCGTTTCTGCTCAAGGATCTTGCCCAGGACTACGCGGGCGCGCCGATGACGATGGGGGCGCTGCCGCTGCGGGGCAATGTCGCCGCCCGCTCCTCGCATTTCGTCGAACGCTGCCTCGCCGCCGGGCTGGTGATCGCCGGCATGACGACGGCGCCGGAACTCGGCCTCAAGGCGACCACCGAAACCCGCCTTTATGGCGCAACGCGTAACCCGTGGAATCCCGCGCACACGCCCGGGGGATCGTCGGGCGGTTCGGCCGCCGCGGTCGCGGCCGGCTATGTTGCCATGGCCGGCGCGGGCGATGGCGGCGGATCGATCCGCATTCCCGCCGCCTATTGCGGGCTGTTCGGGCTCAAGCCCTCCCGCGGGCGGATCTCGTCAGGGCCGCTGGCCGGGGAGTTGTGGGATGGCGCGGTGGCGGACCATGTGCTGACCCGCAGCGTCCGCGATTCCGCGGCCATGCTCGACTGTCTTGCCGGCCCGGCGGTGGGCGATCCCTTCATCATCCCGGCGCCGGCGCGCCCCTTCGGTGCAGAGGTCGGCGCCGATCCCGGCCGGCTGCGGATCGGCTTCTCCGTCCGCTCGCCGATCGGCGGGCGGGTGGCTCCGGAAATCGCCGAGGCCGTCGCGGCGACCGCCCGCCTGCTCGATTCCCTCGGCCACATCGTCGAGGAGGCCGAGCCGGCGATCGACGGGAAGCTGCTCGCGCGCTGCTACATGGGGATGTATTACGGCCAGGTCGCTGCCCTGCTCGCCCGGCTCCGGCGGGAGCACGGCAGCGCGGACCGGGAGTTCCACCCCGACACACGGGCGATCGCGGCGATCGGGCGGGCGATGTCCGCCGGCGCCTATGTCGAGCTGCGCGAGCAGTGGAACGGGTTCGCCCGTGCGCTGGGCGCGTTTTTCACGACATACGATCTCTATCTCACGCCGACCACGGCGCTCGGCCCGGCAAAAATCGGCGAGCTGGAGTCGCCGGCCGTCCTCCAGGCCATCTCCCGCCTGATCAGCCGCGCCAATGCCGGAGGCCTGCTGATCCGCTCGGGCGTCGTCGAAGGGCTCGCCTTCCAGAATCTCGAACGCACGCCCTTCACCCAGCTCGCCAACATGGCCTTCGTTCCTGCGATGTCGGTGCCGCTGCATCAGGGGCCCGACGGGCTGCCGATCGGGGTGCAGTTCGTCGGCCGCACGGCGGACGAAGCCACGCTGCTCCGCCTCGCCGCACAGCTGGAGGCGGCACTGCCCTGGGCCGGCCGGCGGCCTGCCGGCAACTGACGGCGACGCGCTGGCGCCTTGACCGCGCCAGCGCTGTGGCCGACACTTCCACGTCCATATCGTGATCGACGGATCGGCGTTCCGTTTCCGGGCCTCGTCTCCCCGTTGCCGCAGGCAACGGGCCGCCAGCCGAAGCCGCATGGAACCCGCGCTTCGGCGACTCTGCCGCGCCCGGCGGCACTCAGGCGCCCCACCCGGACAGCAGCCCCGATCCTGATCTTGTGACCCCGACACCGCGAGGAGGCGCCGGACATGACACGCCATACGGAAACGCTCTTCAGGCAAGACGCGCAGGCGACGGACCCGCAATGGTTCAAGGACGCGATCATCTATCAGGTGCACGTGAAATCGTTCTTCGACAGGAATGGCGATGGCGTCGGCGATTTCGCCGGCCTGATGGAGAAGCTCGACTACATCGTCGATCTTGGCGTGACCGCGATATGGCTGCTGCCATTCTATCCCTCGCCCCGGCGTGACGATGGCTATGACGTCAGCGGCTATCGCGCCGTCCATCCTGAATATGGCACATTGCGCGACGTGCGCCGGTTCATCGATGCCGCCCATCGCCGCGGCCTGCGGGTGATTACCGAACTGGTCATCAACCACACTTCCGACCAGCACCCCTGGTTTCAGCGCGCGCGTCACGCAAAGCCGGGGTCTGCCGCCCGCGACTATTATGTATGGTCGGACAACGACCAGAAATATGCCGGCACGCGGATCATTTTCGTTGATCTCGAAAAATCGAACTGGACCTGGGATGCCACCGCCGGCGCGTATTACTGGCACCGTTTCTACAGCCATCAGCCTGATCTGAATTTCGATAATCCCCGCGTGCTTCAGGAGGTTCTGGGGATCATGCGCTTCTGGGTCGATCTCGGCGTCGATGGGTTCCGGCTCGATGCCGTTGGCTATCTTGCCGAACGCGAGGGAACCGCCAATGAAAATCTTCCCGAGACCCACGCGATCCTGAAACAGCTCCGCGCGGCGCTGGAGGCGCACGCGCCCGACCGCATGCTGCTCGCCGAGGTCAATCAATGGCCCGAGGATACGCTGCCCTATTTCGGCGATGGCGATGAATGCCACATGGCGTTCCACTTTCCGCTGATGCCGCGGATGTACATGGCGATCGCGCAGGAGGACCGGTTTCCGATTTCCGACATCATGCGCCAGACGCCGCAACTCCCGGCGAATTGCCAATGGGCGATCTTCCTGCGCAATCACGATGAGCTGACCCTTGAGATGGTGACGGAAAAGGAGCGCGATTATCTCTGGGCCACGTATGCCGCCGATCACCGCGCCCGGCTCAATCTCGGCATTCGCCGTCGTCTCGCGCCGCTGCTGGAACGGGACCGCCGCCGCATCGAGCTGATGAACGGGCTTCTGCTGTCGATGCCCGGCACGCCGGTCATTTATTATGGCGATGAAATCGGGATGGGCGATAACATCCACCTCGGCGACCGCGATGGCGTGCGGACGCCGATGCAGTGGTCTCCGGACCGCAATGGCGGCTTCTCGCGCGCCGACCCCGCCGCCCTCGTGCTGCCCCCGATCATGGACCCGGTATCCGGCTATCAGGCGCTGAATGTGGAGGCGCAGGCGAAAGACCCGCATTCCCTGCTGAACTGGACGCGCCGCATGCTCGCCGTGCGCCGGCGCCATCGTGCCTTCGGCCGCGGCGGCATGCGGTTTCTGTATCCCGGAAACCGCAGGATACTCGCCTATATCCGCGACATGAACGAGCAGGACGACGCCGGGGAGACGATCCTCTGCGTCTATAATCTCGCGCGCACGGCCCAGGCGGTCGAACTCGATCTCGCGGCTTTCGCCGGCAGGGTTCCGCTCGATGTCATCGGCGGCTCCCCGTTTCCCCCGATCGGTCCGCTTCCCTATGTGCTGACCCTGCCGCCCTACGCGTTCTACTGGTTCAGCCTGACGACCGAAGCCGCGATGCCCAGCTGGCGGATCGAACCTTCGGAACCGCTGCCCGACCATGTCACGCTGGTCATGCGCGGCAGCCTGCGGGATCTCGCCACGCCGCAGACCATTCAGAGCCTCCAGAGCGACATCCTGCCGGCCTATCTCGCCCGGCGCCGCTGGTTCGCCGGCGATGGCGGCGAAGCAGGCCATGCGACGATTGCCGCGATGGACCATGTGGCGATGCCGGAGGGCGAATTCCTGCTCTGTCAGGCCATGCTCGATCGGGGCGGGCGGGGTGAACGCTATTTCCTGCCGCTGGCCGCCGACTGGGACGATCAGCCCGCCGCGCCGATCGCGCAGCACCTGGCGCTGGCGCGATTGCGGCAGCAGCGGCGTCTCGGCCATCTGACCGACGGGTTCGCCGTCGACGCATTCGGCCGCGCCATCATCGCGGGGCTGCTGGAGCGGCGTGCGCTCCGGCTGGATGCGGGCACGCTCACGTTCGAAGCGACCGACCGCGCCGGGTCTGTTCTCCGCCAAGGGGATGCCGATATCCGCAGATTTTCCGCCGAGCACGCCAGCAGTTCGATGATCGTCGGCGAGGCCGCCATCATCAGGGTTCTGCGCCGGCTCGAGGCCGGGCATCACCCCGAGGCGGAAATGCCCCGCTTCCTCGCGGACCATGGATTTGTCCATACCCCCGCGCTGCTCGGCGAAGTCGTTCTGACGGACGATGCCGGGGCGCGAACCACTCTGATGATCGTTCAGCAATTCGTCCGGAATCAGGGGGATGCTTGGCAATACATGATCGATGCGCTCGCCCGCGCTGTCGACGGCGCGGCGCATGCGCAGCCTGATGGCGGGGCGGAGGAGGCTGCGCTGGCGCCGTGTCTTTCGCTTGCTGGCGCGATGGGGCGGCGGCTTGCCGAAATGCACGCCATTCTCGCCCGGCCGCATCCCGCCGCGGCGTT
The DNA here is from genome assembly GCF_907164655.1 of Acidocella sp. C78. Classification (NCBI taxonomy): domain Bacteria; kingdom Pseudomonadati; phylum Pseudomonadota; class Alphaproteobacteria; order Acetobacterales; family Acidocellaceae; genus Acidocella; species Acidocella sp. C78. The sequence goes on from NZ_CAJQZK010000091.1 coordinate 6,290, forward strand.
TGCGCCACAGATCGCCGAAATGGACAATGCGACCGGATGGGCGGAGGCCGCGCACCATCAGATCGCCCTGGCTTTTGGGGCCCTTGACGAGGCTTCTTCAGGCTCGGGCGGCGACCTGAAGAGCGTCGTGCGGCATCTGAAGGAAAGCCGCGCCGCGCTGGAAGCCCGCCTGTCCCGCCATGCCATCGCAGGCGAGGGAGCCCTGATGACGCGCGTTCATGGCGATTTCCATCTTGGTCGGGTTCTTGTCATGCAAGGCGATGCCCTGATCATCGATTTCGAGGGAGAGCCATCCATCCCGCTGTCGATCCGGTGTCAGAAAGCCTCGCCGCTCCGCGACGTCGCGGGATTGATCTGGTCTCTCGACAATGCGGCGATGGCGGTAAGGCAGACGCGGCTTGCGAACGGCGCCGGCCCTTCACCGCGATGCGATGCCGTTTTGGAGCGTTTTCGACACGAAACAACAGGCGCTTTTGTCAGGTCGTATCGCGCCAGCGCCGCTGCGGCGCCTGATCGCTGGTTCGACGACCGGGTGTGGAACAATCTCGTGCCGCTGTTCCTGATCGAGGCGGCGGCGGCGGCAATCCACGATGAAACCGTTAGCCGCCACGGCAGGGTTGGCGGTTCGGTCGAGAGTTTCGCCCGATTCTGCGATTCTGGAACGGGAGAACGGATTTCCGATGAACCCGGACGCCAGTCTTGACGGCGTGGTGGTATCCACCGCCTGACATTTTTTGATCGCAGGCGCATGATATGCCGGCCGGGGCGGCGCAGATCGGAAAATCACCCGTTTCAAGCATAGCTTTTGCCATCGCCGCGCCGGCGTGAGGCGCGCTGCCTTCTTCCGCGGTCGGGCGGTGGGGGCGCGATATGTTGGCTTCGGGGATCGATCGACCCGCAAATTACAATCCCTGGTTGAAATTTGGAATCTTGGTGCCTATGGTGCTGCCGTGCGCCGCATATGTGCGGCAGACGCAGATCGCCCTCGCTTGTTTTGATTCCTGTCGTGCCGTTTGTAGACGCCTGATGTCATTCTAACGGCGTCGATTGAACATTGTCGAATATCCATTGTGTCAGAGATTTCCGATGAACCATGCATTCAAGCTGATCTGGAGCCGCGCGCTGGGGATGCTGATCCCTGTGGCGGAGGTGATGCGGACGGTGGGGCATGGGGGTCGGCGGCTGACGCCGCGGGCGCTGCGGCGCTTGCGCTGCGGCGGCAGTTTGGCGCTGGGGCGGGCACGGTCGCGCTGGTGCTGGTGCCGGCGGTGGCGCTGGCGCTGCCGCAGGGCGGCAGGTGACGGCGGGGTCGGCGAGCATCGCGCGCAGCGGCGACACGCTGACGGTGACGCAGACGAGCGGCAAGACGGCGATCGACTGGCAGGGGTTCAGCATCGGCGCCGGGCAGAGCGTGAAGTTCCGCCAGCCGGGGCGAGCAGTGTCGCGCTGAACCGGGTTCTGGGCAGCGACCCGAGCCAGATTACGGGCATCTGACGGCGAACGGGCAGGTCTTCCTGGTCAATCCGAACGGGGTGTATTTCGCGCCGGGGGCGTCGGTCGATGTGGGCGGTCTGGTGGCGTCGACGCGGGCGATCACCGATCAGGACTTCATGGCCGGAAGTATCATTTCACCGGCACGAGCGCGGCGGCGGTGGTCAATCGCGGCACGATCAAGGCGGCGGGGCGGGTATGTCGCGTTTATCGGCGGGCAGGTGGACAATGCGGGGCGGATCGTTGCCGCCGGGCGGGACGGTGGCGCTGGGGGCGGGGGGTGCGATCGACCTGACGCTGGCGGGCGGAGCCTGGTGCATTTCGAGGTGAGCCGGGCGGCGCTTGCGCCGAGGTGAAGAATGGCGGGGCGATCATCGCGCCATGGCGGCGTGGTTCTGCTGAGTGCCGCGGCGAAGGATGCGCTGCTGCGGACGGTGGTGAACGAGAGCGGGATCATCGAGGCGGGCAGTGCTGTGTCGCGGGCGGGACGATCACGTTGCTGGGGGCGTCGGGCAACGTTGTGGTGTCGGGCCGGGTGGATGCGTCTGCGCGGCGCGGGCGGTGCTGTGGCGGTGAGCGGCGCGCATGTGGTGGTGGCGCATGGCGGGCGGATCGTGGCGACGGGGCGATCCGCGGCGGGACGATCGCGGTGGGCGGCGGCGTGCATGGCGCGGGCGCTGCCGCAGGCGCGGACGGTGAAGTGGCTGCCGGCGCGGTGCTGGATGCGCGGGCGACGCAAGTGCGGGCGCGGGCGGCGTGGTGAGCGTGTGGTCGGATGTGAGGATCCGGCCTCGATGACGAGGGTTGCGGCACGATCCTGGCGTCAGGCGCGGGCGGCGGGCGGGCGGGTTCGTCGAGACCTCGGGGCAAGCTCGATTCACCGGCCTCGGTGCGGACGGGGGGCGGCACCTGGCTGCTCGACCCGTATGACGTGACGATCGCGTCGGGCAACGCGAGGGACGGCGTTCACACCGCCTCGCCCTATACCTACACGCCGGGTTCTGCCTCGACGATCCTGAACACGAGCATCGATGCGGCGCTGAACGCGGGCAACAACGTCGTGATCCAGACGGCGGGGACCGCGGGCACATCGAACGGCGACATCACGGTGAACGCGCCATCGCGTGGACGCCACGCGGGGCTGACGCTGAACGCGGCGGGGAATATCCGATCGATGCGCCGATCAGCGGCGAGCGGATCGGCACCCGGTCTGACGCTGGACTATGGCCAGTCGAGCACCAACGGTGCGGGGGCGAGCTACAGCATCGCCGCGCCGGTGAGCCTGCCGAGCAACGCGACCTTCGTGACCCAGGCGGGTCGAAGGGGCGGCGATTACCTACACGATCATCGACAGCCAGGCGGCGCTGGAGACTATCGCCGGCACCGGCAACTACGCCCTTGGCGCGGACATCGCCGCGACGGGCACCAATTCGTCGCTCCCCACCTTCTCCGGCACGTTCGAGGATTGGGAAACACGATCTCGAATCTGACGATCAACGGAGGTGATAACACCGGACTGTTCGGAACGCTCGGCAGCGGCGGGGTGATCCGCGATCTCGGCCTGGTGGGTGAACGTGTGACCGGTGGTAGCGATGTCGGGGGCTGGTAGGAAATAACACCTATGGCGGCACGATCATCGCCAGCTACGCGACGGGCAGTGTCACAGGCAGTGGCTACGGCGTCGGCGGGCTGGTGGGCAATAACGGCTATGGCGGCACGATCAGCGGGAGCTTCGCGACGAGCAGCGTGACGGGGGCAGCATCGATGTTGGCGGATTGGTCGGGCTGAATACCAACCAGGGTTCGATCAGCGCCAGCCATGCGGGCGGCACCGTGTCGGGCAGCGGAGATTATGTCGGCGGGCTTGTTGGATATAATAACGGCGGCAACGTCAGCGCCAGTTACGCGACGGGCAGCGTCTCTGGTGCGAGCGATGTCGGCGGTCTGGTGGGCGTTCATTATGATGGCACCATCGCCAACAGCTATGCCATCGGGCAGGTCACCGGGTTCGCCTATGTCGGCGGCCTGATAGGGCGCAACGCCAGTACGCTGGCCGGGAGCTACGCTTTGGGTGGAGTCTCGGGGAAGAGCGGCAATGTCGGTGGGCTGGTCGGGAATAACGCCGGCACCATCAGCGAGAGCTACGCCGTGGGCAGCGTGTCGGGGAATGCCGATGTCGGCGGGCTGGCGGGGCAGAATATCGGCGCGATCGCTTCGAGCTATTGGGATACGACGGCGAGCGGCACAATGACGGGTGTAGGCTCTGGCGCTTCGGCGGGCGCTGTGGGTCTCGCAACGCAAGAATGGCTGACACAAGGACCGATCGCAACGGGTGCATTCGGCGCGGGCGCATGGGTTACAGGCTATCCCTATCCTGTGCTCAAGGCGCTGCCTTATGTAGTGATCAACGCGGCGCCGGCGCAGGCAACCTATGGCGCGGCCCCGCCCTCCTTCACCGTATCGAGCGTGATCGACCAGGCCGGTCGCGATGCTTCCGCGATCGTCAACACATCCGGCATTCAGTTTTTTGCCATGTCCTCCGCGACCATGTCACTGGGCAGCCATATCCTTGGGGGAACGGGTGCGGCACTCGCGAACAGCCAGTCTGGCTACCAGATCACCTATGATGGACAATTAACAATACAGCCAGCGACACTTACGATCACGCCGGGAAACCAGACCAAGACCTACGGGCAGGCGCTCGCTCTCGGGACAACGGATTTTACCGTGTCGGGTCTTCTCAACAATGACCGCGTGACGAGCGTGACGCTGTCGAGCGCCGGCGCGTCGGCGACGGCGGCGGTCGGGGCGTCGCCGTATGCGATCGCCGGATCGAACGCGACAGGCACGGGGCTGTCGAACTACACGATCAGCTATGACACCGGCTCGCTGACGGTGAACCCCGCGGCGCTGACGATCACGCCGGGGAACCAGGCCAAGACCTACGGGCAGGCGCTCGCTCTGGGGACGACGAATTTTTCGGTGTCGGGTCTTCTTGGCAACGACCGCGTGACGGGCGTGACGCTGTCGAGCGCCGGCGCGTTGGCGACGGCGGCGGTCGGGGTGTCGCCGTATACGATCGCCGGATCGAACGCGACCGGGACGGGGCTGTCGAACTACACGATCAGCTATGGCACCGGCTCGCTGACGGTGACCCCGGCGCCGCTGACGATCACGCCGGCGGCGCAGAGTTCGATCTACGGGACGACGCCTGTGCTGAACCAGGGAGATTACAGCGAGACGGGGCTGGTGACGGGGAATGGCGACAGCATTAACAGCGTGGTGCTGACGACGACGGCGACGCGCCAGAGCACCGTCGGCACCTATGCGATCAGCGCGAGCAAGGCGAGCGGCACGGGCTTTCGAACTACAACATTATCTACAATGACGGCTCGCTGACCATCGACCAGGCGCCGCTGACGATCACGCCGGGGAACCGGACCAAGACCTACGGGCAGGCGCTCGCTCTGGGGACGACGAATTTTTCGGTGTCGGGTCTTCTCAACAATGACCGCGTGACGGGCGTGACGCTGTCGAGCGCCGGCGCGTCGGCGACGGCGGCGGTCGGGGTGTCGCCGTATGCGGATTCCGGAGAATTCGCCCATGGATTCCGATTTTAATTCGCCCACGATTCCGACGTTTATTCGCCCGGGGATTCCGAGATTTATTCGCCCGGGTAGCGGTCTCTGTGGCTGTTGATTTCGTTGCTCTCCTGTTCTCGTTGGGTCAAGCGGTTTTTGGGGTTTGCTTGCGGATCTTGCGCAGGCTTTCGCCGGTGAGTTCGATGCGGTGGGCATTGTGGAGCAGACGGTCGAGAATGGCGTCGGCGTAGGTCGGATCGCCGATCAGCTCATGCCAATGCGCCGGGGGGATCTGGCTGGTGATGATGGTGGCGCGGCGGCCGTAGCGATCCTCGACGATCTCGAGCAGGTCGTGACGGGCGCCGGCGTCGAGTGGAGCAAGGCCGAAGTCGTCGAGGATCAGTAGATTGACGGCACCGAGGGTGCGGATCATCCGGCCGTGACGCCCTTCGGCGCGGGCGACCGCGAGTTCTGCGAAGAGTTTGGGGGCGCGCTGATAGAGCACGGTCCTGTCATCGCGACATGCCTTGTGACCGAGGGCACAGGCCAGCCACGATTTTCCGACCCCTGTCGGCCCGCTCAGGACGAGATTGTCGTGCGCGTCGATCCACTCACCCTGGATCAGCTTCTGGAACAGAGCCCGATCGAGGCCGCGGGCACTCCGGTAATCGACATCCTCGATTGCAGCGTCATGGCGCAGCCTGGCATGGCGCAGCCTTGTGCTCAACCGCTTGTCACGTCGGACGGTGATCTCGCGGTCGAGCAGAAGACCGAGCCATTCGGCGTGACTGAGGCTGGGGGTTTCGGGATTGGCGTGCAGCTCGGTGAACGCGCGGCCATGCCTGCAAGACCGAGCTGGTGGATCTGATCGAGGGTCGGATGGTTCAGCATGAGGCTTCTCCTTGTCATCAGTGGAAATATCCGCCGCCCCGGATGTTGGGGTGGCGGATCGGGGTGGGATCGGGACTGGCGGTGCCGGCGGCTCGCTCCAGCCGGTTATCGAGGATGGATTTGACCGAGCCGTAGGTCAGGGTGCCGATGGTGAGCGCGCGCTCGGCCGCGGCATCGAGCCGGTCGGCGCCAACACTGCGGGCCAGGCGAAGGATGCCGATGCAGGCGCGGAACCCCTGCTCCGGATGAGGCCGGCGTTCGAGGATCAGGGTGCAGAGTGTCGCGACCGAGGGACCAAGCCGTGCGGCTTCCTGATGGATCCGTGCGATGGTCCAGTCGCCATAACGCCGGTGGCTCGAGGGCATGTGCTCGGCGATCGTCGTGTGTTTGCCGTTACCCGGCCTGCGTGCGTGCACGGCGATCCGTTCGCCACGGAGAAAGATCTCGACCGTGCGCACGGTGAACCGGGCCTCGACCTCGGCGCGGGCGTGCCGGTAGGGGACGGAGTAAAAATGCTTCTCGATCTCGACGTGATAATCGATGCCGACCCGCCGGCGCCGCCATTGCGCCAGCACATAGGGTTCGGCCGGCAGTTCCTTCAGCGCGGGACGATCGAGTGTTTCCAGCAGATGCCGTCTTGTCGCCCCCAGGCGACGGACGACCCGCTCCTCGTTCAGCCAGCGGCAGAATTCAGCGATCGCGGCATTCAGTTCGGCGAGGCCGTAAAATGCCCGGTTGCGCAGCTTGCCCAGCAGCCACCGCTCCGCCAGCAAAACCGCCACCTCGACCTTCGCCTTGTCACGCGGCCGCCGCGGCCGCGCCGGGAGAATGGCCGTGCCGTAATGGCGCGCCATATCGGTGTAGGTCCGGTTGACCTGTGGATCGTAGAGGCAGGCGCGGATGATCGCGACCCTGGCGTTGTCGGGCACCAGCAGCGCCGGCACGCCGCCAATTGCTGCCAGAGTGCGATTATGCGCCTCGATCCAGTCCGGCAGGGTCTGGGTCCAGGTCGCCTCAGCATAGGTGAAGCTCGATGCGCCGAGAACGGCGACGAAGATCTGGGCCGCACGCGTCTCGCCGGTGAGCCGGTCGATCACCACCGGCACCGTGTCGCCGGCATAATCGACGAACAGCTTCTCGCCCGATGCGTGGGTCTGGCGCATCGTCACCGGTAGCCGGGCTTCCCAGCTCCGGTAGAGCTCGCAGAACCGGCTGTAGCGATACCCATCCGGGTGCTCGGCAATATACTCGTCCCACAGGATCGACAGCGTCACGTGCTTGCGCTGCAACTCGCGGCGGATACGCCCCCAGTCCGGCTCATCCACACGTCGATGCCCCGGCCGCTTGCCCACCGCGCCGTCGAACAAGCGCCTTTCCAATGCCGCTTCGGACAGCGCCAGAGCCCCTGGCCCATCGAGCCCGGCCGCCTCCAGTCGCCGCAGCGTCAAGCGCACCGTCGATGCCGCAACCCCGACCCGGATCCCCACCTGGCGGGTCGAAAGCCCCGCCATCCTCAATCTGACAATCTCGCGCACATCGCGCATCGCAATCCGCTCCACTGGCATTCATCCGCTCCCTCGATCAGCCAAAGGGAGGGAACCTGAACCAGCCAGCAGAGACCTCAAGCCAACCCGGCCAACCCCGCCCGCCTGGGCGAATAAAAGTCGGAACAGGTGGGCGAATTAATCTCGGAATAGGTGGGCGAATAATTCCCGGAATCCCGGGCGAGTTAATCTCGGAATCCCGGGCGAATTGAGCCCGGAATCAGCAGCCTATCACCGGGCGGGCTATCTGCTGGCCTTTGCCTATCTGCCGCCGCAATCGATCCGGCGCGGCGTGGTGCGGGTCGATGTGGTGGAGCCGCGCTATGACGCGGTCACGGTTGCCGGAGTGTCGCGGTTCCGGGCGTCGCAGGCGGTTCGGGTGATGGGGGTGCGGGCGGGCGCGGCGGTGCGGCTGTCATCGCTGAACCGCGGTCTGTTGCTGCTCAACCGCACGCCGGGTGTGCGGGTGGAGGGGCGCTGGTGCCGGGCGGCGCGCCGGGGACGACCACGCTGCGGCTGACCCGGCGGGACGAGAAGCTGGTGGGGTTCAGCCTGTCGCAGAGCAATTATGGCAGCCGCTACACCGGTGCCGAGATCACCAGCGCCACGGCGCGGGTGAACGATCCGTTCGGCTATGGCGGGGCGCTGTCGGTCAACGGGGCGATCTCGGGGACGGGCAATCTGCGCAGCCTTGGGTTCGCGGCCGATACGCCGGATCTGTGGAACGGCGTGCAGGCCGGGCTGTATGGCTCGGCGACGGAGTACCGGCTGGGCGGCGCGTTCACCGCGCTGGACGAGGTGGGACGGGCGACGCAGTTCGGCGGGTATGTGAGCGATCCGGTGCTGCTGGGCCCGCGGCGGGTGGTCGAGCTGCGGCTGGATGTGCTGGAGGCGGTCTATGCGCAGTCGACCCGCAGCACCGCGACGACGGCGCGGCAGACGATCCCGCAGGAGCGGCTGAGCGTCTCGGGGCAGCTGGCGGACCGGTTTGGCGGGGCGACGGCGGCGAGCCTGAGCGCGACGCATGGCGATCTGTCGATCGGCCCCGCGGCGGCGCGGGCGGCGGATGCGGCGGGCCCGCGGGCGGCTGGCGGGTTCGCGGTGCTGCAGGCGCAGCTGCGCCGGATGCAGTCGCTGCCGCTGGGGCTGCGCCTGACGCTGGATGCGCAGGGACAGCTCGCCTCGAAGAACCTCGACAGCTCGCAGCAGCTCTATCTCGGCGGCCCGTATGGGGTGATGGCCTATCCGGTCAGCGCCGGCGGGGGCGACGAGGGGTATCTCTTCACGGACGGCTGAGCCACGCCGTGAAAGTGCCGCGCCTGCCCGGCGCGCTGAGCGCAGCGCTGCTGGCGCAGGCCGGCACGGTGTGGCTGCACCACACCGCCTATGCCGGGGCCACCGGCAAGCCCGAACAGAGCGAGGCGGGGATCGGCCTCGGGCTCACCTATCGCTGGCGGGGCGTCGGCCTCGACCTCTCCTACGAGCACGAGATCGGCGCCAACAGCGCCCCCACAATCTCCCGCGCCCGCGATCAGCTGCTCTTCCAGGCAACCTTCAGCCGATGAACCTCGACATCACGCCCTGGACTCGCGCTGAACCGGCAAAATGCCGCCAAGACGAGCTACATATCCGATCCGAATGGATCGGAAAGTGGACACTAGCCGGTGGCGCGCTTGATGAAACCGGGCTCGCTCGGCGGGTCGGCGAAGGTTTCCACGATGTCGGTGACATCGGCGAGTGGCGGGCCGCGGCGGCAGGCGCGCAGCAATTCCTCGACGGCCGGCGCATCGCCGGCGACCAGCGCCTCAAGCGTGCCATCGGCCCGGTTGCGGACCCAGCCGGCGAGCGCCAGGCGGCGGGCGCGCGTCACCATCCAGTCGCGGAAGCCGACGCCCTGGACCCGGCCCGAGAGGATGAGGCGTTTCGCGATCATTGCCGCGCCAGTGCCACGAAGCGCGCGGCGGTGACGATCTCATCGCCGATTCGCGCGCGGCGCGCGGCCGCCTCGGTATCCTCGCCCCAGAGACGCTCCTGCCAGAGTTCGTCGAGCACGGCGCAGTCATGCGCCGCCAGCGGCGCCAGCGCGCCCGCGGCGACGGCGAGGCCGAGCACGAGGCTGCCGAGCGCCGGCACCGTCACCCCAAGCCCGGCAAGGCTCCAGGCGTCATGCCTGGCGAGAGCCTCGCCGAGAGTTCCGATCGCCGCCGCCGGCTGGTCGATCGCGGTGATGCCGGCGGTGACGGCCAGGCGCGCGCCGAGCGCACTGCCGGCCCAGTCGAGCCAGGGCTGCCAGAGCCGCGCCTGTTCGGCGACGAGCCCCTCCGGCCCGGTGGCGCGGTAGCAGAGCAGGTCGCTCCGCCCATAGGCGAGCAGGCTGGCGCGCACCGACGCCGGGTCCGGCACGATCCGCTCGACCGTTGTGCCGGCAAGGCGGGTCAGCGGCAGGTCGTCGGGGCGGACCTCGTCGTTGTCGCCCGGCGCGTTCCATTCGGCGGCGATGGCGCGCGCGAGCCCCTCCGTCGGCACGGTGAGCGGGGCGCCGCCGGGCAGGCGCACCGGCCGGCCATCGAGCGTCACGCCGAACCCGCCGTCCAGCGCTTGCAGCCCGGCATGTTTCCAGATGCGTTTCATCGTTCCGGCGCCATCAGTGGAACAGCGACTGAAGCAGATTCTGCGGCCCGCTCACCGCGCCGGGGGATTTGCCGCCGCCGCCGGCACTCCCGTGGCTCCCGCCGGCTGCAAGACCCACCGTGGTCGGCGCCGGGCCTGGATGTCCCATCCGCGCGAGCGCCAGCGCGGTGGTGCAGCCTTGCGGCCTCGCGGTGTGCGGGGCGAGCCCGAGCTGGCGGGTGAGCCGCCCGAACAGGGTTTGCCCGCCGCCGACCCGCTGGCCGGCCGCGGCGATCGCCTGCGCGTAGTCGCCGGCCGGTGCCGCGCCGGTCACCGGGCGGCCGAGCGTCCCGGTGATTGCGAGCGGGATCGGCGTTGCCGCGCCACCGATCGTGGTCTGCGGCTTCAGCACGACGTTCAGCCCCTCGGTCGCGAGGTCGACGCTGCCGCCGCCGGTCATGAACAGGCGGCTCGAATCGAGGGTGAGCGCGCGGATGCGGGCGAGGCCGTTGGTCGTGTCGATCCGGGTCGCGAAGCAGCGCAGCTGTACGGGCCCCTGCGCGCCGGCGATGCCCGCCGGCAGGCCGGCGGCGGTGAGCAGGTGATCGAGCAGCGCGCCGTCGATCTCGCCATTCACCGTCGAGACGCCGAGCGTGCCGTTCAGGGACGCGGCGATGTCATGCGCGGTCGAGCCCGCGCCGGCCAGATTGGCGTAAAGCTGAACCGTCGCCGAGGCGGAGCCGGGCTCGCCGAGCAGCCGGAGCAGCGGCCCGAGGCGGAAGGCCGGCGCCTGCTCGACGAGGCGGATGGAGGGTGGGTTGCTGGCGGCGTTGACCATCAGCGCGCCGGAGACCGGGCCGCCCGGCAGTTCGCCGCTGATCGGCCGCACGGTCAGCACGCCGTTGCGCAGCAGCGCATGCGCGGTGAGCGCCTGATAATTCGCCCCGGCATAGGTGAGCTTGTCGATCGTCAGCTCGACATTGCCATCCGCGGCGCGCAGCAGGTTGAAGGGCAGGGGCGCGGTGGGGATGACCCCGGTGCTGCCGGCCGGGTTGGCCGGCGCCGGCGCCGGGTGGGGCTGGCCGGCCGGTGCTGGCGTCGGGCTGGCGCCGGATGAAGCCGGCGGGGCTGGACGCTGCCGCGCGGCGCCGAGCAGCCCCGACAGATCGACCCGCGAGGCATGGATCACCGCCTGCAGGTCCGGCCGCGGGCCGAGGGTCAGGCTGAACGCGCCGCCGAACTGTGCCTGGGTCGAGCTGACCGCAAGGCCATTGAGCGCCACGGCGCGGGTCAGGCTCTGGCCGCCGGGATCGGTCAGCAGGCCGGAAATGCCGATATTGGTCCAGGCCGGAAGTTCCGCGCCCGCGAGATCGGACAGTTTCGCGAGATTGGGGATGGTCGCGCTGAGCTTCATCGCCACACCGGCGAGTTTCGAGGGTGAGGCCATGCCGCCGGCGACATTGAACAGCGCCTTGCCGACGCGGGCGGCGGCGCTGATCGTGAAGCGCTCGGCCGGCGCCCCCGGCAGGGGTGGCTTCGCCGGCATGCCCAGTGCGGCGTCGAGCACCGGGCCGACCGGCCCGGCCTTGCCCTCAAGACCGACCTGGCTGCCCTGATAGCTGCCGGCGAGCGCCACATTCACCGCCCGGTCGAGCGCCGGCAGGGTGATGTTCAGCGAGCGCAGCGACAGGCCCTTGCGCCAGGTGGTGAGGTCGGACGTGCCGGCGGTGAGGCTAACATTGGTGACCGCCGGCATCGCTCCCTCGACCGGCGGGCGGAGATCCGCGCGCAGGTCGACCTTCTGCAGCGGCGGCAGGTCGGCCCGCGCGGCGGCGGGCAGATAGGCGGCGAGCGGCGCGAGATCCGGTGCGGTCGCGTGCAGGTGCAACGCATAGCCGTCCGCCTTGCGGGGATGCGCGATCCGGCCGGTGATGTGCAGTTGCGCGCCCTGGCCGCTTACCGTCAGGTCCACCGGCCAGGGCGCGCCGCCGGCGGCGCTGCCGGTGAGCCGTGAAACCGGCCCCGTGGTGCCGGATATGCTGAACGGCGTGCCGTTATACTGCGCGTCGATCGACAGCAGCAGCGGCGAATCGAGCGAGGCGGCGCTGCCGCTGAACCGCGCGATGTGCAGCACGGTGGGGCGCTGCGCGGTGAGGGCGGCCGGCGCGCCGCCGCTCAGCGGGACGAGCACGGTGGAGGGGTGATAGGTGATGGTGCCGTTCTCGATCGAGACCGATTGCAGGGCGAGGCCGGCCCCGCTGCCCGCCTGGCCGGCCGCACCGCCGGTTGCCCCGCTGCTCCGCCGCCCGCCCCGCCGCCGGGGCCAAGCTCCCAGTTCGGCGTGCCGGTTGGCCCGTATTCGAGATTGATCACCGGATCGACCAGAACGAGATCGAGGATGTTGAGCTGGTGGCGCAGCAGCGGCAGCAGCGCCACCTTGGCTTCGATACGCCGCAGCGTGGCGAAATCGGCGTCGGCATAGCCGGGCGGATTGGCGATGGTGATGCCCGAGGCGGAAATCGTCGGCACCAGCGACAGGTTCATCCGCAGCCGCCCGTCGATGGTGACGGGCCGGTGCAGCATCCGCTCGGCGGCGGCGATCACCTGCGGCTTGTAGCTGTTGGGATCGAAGCTCGCGAGGAATAGGCCGATGACCGCGAGCGGTGCCAGAATGACGATCGCGACTGCGATGACCGCGACGCGCCGAAAGGTCCGTCTTGCCTGCATGATGACCCGGATACGCCAAAACCGCGATCGTTGCGAGGGCAGAGCCTCAGGATTGCGCTGAATTCAGAACCCGAACATGTGATCGAACGAAAACGCGCCACCGCCGAGGTGAGCGCCGTCGTGCTTGCCGTGATAGCCGAACAGCCGGCAGGTCGTATCGCGGATGATCACATAGCCGCCGGCCGCGCGCGCCAGTGCCGCGGCGCCGAAGATCCGCCAAGGCTCGACAATGGCCGAGCCGGAGCAGGCGATGGCGAGGTTCTGCTCGGCCACCACGCGGCCTTCGGCGTCGTGCAGGATCAGCATCGTGGCGGAGTGCGGATGCCAGGCGGCGGAGGCGGGATAGGTCAGCACGCAGAAGCTCGGCCGCGACGCGCTGCCGAGATCGAGGAACAGCCGGGTCGAGAGGCCGGGCGGCGGGCCGGAATAGGATTGCGGCTCGCCCTTCCAGGTCATCAGCGTGTTGAAGACATGCGCGCCGAAGCTGGTTTCGGCGGCGTGCGACCCGTCCCGCGCCTCGTAGCGGAACAGCCCGTGCAGCCAGCCATCGGCCTCGCCGCCGTCGGTGAAGTCGTAGACCAGCTCGCCATGGCCGCCCTCGGGCAGCGCGTCCGCCGGCAGCACGTCGTCGAGATCGATGGCGCAGGCATGGTCGCGCGGGAGCGTGCCGGGGCGGTGTTCGGCGATCTTGCTGCCGTCGGGGGCGAAGATGTCGAGGCGGAGCGGCAGGTTGGCCTGGGTGTGCGCCATCGGCGTCGGCAGTGCTGCCGAGCGGAACCGCTCCCGCGGCAGGATCGGGAAGGGGAGCAGAAAACCGCGGCCGAGCAGCGGCGAGAGGGAGCGGATCGCCGGATCGGGGCGGAGGTCGGCGCGCTCGACATTCATGTGGGCGATACGGGCGCGCCCAGCGCGAACGACTTCGTAACGCGGCCGCACCACATGGCGGCCGGCGCGCAGCTCGATCTGCGCCGGCCAGCGCAGCCCGGGCAGCAGTTCGGCGACGTCGATCGCCCGCGTCGCGAAGGGGGCGATCGGCTCGGCCAGCGTAACGGGCGCCTCGGCGCCCATCCGGTCGAGGCCGATGGCGCCGGCGGGGATCGGCACGGCGTGGCTGTTCTGCAGCCAGAGGATCACCGTCTCGTCCTCGCGCGGGCGGGCAGACCGGCGAAGCGCTCGGAGGGCCAGGCATTGGCGTCGTGCGTGCAGGACAGGCTCGCCCCGTTGCCGGTCGCGTTCGTGTCGAGCGCGTATTTCACCACGTCGTGCCCGGCGACGCCGATGGCGTGGATGAAGAGCTGGCCGGTGAACGGGCCGAGCCCGTGCGCGCGGCGCACCTCGGCGCTGTCGATGCGGATGGTGCCGGCATGGTCGGGCAGCGCGCGCTCGAATTCGGCGAGCACCGCGCCCGCGGCGTCGAACAGGCGGCACCACAGGCGCACGCCCTGCGCGCCATAGCCATGCCAGTAATTCGCGGTGACGAGGCTGGTGGTCATCGCGTCGTCATCGCGGAAGAAGGCGAAATTGGTGGCGAAGTTCAGCGGGTCGAGATAGCGGCGGCGGTTGGTCAGCAGCCGGTCGGGCAGGCGCACCTCGTCGAGGGTGAGGATATCGGCGCCAGGCAGCAGGGCGGCCAGCCGGTCGGCCAGGCGGCGGGCGTCGAAGGCGGCGATCAGCACGGTGGCCGGGGCCGCGGCGATGAGGTCGGTCAGCGGCCGGGCGGGAAAGCCGCCCCGGTTCTCGCCGATCGCCAGCGTGTCGTGAACGTAGACGGCATCGACCGCGAAATCCGGCGCCAGGGCGCGCAGCGGCGCGAAAATGCGCTCGGGATCGTAGACCGCGACCGGCCCGGCGGCGAGGCGCGCGGCGAGGCGCTCCAGCGCCGCGGCGGCCAGTGGATGCGCGAGCGCCTTGTAGACCGCGTTGCCGCCGCGGACATTGTCGAACGTGTCGATCTCGAGCATCGCGGTCAGACTCCCAGCATCCGGCGCAGCTCGGCGGCGGCCATCGGCGTGTCGTTCAGCGCGGAGGTGGCCCAGCTCAGCAGCTTGCCCTCGAAATTCCGGGCGCGGCCGCAGGCGACCATATCGTCCATGAAGGCGCCGATGCGGGTGGATTTCCCGGGCAGGCGCGCGATCATCACCGGCGCGTCGGTGGCCACCGCCTCGGAGACCATCGAGACGGAATCCCCCGTCACCACGATCGCGTCGGCGACGGCGAGCATGCCGAAATAGGGGTTCTCGCCCTGCATGTCCCAGATCCAGGCGCCGCGCGGGCGCAGCGCCTCGTCGAGAATGGCGCGGGCGGCGGGCTCGGTGCGGCGCGAAGGGGTCAGCATCAGCCCGACGCGGTCGCGATCCATCATCCGGGCGAGCTGCTCGGCGAGGGTGCGCGCCGCCGCGGTGTCGAGCCGGTAGCGGCCGTTGGAGCCCCCCACCAGCACGGCGACGAGCGGGCGCGGCAGGGAGGCGAAATGCGGCGCCCAGAGCGCGCGTTCGAGGGCGAGGCGCTCCGGCGTCACGCGGTGCAGCGCGGTGCGGGTGACGATGACGTTCGGGCCGGTCAGCCCGTCATGTTTCGCGGCCACCACGGCGTCGAACCGGCCGGCATCCATGCGCGGGTGCTGGATGATCACCGCCGGAAGGTTCGGCCGGCGCAGCGTCGCCAGCACGCGGGCGGCGGCACCGCCGGCGCCGAGCATCAGGTCGCCCTCCGGTGGGGCGAGGGCGGCGGCGTCGATCGCGCAGCGCGGATCGGGCCAGAGCATGGGCGAAAACAGGGTCCAGGGGCGCTTCGGCGCGATGACCCGGAAATCGGTGCGGAATCCGGCCGCTTCCGCGAGGCCCAGGGCCTGGGAGCGGAGACCGGCGAGGTCGGTGCACAGGACGCGGGCGGTGACCGGAGCGGCCTGTCCGTCGGCGGTGGCATGGGGTGCGGCCATGAGAGTCGGCGCGGCTTGCATCGCGGCGTTTTCGGGCCAGCGGGACATTTCGTCAACACACGTCGAACGGTTGCGAGATTTTCATCTCTGGGTAGAGTGGGGCCATGGCGACACCGGCCCCGAAGCAAGCCCGCCGCGTTCGGCCAGAACGGCCGTTGCCGCCGCGATGAGCGGGGGGGTATCGTTGCCGCGGTTCGAGGTGCGGCTGACCCCGCCGGATCTCGCGGCATGGCTGCCCGGCAACACGGGCATTCCCGGTTTCTCCACCTTCGCCGCCGCGCGCGCCGGGCCGCATGTGCTGGTGCTGTGCCTGATGCATGGCAACGAAATCGCCGGCGCGGTGGTGCTGGATGCGCTGCTGCGCGAAGGGTTGCGGCCCGCCTGCGGGCGGCTGACGCTCGGCTTTGTCAACATCGCCGCCTATCGGCGGTTCGATCCGGACAACCCGGTCGCCTCGCGCTTCGTCGACGAGGATCTGAACCGGGTGTGGGACCAGGCGACTCTGGAGGGGCCGCGCCGCTCCGCCGAGCTTGACCGCGCCCGCGAGATCTGGCCGCTGATCGCCGGGGCGGACATGGTGCTCGACCTGCATTCGATGCTATGGCCGTCCGACCCGCTGGTGCTGTGCGGCCAGGGCGCGCGCGGCCGGGCGCTGGCGATGGCGATGGGCACGCCGGCGCTGGTGGTTGCCGATGGCGGCCATGCCGGCGGCCGCCGGCTGATCGACCATCCACGCTTCCTCGCCGCGGCGGGCGATGCCGCGGCGGTGCTGGTCGAGGCCGGGCAGCACTGGCAGGAGGACACGGTGCGGCAGATGCGCGCGAGCGTCGACGCCGTGCTGGCCCATGCCGGCATGATCGGGAAGGTGGCGCCATGCGCGGCGCCGTCCGTGGCGCCACGCTTCGCCGAGGTGTCGCGGGTGGTGACCGCCAATACCGGCCGCTTCGCCTTCGTCCGGCCGTTCCGCGGCGGCGAGGTGATCCGCCGGCGGGACACGCTGCTGGCGCGCGACGGCACGGCGGAAATCCGCACCCCGCACGATGACTGCCTGCTGATCATGCCGAGCCTGCGGACCGGCCGCGGGCATACCGCCGTTCGGCTCGCGCGCTTCGCCGAGCCGGCCTGAAGGGACGGGCGGGCTATTCCTTCGCGCCTTCGTCCATCCCCTGCCGGCGCCGTGCCTCGGCCTCGGCCTGCAGCCGGCGGAAGCTGCGGCGGCTGAACGGCAGCATGCCGAGATAGGCGAGCACCAGCAGCGACAGGCCGAGCCAGGGATCGGCCAGCAGCACCGCGGCGGCGACGATCACCCCGAGCAGGATGGCGATGACGTGTTGCGGCGGCACCTTGAAATTCTTGAAATTCCAGACCGGCAGCGTCGAGATGCAGAGCAGCGCGGTGCCGGTCAGCACCAGTGCGCTCAGTTCCGGCGCCTGGGCCAGCCGGTCGAGCCCGTCGCCGCCATGCCGCACGGCCTCGAGGCCGAGATAGATCGGCAGCAGCGCGATCGCGGCGCCCGCCGGCGCCGGCACGCCGGTGAAGAAATTGGCGGCGAAGCGGAACGCCGGCAGATGGCCGTCCGCCTCGCGCGGGAGCGCGTCGATCGCCGCGTTGAAGCGGGCGAGGCGCAGCGCCATGCAGGCGGTGTAGACCAGCGGCGGCAGATAGCCGAAGGCGCCCCAGTCGCTGAGCGACCAGAGATAGAGCACCAGCGCCGGGGCGATCCCGAAGCAGAGAAAATCCGACAGGCTGTCGAACTCCGCGCCGAAGCGCGACGTGGCCTTGAGCAGGCGGGCGAGCCGGCCATCGAGCCCGTCGATCACGCCGGCGACGGCGATGGCGATCACCGCGGCGCCGAAGCGCTGTTCGAGGGCAAAGCGGATCGCGCTGAACCCCACGCAGAGGCCCGCAAGGGTCAGCAGGTTCGGCAGCATGCGGTTGAAGCTCATGCCGCGCAGGCGGGGGCGGCGCGGCGGCCGGCGCCGGGGCATGGCGAAGAGCGGCGGCTTTTCCGCCCCGCTCATGCGCCGTCTTGCGGGACGGCGCGCGGCAGCAGCCCCATCACCGTCTCGCCGCCGACCATGCGCTGGCCGACCGCGACCAGCGGCACCGTGCCGGGCGGCAGATAGAGATCGGTGCGGCTGCCGAAGCGGATGATGCCGAAGCGCGCGCCGGTTTCCACCCGGTCGCCCTCGTGCACGTCGCACAGGATACGCCGCGCGATCAGCCCGGCGATCTGCACCACCGCGATCGCGGCGCCGGATTCCAGCCGGATGGCGAGGGCGTTGCGCTCGTTCTCCTCGGCCTCCTTCGCCGCCGCGTTCACGAACTTGCCGTGGCGATAGGAGATGCGGGTGACGATGCCGGCCATCGGCACGCGGTTCACATGCACGTCGAGCACCGAGAGGAAAGTGGCGATGCGCGGCATCATCACCGCCGGCAGGCCGAGTTCGGGCGGCGGCAGCGCCTCGTCGATGATGACGACGCGGCCATCCGCCGGGGCGAGCATCGCATCAGGCCGGGCGGGCGGCACGCGCGCCGGGTCGCGGAAGAAATACAGGCAGAACAGCGCGAAGAGCGCGCCGAGCCAGGCCAGCCAGCCGGCGGTGAGAAGGCCGAGCAGGAAAACCGCCAGCCCGGCGGCGATGAAGGGCCGCCCGGCGCGGTGCGGCGGCACCAGAGCGGCGCGCAGGGAGTCGATGATGTCCATTCCGGGGTTATGGCGAGCGGCGCGGGGCCTTGCAAGAACGCCCCCGCCGCCACGGCTCAGCTCGTGCCGGCCGGCGCGGGCGCCGCCCGTGGCGCCTGGGGTGCCGGCGGCGCGGCGGGCCTGGCCGGTGCGGCGGGTTCCGCCGCCCTGCCGGGCGCTTGCGGCAGCAGGAAGCGCTGGCCGGGATAGACCAGGTTGGGATCGCGGATGCTGGCCTCGTTCGCCCGGTAGATCATGGTGTAGTCGATGCCGCGGCCATAGACGCGCCGGGCGATCAGCCACAGGCATTCGCCGCGCGCGACGACGACCTCGTGCGGCGCCACCTTGCCGAGCGGGCGCGGGGCATAGGCGGTCTTCATCTCGCCGATGATGCCGCCCTTGGCGTCCCGCGCCTTGAGGCTGAAGGTACCCGGCTTCGCCGGCATGTGGCCGACCTTCATGGTCCAGCGGCCATCCGGCCCGGTGGTCGCGCTGCCGAGCTTCTTGCCGTCGAGCGAGAGCGAGACGGTGGCGCCGGGTTTGGCCGTGCCGGCGATCACGGCCTTGCCGCTGGCGCCGTAATCGACCGAGCCGATGCCGAGCGTGCCGGGCGCCGGGCCCTGGCCGCTCAGGACGCGGGAGGGCTTGCCGCCATTCCCGGCGAGCACGGCCAGCGGCCCCTCGTTCGGCGCGGCGGGCACGGCGACGGTGACATCGCGCTGGCTCGTCCGCGTGCCGCCGCCGGGAGTCGCCTCGGCGAGGGCGAGCTGCTGGCCCCCGGCCGGGAGCGGATGCGCGGTGACGAAGGCGAAGCTGCCCGAACCGTCCGCCTTGACGGTGCCGATCGTCCGCCCGTTGGCGGTGATGGTGACGGTGGCGCCCGGTGCCGCGTGCCCGGCGATCACCGCGTTGCCGCCGGCATCCACCCGCACGGTATCGAAGCTCGGCGCCGCGGGGGGCGCGGGTGCTGCCGGCGCGGCGGGCGCGGCGGCGGGCGCTGGCGCCGCGGCGGGGCGGTTCTGGGCGTGCGGTGGCTGCTCAGCACCGCAAGGCCCAGCACCGCGCAGAGGCCGAGCGCGCCGATCGCAGCGCCCGGCAGCCAGCCGGGCATCCGCGTGCGCGTGCCATCGTTATCGCTGCTGGGGGTCTCGTTTGTGGGCATGTGGAAAACTCTCGATCGCGGTCGCTTGCCTGTCGGGCGTTATCCTGCCACGAGGTCAGGCATCTCGAAAGGTTCTGCGGGTCATTCTCCATTATGAGTCACATTTCGGTCACGGTATTTTGCGGGTCATCCCCCGGCGCGGCACCTGATTACCTCGCGGCGGCGCGCGATCTCGGCGCGGGGCTGGCCGCGCGGGGCATGACACTGGTCTTCGGCGGCGGCAATGTCGGGCTGATGGGGGCGACGGCCGGGGCGGCCCTCGGCGCCGGCGGCGCGGTGACCGGCATCATCCCCGATTTCCTGCGCGCCCGCGAGGTCGAGTTTCCCGGCCTGACCGAGCTGATCGTCACCGACACGATGCACACCCGCAAGCGGCGCATGTTCGCGCGGGCGGATGCGTTCGTCGTGCTGCCGGGCGGGATCGGCACGCTGGACGAGCTGATGGAAATCCTCACCTGGAAGCAGCTCGGCCGCCACGCCAAGCCGATCCTGCTGATCGACATCCGCGGCTGGGCCAGCCGGGTCGCGGCGCTGATCGATGGCGTGATCGAGGATGGTTTCGCCCGGCCGCCGGTGCGCGAGCTGTTCGAGACGGTGCCGGACGTGCCGGCCGCACTCGCCCGGCTCGAGACCTATTCGGAATCGGTCAACGGCGCCTCGTCGCTCGGCAACCTGTAATCCTCGCCGAACCAGCGGCCGAGATCGACCGCGCGGCACCGCGCCGAGCAGAACGGGCGGTGCGCCGCCTGCGCCTTCTGGCCGCAGATCGGGCAGGCGCCGGCGGGCTTGCGGCGGGGGCGGCTTGCGGGAGCCGGTTCGTCGGTCATGGCGGCAGCTCGTGCAGCGGCGGGTGGATGCGGGGGCGGCTGATCTCGGCGAAGCCGAGTGCCGAGAAGCCCAGCAGACGCGGGCGGAGCGGATCGCGCGCCAGGGCTGCGGCGAGGTCGGGGGCCAGTTTCGGCCGGGCCGCGGGTTTCATTCCGGCGAAATCGATCAGGATCGCGCCGGCGAGGTTGCGCAGCACGATCTGCCGCGCGAGTTCGGGGATGATCGCGCGGTTGAGCCGCAGCTGCGCGCCCGGCTTGTCGCCCTGCTCGGCGGTGGCGGCACCGGCATCGATATCGATCGCGGTGAGCGCCGGCGTCGGGCAGACCGTGCCGCGCGCGCCCTGCGGCAGCGCAAAGACCGGCTCGGCAAGGCCGGCGATCTCCTCCTCGACCGGGGCGAGGCTGGCCGGATCGTGCGCGACCCCCTCATGCGCGGCCCGCAGCAGCGCCACCAGTTCCCAGTCATCGGCGAGGATCGGCGCGGCTGGATGCGGGGCGCGGAATTCGGCGAGCGGGCCGGGGCCGCGGGCGAGCAGGCCGGGCTTCGCGCCGGGGGCGACGTCTTGCGCCAGCGCGAGGCGCGGGCCCTTGCCGCCCTGGGGGGCGCGGGTGATCCGCACCGCGACGGGATCGCCCTCGGCGAGATGTTTGCCGCCCGCGCTGTCGGGCAGGAAGCCGGACCTGCTGCCGAGATCGACGAACACGCCGCCGAGCGCGGGGGCGCGGGCGGTGATCCGGCCCGAGCAGAGATCGCCGACGCCATCCGGCGCGTCGGGCCGCCAGCGCGTATAGCCGGCGAGGCGGCCGGAGTGGGTGAGGGCGAGATGCACCGTGCCGCCGCGCAGCCCGGCGCGGATGACGGCGTTCATGCCCGCCAGCCGAGGCCGCGCAGCAGGTTCAGCGTTTCGTGCAGGGGCAGGCCGACCACGCCGGAATGCGAGCCGGCGAGAAAATCGACGAACCCCGCGGCGCGCCCCTGGATCGCGTAGCCGCCGGCCTTGCCGCGCCATTCGCCGCTGGCGAGATAGGCCTCGGCGCTCTCGCGGTCGAGCCGGGCGAAGCCGACGCTGGTCAGCACGTTGCGCGCGGCGACGCGCCCATCCGGCCCGCGGACGGCGACGGCGGAATACACCCGGTGGCGGCGGCCGGACAGCAGGTCGAGACAGCGTCTCGCCTCGGCCTCGGTTTCGGTTTTCGGCAGGATGCGGCGGCCGAGGGCGACGACGGTATCGGCGGCGAGGACGAAGACCCCCGGCGCGGTGACGGCAGCGAGCTTCCCCGCCGCCATGCGCGCGGCGTAGAGCCGGGGCGGTTCCGCCTTTTGCGGGGTTTCGTCGATATCGGGGGAGATCACCGAATCGGGGATGATGCCGAGCTGGCGCAGCAGGTCGAGCCTGCGGGGGCTCGACGACGCCAGGATCAGGTCGGCCACGCGGCGGTCCGGCTTACTTGAAGCGGAAGGTGATCCGGCCCTTGGTCAGATCATAGGGCGTCATTTCGACGTTGACGCGGTCGCCGGCCAGCACGCGGATGCGGTTCTTGCGCATCTTGCCGCTCGTATGGGCGAGAATGACGTGGTCGTTGTCGAGTTTCACCCGGAACATCGCGTTCGGGAGCAGCTCCGCGACGGTGCCGCTGAACTCGATCATGTCTTCTTTGACATCAAGCCTCGATAAAAATTTGCAACATGCGATCCAAATGAGCCGATGGCGCGTTCAGGTCAAGTTTTCCGCGCGGTTGCGGGTCAGCCTTGCGCGGATGGAACGGGCATGGCCGTCGAGACTCTCGGCCACTGCCAGCGTCGCCGCGGCCGGGCCGATGGCGGCCATCGCCGCCGGATCGAGAGCGACGAAGGTGGTGCGCTTGAGGAAGTCGAACACCGACAGGCCGGAGGAGAACCGCGCCGTGCCGCCGGTCGGCAGCACGTGGTTGGGCCCGGCGACATAGTCGCCGATCGCGGTCGGCGCGTCGGCGCCGAGAAAGGCGGCGCCGGCATGGCGGATGCGGGCGAAAACCGCCTCCGGGTCGGCCGTCATCACCTGGAGATGCTCGGAGGCGACGCGGTTGGCGATGTCGGCCGCCTCGTCGAGGTCGCGGGCGATGATGATCGCGCCATGGGCGACGAGCGAGGCGGCGGCGATCGAGGCGCGGGGCAGGGTTTCCAGTGCGCGGGCGATCTCCGCGGCGACCGCGTCGGCCAGCGCCGCATCGTCGGTGACGAGGAGCGACTGCGCCGCCTCGTCGTGCTCGGCCTGGGCGATCATGTCGAGCGCGACGCGCCACGGGTCCTGCCCGGCATCGGCGATGATCAGCACCTCGGAGGGGCCGGCGATGGAATCGATGCCGACCTGCCCGAACACCTGCCGCTTCGCCTCGGCGACGAAGGCGTTGCCGGGGCCGACGATGCGGTCGACCGGGGCGATGGCCTCGGTGCCATAGGCGAGGGCGGCGACGGCCTGCGCACCGCCGACGCGGTAGATCTCGGCCACCCCGGCGCGGCGCGCGGCGGCGAGGACGAGATCGTTCATCTGCCCGTCCGGCGTCGGCACGCACATGGCGATCCGCCCGACGCCGGCGACACGGGCGGGAATCGCGTTCATCAGCACTGAGGAGGGGTAGGACGCCTTGCCCCCCGGCACGTAGAGCCCGACGGCGTCGAGCGGCCCCCAGCGCAGGCCGAGCCGCGCGCCGGCGGCATCGGTGAAGGCGATGTCCTGCGGCAGCTGGGCGCGGTGGAACGCCTCGATCCGGGTCGCGGCGAGGTCGATCGCCTCAAGTTGTTCGGCGCTGACGCGGGCGCAGGCGGCGTCGATCTCGGCGGCACTCACCCGCAGGGTTTCGGGCGTGAGGGGAAAGCGGTCGTAGCGGCGGGTGAGGTCGATCAGCGCGGCGTCGCCCTCGGCGCGCACCCGGGCGATGATCGCGGCGACCGGGGCGGCGACGTCGGTGGCGCTGGCGCGGTCGCTGGCCAGGGCGGCGAGGGCGGCGGCGAAGCCGGGGGCGGCGGCGTCGAGGCGGCGGATCATGCGGCGGCCAGCGCGTCGCGGAAGCGGGCGATCCAGTGGGCGATCGCCTCCGGCCGCGTCTTCAGCGCGGTGCGGTTGACGATCAGCCGCGAGGTGACGTGGGCGATGGTCTCGGTCTCGACGAGGCCGTTGGCCTTCAGCGTCGAGCCGGTCTGCACCAGGTCGACGATCAGGCGCGACAGGCCGAGACCCGGGGCGAGTTCCATCGCGCCGTTCAGCGCCACGATCTCGGCCTGGATGCCGCGCGCGGCGAAATGGCGGCGGGTGATGTTGGGGTATTTGCTGGCGACGCGCACGCGCGAGAGGCGGCTGAAATCGGTGCGCCCGGCGGCGTCCGCCGGTTCGGCGACGGCGATGCGGCAGGCGCCGATGCCGAGATCGAGCGGGGCGTAGATTTCCGGATAGTCGAACTCCATCAGCACGTCGGCGCCGCAGATGCCGATTTCGGCGGCGCCGAAGGCGACGAAGGTGGCAACGTCGAAACTGCGCACGCGGATCACGTCCAGTTCGGGGATCGCGGTGTGGAAGCGCAGCCGGCGGCTGCTCTCGTCGGCATAGTCCGGCTCGGGCGCGATGCCCGCGGCGGCGAGCAGCGGCGCGCATTCCTTGAGAATGCGGCCCTTGGGCAGGGCGAGGACGAGTCCGTTGCTGGCGGCCTCGGCGGCGATCGGCGATGGGGTCACGGCGGTCATCGCGCGGGTTCGTAGCATTGCCGGCGCGCCCTGCCAAACCCGGCGGCGCGGGGCTTGTCCCTTCGGTGCTGTGGGCGCAGATTGCGGCCATGAGCGAACACGTGATGATCTGCGAGGTCGGCCCGCGCGACGGGCTGCAGATAGCCAAGTCGAGACTGGAAACCGGGGCCAAATGCCGCTGGATCGCCGCGATGGCGCAAGCCGGGCTGAAAGAGATCGAGGTCGGCAGTTTCGTGCCGCCGAAGCTGATTCCGCAGATGGCCGATACCGAGGCGGTGGTGCGCTTCGCGAAGGAGATTCCGGGGCTCGTCGTCGTCGCGCTGGCGCCGAACCTGCGCGGGGCGCAGGCGGCGGTGGCGGCCGGGGCGCATCGGGTCAGCATCCCGGTTTCCGTCAGCGAGGGGCATTCGCGCGCCAACCTCAACCGCGCGCCCGACGCGCAGGTGGCGGTGGTCGGCCAGATCGTCGCGTGGATGAAGGACATGGGCAATCCGGCGGAAATCGAGGTCGCCTGCTCGACCGCCTTCGGCTGCTCGATCGACGGCGCGGTGCCCGAGCGCGAGGTGGTGCGCATCGCCGCGGCACTCGCGGAGACGGGCGTCGAGCAGATCGGCCTCGCGGATACGGTGGGCTACGCCAACCCGGCGCAGATCAGGTCGGTCGTGCGGGCGGTGCGGCGCGAGATCGGCCCGGCGCTGCGCGGGCTGCACCTGCACGACACGATGGGCCTCGGCATCGCCAATGCGCTGGCCGGGCTCGACGCCGGGATCCGGGATTTCGACGCGGCGCTGGCCGGGCTGGGCGGCTGCCCGTTCGCGCCGGGGCCTCTGGCAATATCGTCACCGAGGATCTCGTGTTCATGCTGGAGAGCATGGGCTTCGCCACCGGCATCGACCTTGAGGCGCTGATCGCCGCGCGGCGCCTGCTGCACGAGGGGCTGCCGGCCGAGCCGATGCACGGCCAGGTCGCGAAGGCGGGCATTCCGCGCACCTATCGCCAGGCGGCGTGAGGGGCGAGGCATGAGCGGCACACCGCTGGCGGGGCTGCGCGTCGTCGAGTTCGCGCATATGGTGATGGGGCCGACGACCGGGCTGATTCTCGGCGATCTCGGTGCGGACGTGGTGAAGATCGAGCCGATGCCGGTGGGTGACAACACCCGCCGGCTCACCGGCTCGGGAATCGGCTTCTTCACCATGGCGAGCCGCAACAAGCGCAGCGTCATGCTCGACCTGAAATCGCCCGCGGGGCTCGCCGTCGCGCGCGACCTGGTGGCGCGGGCCGATGTGCTGACCGAGAATTTCCGCCCCGGCGCGCTGGAGCGGCTCGGCCTCGGCTACGCGGCCTGCGTGGAGCGGAA
>NZ_CAJQZK010000092.1:0-16215 GCF_907164655.1 Acidocella sp. C78
ATCTATCATCTGAGTATGAAACCGATGTCGCGGGCTTCCGGGCGTAGCGCGGTTGCCGCGGTGGCCTATCGGTCGGCCGAGAAGCTGGAAAACGCGCGCGATGGGATGGTGCATGATTTCTCGCAGCGTTCAGGCGTTGAGCGTGCGGAGATCGTCTTGCCGAAAGGTACGGATGCCGAATGGGCGAGGGATCGTTCTGCATTGTGGAATGCGGCCGAGGCATCCGAGAAACGCAAGGATGCCCGTGTCGCCCGCGAAATCGAGGTTGCTCTCCCGCACGAGCTATCTGATGAACAGCGGCTTGAGCTGACGCGGGAGTTCGCCCAGAGCCTTGCCAACCGGTATGGCGTGGTGGTTGATTTTGCGATCCACAGCCCGCACGGCCATACCGATGTGCGGAACCATCATGCGCATATCATGATGACGACGCGGCAGGTCGGTCCGGACGGTTTGGGCGACAAGTCGGAACTGGAATTGGAGAACAAGCGTCTGGTGGCGCTGGGGCTGCCGACATCGCATGAGCAGCTTCGGGATATTCGCTCCGGCTGGGAGCAAAGGACGAACGAACATCTGGCGCGGGCGGGGCTGGACATAAGGGTTGACCATCGCTCGCATCAAGAGCGCGGGCTGGAGATCGAGCCGACGCAGCATGTCGGGGTGCATGCGACGCAGATGGAGCGGCGCGGCAAGGATGTGTCGCGGGTTCGGATCGATGAGGATGCCGCGAAGCGTAACGCCGCCCTGATCCGCGAAAAGCCCGAGCAGGTGCTGACACTCATCACCAATGAAAAGAGTGTGTTCGACCGGCATGACGTGGCGCGCACGCTGCACCGCTATATCGGCGAGGCGGATGCGTTCCAGGCGGCCTTTGCCACGGTCATGGCGTCGCCGGCCCTGGTGGAATTGCAGGAAGAGCAGCGCGACGAGCGCGGGCGGGTAATCGAGCAGGCGCGCTATTCGACGCGGGAAATGGTCGGCATCGAGCGCGACATGGCGATCAGCGCCGATCGCATGGCGGATGACCGGGGCGGTCTGCCGGGGCGTGGGTTCGGTGTTGCTGGCCGGCGCGTGGAGGCGGCGATTGCGGCGCAGGAGCGTGGCGGCATCGTCCTGGCCGACGAGCAGCGGGCGGCGATCGAACATGTCACCGGGCCAGAACGGATTGCGGCCGTGGTGGGTCTGGCCGGGGCGGGCAAGAGCACGATGCTCGCGGCGGCCCGCGCGGCATGGGAGGCCGAGGGTATCGCGTTCATGGCGCGGCGCTGGCCGGCAAGGCGGCCGAGGGGCTGGAAGAGTCGGCCGGCATTGCGTCGCGCACGTTGGCCTCGTGGGAGAGAGGCTGGGAGCGCGGGTTCGACCGCCTCGGGCCGCGCGACGTGTTCGTGATCGACGAGGCCGGGATGGTCGGCTCGAAACAGCTTTCGCGGTTCATTCAGGAGGCGGACCGGGCGGGCGCGAAAATCGTGCTGGTGGGTGATCCCGAGCAGTTGCAGCCGATCGGGCCAGGTGCGGCGTTCCGCGCCGTGGCGGAGCGCGTCGGCTTCGTGGAGCTGGAAGAAATCCGCCGGCAGCGCGAGGACTGGCAGCGGGCGGCGTCGGTGGATCTGGGCCGGCACCGGACAGAGGAAGGTTTGCGCGCCTATGCCGAGCGCGGCGCAATCCGGCTGGAAGAGTCGGCCGAGCATGCGCGGGATGCGATTGTGCGGGATGTGCTGGCCGATATGGAGGCGCGGCCGGACGGTTCGCGCCTGGTGCTGGCGCATCGCAACGCGGATGTGCGGGACCTCAACGAGGCGATCCGGACGGTTCGGCGCGAGCGGGGCGAGCTGGCGGACGAGCGGGTTTATCGCACGACCGGGGGCGAGCGCGCCTTTGCGCCGGGCGACCGGCTGCTGTTCCGCGAGAACAACCGTGAGCTGGGCGTGAAGAACGGGATGCTGGGGACCGTGGAGCTTGTGTCTGGCCCGATGAGCTGGACGGGCAGCGGTTGGTGGTACGGCTGGATTCTTCCTCCGGGCCTGGGTGGGGTCGGGCCGTATCGATCTCGATGGCGGATTATGCTGCCGTGGATCACGGGTATGCCACCACCATTCACAAGGCGCAGGGGGCGACGGTGGACCGGGCCTATGTGCTGGCCTCGGGGACGATGGACCGGCACCTGACCTATGTGGCGATGACGCGGCACCGGGACGGGGTGACGCTCTACGCCGATCGGGAAGAATTCAGCAACGTGGCCGCCCTGTCGGCGCGGCTCTCGCGATCCCAGGCGAAGGAAACCACGCTCGACTATGATCGGGCTGCCTATGCCAGTCGGCGGGGGATCGAGATGCCGCCACGGGAGGCGGTGGCAGCGCGCGAGATCTCGGCGGGACGGGCCGGGTTCCGGGAGCGGTACGAGGCGCATCGGCAGCAGCGGATGGAAGAAGCCGCCCGAGACAGGCAGGCGCATGGGCTGGTGCGGGAATGGACGCGGCTGTCGGAGGCATACAACAAGGCGTTGCCGGCGCTGGCCGCTGAGCCGGCTCTAGTCGGTGGGGCGCGGGCGGAGCTGCTGGGGTTTGAGCAGATGTTGGATCGTCATTCCGAAGCGGCGCGGGGCCTGCGGGCGCGAGGCCGAGAGTTCGGGGTCAGGGAGGGGTCGGCGTTGGCGCGTGTGCTGGCAGCACCCGATGCTGGCCGGGCCATTGGCCGGCTGATTGAAGGGGCGGAGAGAGACATGCGTGGCCAGCTGGCGCGTGAAGCTGAGCGGGCGGCCGTCCGGAAGCAGCAGGAAAGATCCGTGTCGCGGGGTCGGGGGATGTCGATGTGAATAACGCGGAGGATCATCTCTACGGGCTGATGGAGATTGCCGAGCAGCAGCAGGCGGTAGTGCAGCGCGTGCTCACCGGGCTGGCGGAGGAGCGGGCGGCGCTCGCGCAGGAGCGGCAGAAACTGGCGGAGGAGGCTGCCACGCTGGAAGAGCGGGTGCGCGAGGCGGTCAGCGCAGCGGTGGCCACGGCGCTGGAGCAGATGGGCAAGGAAGGTGTCGCGACGGTCCGGACAGCCACCAAGCCGATGCTGGAGGATCTGGCCGGGCTGGCAGGGGGCATGGCGGTTGCGGAGGAGGCGTTGCGCCGGATCGTGGCTTGGGCAAGCTGGCGGCTGTTGGGGTGGATTGTGGCCATGACCGTCGGGTTGATGCTGTTCGGCTGGCTGAGCAGCACGGCCGTTGTCTGGTGGGATCGCACCACGGTCAGTCAGCTGCGAGGCGAAATCGCCATGTTGCAGGCCAATCACGCCGCCTGGGTGAAGAAGGGAATGCTCGACAAGATCACCCGATGCGGGGCAAACAGTCGTCCCTGCGTCGCCATCAACCAAAGCGCCGGGGCATACGGGAAAAGCGGCGAATATCGCGTGCTCAAGGGGTATTAGTCTGAAAAATTCATGAATCGGCATTCCGCTGCTATACTGACCCGGAAAAAGCGGAAACCACGCGTTCCGCGAGCGGAGGCAAAAACCCATGCCCAACGTATTCATCGCCGGCCACGGCAGAATGAAACCCTCTGGGCGCAATCTGTCGGTGCCGAACGGCGTCACCCTGCATTGGGCCGTCGAAGCCGGCTACAACAGCACCGGCGGCCTGAGCCGGGGCCTGCTCAAAGGTGGCTTCAACACCTGGGCTGAAACCAAAACCACCGGCGACACCTACAAGGAGCATTATCTCTGCCCCGACAGCAACATGATAATGCAGACCAAGGGCGAAGCCATCTTCAACCGCCCGAACAATGCCGAAGACTGGATTCTCCAACCGAAGCTGGACTTTGTGACGAGTTTGACCACCCTCATCCATTACCTGGTCACTAAACTCGGAACCCCCCTGAATATTTACTGGACCTGCTGCCGCAGCCCGATCAACGAATTGTCGAAAGGCAGTGTTCTCCTCGAGGGCGACCAGATCGTGAAAAAGCCCAAAAGTGATGGCAAACTCGTCATCCACCCCAAGAGCGACGACAAATCCGGCGCCCTCCTCCGCACGGCCAAAAACGGAAACGTCCAGCTCCGCTCCTCCGGCAAAATCGAAACCCTCGAAGGCACCGCCTGCATCAACCAGATTGACGGCGCCGTCGTCCTCCTCAAAGCGTCCGACACAGCCGTGAAACTCGCCGCAAGCTGGCCGGAAAAAACCAAAATGGGCCAGGAAGGCAACGCCCTCACTTTGGCCAAATAAAAATCAACGCCGCATATGACGCAGCTTCAGCTCACGTTTGGGGTTGAGTGACCATCTCCGCACAGGAAAGCACCAGCCAAAAGGAGCCAAAATGTCGATATCGTTCCTGACTGATAATCCATCCAAGCTACTCAATGATTTTAAGAAAAAAATCGATGCCGGAGATATTGTCACTTGGTCCTACGACAAAGACGGAGATTTCACCCATACCCCTGAGCAGTGGAAAAACCGTGCCTGGTTAAAGCCGATAGAGGAGGCGGACCGGCTCAGATTCAACATCATTGGCAGCAAGACATACGAGCTGACCTGGACTATCTTTTCCGTTTATCACGGTCGTTTCATGGAGGCGATGATCCGGCATTGTCGGAGCCTTTACACAGTTGCGCGTTGCCCCTCTAAACCGTCAGACAATGATGCGAAACCTGTTGCCGATTAGCACGAGATTAAATCTATCCTTGAGGCAAAACATTCTAAGGTGAATTTCTTCGATTTACTTATTTTCAAACGCCAGCCTGAAGGGGAGGCAGAAAATGGCTGCGTGGGACAACCGATACATGGAGCAAATTCTCACCGGCAACTTTCATGCGTAATCCCTGGGGTCGGATGGAAGATAGAATCTCGCAGAGAAAACCTAGAAATTTGGTCCCGTCCAACCGGACCCACTCGGATTAGGATCAGGATGGTAGGTTGTTGAAGTCAGCAGAGTACGGCAACGCTCCGTAATAAAGCGGCTCATCCTAGAATCAGCAGGTTCATGTGGTTCAAGAATGACACCATGGGCGACATCAGCATGTCCACAGTAAACGTCGCGGGAGTCTTCAACAGTAGAACCACTTTTCCTAATTTCATCTGCCTTGATAACAGCAAATCCTATATATTGTGAAACGGGTGGCCTATGAAGAATCAGAGCTTTTTCTTTACAAAAATCGGAACCCATATAAGTCTGACGGATGACTGAAACCTCATCTTTATTGGCTTGTGAACGAAAGGCGGCAGGTTTTAGCTTACCCTTCTTGATATGATGAGGCGAGAGAATAACCCGAACGATATTTTCAGTATCGGAAATTTCAATAGGCAGGTGACACATATGTCGCCAAAGTTATTTCTGTAACCGACATACTAGCGTGCTCGCTTTGAAACAAATATCCCGAGACCAGAAGACCAATTTTGATTGCACTAATGAGTAGGTCATCGGACGAAGCATCCAGGAAAATAGGGTCACCATGGTTTGGTTGGATATAAAAGCTCAGCCGAGTTTGGCCGATTTCGAGGTGACCGACTCCTTGCGCCGTCTCCCATTCAAAAGACAAAGTTCCATTTGGATTTGGAGTAATATCCGGTGCTTTAGCAGATCCAAGAATGCTCCCTAAGGCAGCCAAGGAGTTGTACTTAGTCGTTTGGCTAATGGGCAAGGCGCCATAGCCATCCCAACCCGCAGGCATTTTACAAAGTTCCTCGATTTGGTTCTCTACAGAAGCGAACGCAGATAAGCCCGAGGATTTTGTAAGTGGACTGACCCACGATAAAGCTGGATTAAGCGGGTATTCGTCTAGAATTCTGGGTTGAAGCAGAGCTTGTTCGACATATGCCGGGCGAGGAAGATCAAGAATCACTTTCGTCTCCATCGGGCTGGAGCAGGTTTTCAATTCGCTTGACAAGTCCAATAAATACGTGGTGGATTACATCGCGCGCCGTGGTGAATGCCGCCATTATTGCGTCGACATCGGGGGCGATTGGCCGTGTATTGGCCACTGTCATGTCAACGATGATTTTTGGTTCATTGTTTATTGTACCTTCACCGACAAGGAAGGCCAAAGATGCGCCACCAACTAAAGGTACTTTGAGCTGAATTTGAGGTGTTATCGATGATCCAGGATCAACTTGTTCAACGATCACCTGGGGAAATCCGAGTTCAAAACCTAAAATTTCGCGCATGAACAGGTCGATGCTTCTGCCTTCTGTCAATTCTGGGCCAAAGGCATTTATGTAACGCAGGCTTAGGACGGAGAACGCTTTGTCTTTTTCACCGGCCAATCGAACCTTCAACAATGAATCTACGCCGGATTTCACGGTGGGGCTTACGTTCTTCCAAGACCGATATGGCGGGGTCGCATTGGCCGAAAAGAGACCGGAGCCAACCTGAAATAAAACAGCGGTGTCGTCCGACGACTCTTTGCGGTAGCGGTATACCGGCTGGAATGGGAAGACTGGAAAGCCAGGTGGGACTAGCCGTTCCGTTCGCCGGAAGCCATGCTGGTATACCTCACCCCCGAAGCTCATAAAAAACTGGTCCATATCAGCGCCCATGCCATGCATGATAGTAGGCACATTTGGCTGGACTGATTGAGCTTCTCCCCATCGCAGCTCCGCGATCATCTCTACCAAAGGGGCTTTTTTAAACGTGACTGTCATCCCGCTTTTTCCTCCCCTTCGGTTAAGGCCACGTTCACCGTCCGCTGACCGACTCGGTCAAAGTCGCGGTAGTTTTTGCCACCCTTAACTGAAAATGGGGCAGCGTAAAGGGGCGACCTGGAATGAGCCTTAAAGTTATTTTCAAAAATCAAGACTTTCGGGCATTCCGCTTGCCCGAGCCATTTCAATAGCTTAGAACGCCCGTAAGATATGATCGAAAAAGCCCCAAAAATCCGCCTGATCGGCTACGCTCGCGTGAGCACCTACGGGCAGACGCTCGATGTCCAGCTTGAGCAGTTGAAGGCTGCCGGATGTGCGCCGATTTACCGTGAGAAGGTCACGGGCGCGCGGGCCGACCGCCGCGAGCTGTTGAAAATGCTCAGGCACCTGACCGCCGGCGACGTGGTGACGGTGACACGCATCGATCGCCTGGCCCGCTCGACCTTCGACCTGTTCGCCATCGTGAAGCAGATCGTGGACGCGGGCGGGCAATTCCGCTCCCTGGCCGAACCATGGGCCGATACCGGCACCAGCACCGGACGATTGATGATCGCCGTGCTGGGTGGCTTGGCGGACGTGGAGCGCGACCTGATCCGCACCCGGACAGCCGAGGGGCGGAGCCGAGCCAAGGCGCGCGGGCAGCACATGGGCCGCCCCCCTGCCCTCACCCCGCAGCAGCAGGCGGAGGCCCGGCAGCGGCGGGCCGAGGGTGCCACGTTGAAGGAATTGGCACAGAGCTACAACGTCGGGCGGGCGACGATTTCGAGAATGATGGCATAACCCATAGGTGCTTTCGTTCTAATTTGGCGCAATGACGGACAACCGCACGCCCGCGAGCCGTAGCGCCTTGATGGCGCGTATAGGCGGGAAGAACACGACGCCAGAGCTTGCCGTGCGTCGGCTTTTGCATGGAATGGGATACCGATTTCGGTTGCACCGGAAGGATTTGCCAGGAACCCCCGACATCGTGTTTCCCGGTCGTCGAAAGGCCATCTTTGTGCATGGCTGTTTCTGGCATGCCCATGGCTGTTCGATTGGTCGAACCCCGAAATCCCGACTCGACTACTGGTTGCCGAAGCTGGACGCCAACAAACGGCGCGACGCGGCCAAACGTGCCGAATTAGAGGTGATCGGCTGGCACAGCTTTACCGTCTGGCAATGCGAGACGAAAAAGCTCGACGACTTGGCAGAAGCCCTCGCGGCCTTCCTCGATGGGAAAAATCCCGATCGACATGCTGGGGCGAAGCTGCTAGCGTGACCACAAGATGCAGGGCAATCAGAGCATGACGAGGATACTATGCGGCCAATAGGAATCGATCTATTCGCGGGAGCCGGCGGCTTGAGCCTCGGATTCGAGCAAGCCGGCTTCGATGTTGTGGCTGCCGTCGAGATCGACCCGATCCATTCGGCCGTGCATGCGTTCAACTTCCCCGGTTGCGCCATGCTGCCCCGGTCGGTCGAGGGGCTGACGGGCGCGGCAATCCGCAAGGCGGCCGGTATCGGCCGGCGACGCGTCGATGTCGTATTCGGAGGCGCACCCTGCCAAGGCTTTTCGCTGATCGGGCATCGCGTGCTCGATGATCCACGCAACAACCTGGTGCGCGAGTTCGTTCGCATCGTCGGCGAGCTACAGGCGTCCTATTTCTTGTTCGAAAATGTGAAGGGTCTCACGGTTGGCCGGCACCGCGCCGTTTTGGAGGAGCTGATCGAGGCTTTCGACGCGATCGGTTATCAGGTGCGGATGCCGTGGCGCGTGCTCGACGCGGCTCAATACGGCGTTCCGCAACACCGCGAGCGGTTGTTTCTATTCGGCGCACGCAAGGGGCTACCATTGCCCGAATATCCTGCCGCGCTAACCCGTGCGGCCGATGATGGCTGGAACAAAGGCGGGAAGAAAAGCCCGACCTGCCGCGATGCGATCGGGGATCTACCCGATGCTGATCGGTTCGATGCCCTGCTCGATTCCGACGAGGTGCATCCCGGCAAATGGCGCGAGCCGAGCACCTATGCACGAGAATTACGTTGCCTGACGAATGACGCTTGGCATTATGGCTATGTGCGCGAGTGGAATCCGGCGGTACTGACATCGAGCGCGCGCACAGATCATACCGATATTTCGAAGCGACGCTTTGCAGAGACACCGCCCGGCCAGGTCGAGCCGATTTCCCGTTTCTTCAAGCTGGATGGCGACGGCCTCAGCAACACCCTGCGGGCTGGCACAGATGCCGCGCGCGGTGCTTTCACCAGTCCCCGCCCGATCCATTTCGACTTGCCGCGTTGTGTGACCGTCCGCGAGATGGCGCGCCTGCACGGATTCCCCGATTGGTTCCGTTTCCACGCTACGAAGTGGCACGGTGCCAGGCAGATCGGGAATTCAGTTCCGCCCCCCCTTGCCCGCGCTGTTGCCGGCGCACTGATGAAGGCTCTTCGTATCGAGCCGATGCGGCCGGAGACCAGGATATCGCTCGGAGACCCGGCCTTGATCCGTATGGGTATGTTGGAAGCCTCAGAACATTTCGGGATCGACAATCCGATCGGCCGGCGTGACCGGAAAAGCGGAGCGAAGAAGCGCAAGCAGCATGAAATCGAAGCATTGCGCTATGTCGCGCGGGAGGAGGCCGCCATTGTCGGAAACTAAAGAGAACAGATACAAGCAACTGATCGAGCACATATTCTTCGATCCGGCTTTCGGTGCCTACAAGACCGGCACGACCCAGATTCCCTTTACGCGCCCGGACATCGAGCGGGCAGCCGCTGCGCTCAAGATCGACCTGCCGAAAAATGTCGGCGACGTGCTTTACGCCATTCGCTACCGCACCCCCATGCCGAAGCAAGTGGTGTACACACAGCCGGAAGGCATGGAATGGGTCATCGAGGGCGACGGCCGCGCGCGCTACAAATTTGAGCTCGTCCCAATCAATCGGATCGTGCCTAACCGCGAGTTGGTAACGATCAAGGTTCCCGATGCCACACCGGAAATCATCGGAGCCTATGCCCTCAACGATGAACAGGCATTACTCGCGCGTGTCCGATACAATCGACTGATCGACGTGTTTCTCGGAGTGACCGCGTATTCTCTCCAAAGCCACATGCGCACATCGGTTGCTGGTGTAGGCCAGATCGAAATCGACGAGGTATATGTCGGGATTGATCGGCACGGCGTGCAATACGTGATTCCTGTGCAGGCTAAAGGCGGCAAAGATCAGCTATCCGTTGTCCAGACCAAGCAAGATCTCGCCTGCTGTGCCGATAAATTTCCCGATCTGGTATGCCGCACGGTTTCAGCGCAGTTCATGGACGACGACCGGATGGCGATGTTTGAACTCGCCCTGCAGGATGGCCGCGTTTGTGTGGTCGAAGAGAAGCATTATCGCCTTGTGCCGGCTGACAACATCACGGCCGACGAGCTGCGGGGCTATCGCCGCTAGGTCAGCACATCGGCGCGCCGATTTGCTTCCTGGCCAGAAGTAACGGAACGCTCTGAATCGTAGCATAAGGGGTCGTTTGCGGAAGGGGGCGGAATCCTACGCTTGGCGGCAAAGCCCTGCGTTTCAATGGCCTGATCGACTATGTATCCCAAACGAGTGTTTGGGATACCGCCGGCAGATGACGAACAAAAACCAATTTCCTTGTTCCATAACCCGTATCACAATTCCCTCGGGATTTGGCGCCACTGGCAACCAGTCGACAGCATGTACAGGATCGCCTCCACGATCACTCGCAGCGACACAGTACGCGGACGGCCACGCCAGCACGGCGTCGGCATGAACGGCTCGATCAGCGCCCATTCAGCATCGGTGAGGTTGCTTGCATAGCGTAATCCGCCCCGGCAGTATCGCCGCCGAGCGGTTTCCGTCCAGGCCATCGTGACTCCGTCTGTTGTGGTAAACCGACTGAATCGCAACCAACTGAAATCGCTCAACTATCTTTTGCGTTCAGGCTCTGAGCAAGCCAGGAACATTTGTCCGTTTTCTTGCCCAAAAAGGGGTCACCGCACGATCTGTTCAAAATCGTACGCTAAGCGGCGCGGGGTATGAACGGAGCGCGAACATCGCGTAGCGGCCTGAAGCTGGCATTGGGATTGGCGGGATTCCAGACATAATCGCCGGTCAGAGCGATGTGTTCCCATCCGAGCGGCGCGACATGCGCCAGGAGATCATCGGGCACTGCCGTACCCTGGGCCCGCAGGTGCTGGACGGCCTGGTCGAGATAGATGGTATTCCAGTGGACGATGGCGGCGGTGATGAGACTGAGCCCGGAGGCCCGGAAGCTCTGATTTTCGAAGGTGCGGTCGCGGATTTCACCCTGGCGATGGAAGAATACGGCGCGGCGCAGGGCATTGCTGGCCTCGCCCTTATTGAGCCCGGCATGACTGCGCTGGCGCAGAGCGGGATCGGACAGCCATTGCAGGGTGAACAGGGTGCGCTCGATCCGCCCCACAGCCCGTAACGCCCTGGACAGAGTGTTTCCTCCACCGGCGGCGGCCAGCTTCCGCAAGATGACGGAAGGCAGAACAGTGCCGGCATTGATGGATGCCTTTAACCGCATCAACTCCGGCCATTGCCCGAGGATGGCGGTGGTTTCGACGGCGTCGCCGATGAGCGGCACCAGCAGCGGCCAGGTGCCTGGCTTTTCTATCGTGTAGAGCTTGCGGTCCCGGAGATCCTTGATCCTGGGGGCAAACCTGTAACCCAGCAGATGGCAGAGACCGAAGACATGATCGGTCGCGCCGGCGGTATCGGTATAATGCTCGGCGATGCGCAGATCGGTCTGGTGGACATGATGCAGCAGCCCGTCGAGCACATAAGGCGCCTCGCTCATCGTCGCGGAGATGACGCGCGTGTGGAACGGTCCGTATTGACCGGAAACATGGGTGTAGATCACCGCGCCCGGCTCGATGCCGTATTTGGCGTTTACCGAGCCGCCGGCTCCGGCGCGGCCTGCGGCCCGGAAATATTGCCCGTCCGAAGACGAGCTTGTCCCATCATCCCAGATTGCCGCCATGGGGTGTGCATGGTGCGCATTGATGATGGCGGCGCGGGCGGCGACATAATTGTCATCGCTGATGTGCCATTGGGCCACATTGACCAGGTGGTGATAGCTGAGACCGCGCGAGGCGTCCGCCATGCGGGCAAGGCCAAGATTGGTGCCGTCAGCGAGCACCGCTGCCAGCAGGGCCGCTTTGTCGGTGACGGGGTTACCGGTGCGCAGATGCACGAACCTGTCCGTGAACCCGGTCCAGGCATCGACCTCGCTCAAAACCTCGGTGATCCGCACCCGCGGCAGCATACTGTTCAGCCGCAGCGCCAGATCGCGAGCCGCGTCGGGCACGGTGGGCGGCGTGCGGGCGATAAAAAGTTTGCCGTCCTCAATCTCCACCCCGTCGAGGTCGCCCTGCGCGGCCCGGGCGGCCACGAAGGTCAGACGCTCGCGCAGCATCTCTGCCCGGCTTGCGACGTAACGATCGGGATCGGCCTCACCATCGATGCCGGTGGCCGCACCCGCCCCGGCCGGAAGCAGATAGGTCTCGAACGCCTGGTAATCGCGGCTGCCAGCGACCCAGATATTACTGCCCCGCAGCTTGTCGCGCAGCACGGCCAGCACCGCTGTTTCATAGAGCCGCCGGTCGGCTGTGCCGCCGGCAAAAATCAATTTCCGCCACTGCGGCGGCAGGAACGTGGAGGGCGGCCGCTTGGGCAAGCTGCGGATCGCGCCACGGTTCAGGGCGCGGAGAAGTTCGATCGCGGCCAGAACGGGATCGTTCGGCATATTCGACCGGAAATCGAAGGCGGCCAGGAAGCGGGGGCTGAACCGGCGGAGCACCGTATATCGCTCGGCCGCCGTGACCAAAATATCCTGATCCGCCACATCGGCGACGGCGCCGATGATCGGCAGCACATCTTCGAGCTGGTTCATGCCGATCTCGCGCTCGATGGCGGTGATCCCATCTTCTCCGGCCTCCTTCGCCTGGCGAAGGGCGGCGATCGTCCGGCGGAACAGCAGTAGCGCCTTGGCGACATCGCGCCGCGTGGCCTGAAACCGACGCTCATCGCGGTTGCGCGCCCGGCTGAACAAAGTGCCGACATATTTCTCGAACATGGCAAGCGTCGCGTCCGTCAGACGGGTTTCCAGGCTTGCGATCTGGGCAATGAGAATGGCTGTGCGCCGCGCCGGCTCCAGATCGGCGATGTGCTGCACGGTCATGAGCGCCCCCTCGTCGGTCAGCCGGACCAGGCGGGCAGCATGGATACGACCAGCCCGTGCGGGATCAATGCCCATGGCGCGGACATATTCGAGGCGATCGAGCAGGGAGACGATGTTGGAGGGAGCTGGTGATTCCGAATAATCCCGCAGCCAGGCAAAACGGGAGCGACGCAACTCGGGATCGACCGTCAGCAGCTCGGTCAGAGCACTGCGCTCCGCATCGGCCATCCCGGCTGCCAGCACCTCGAATGTTTTCTTGCGTGCTCGGACACGGGCGGCCAGTCCAATTCGCTCCAACACTGTCGCCGAGGGAAGCAATACCCGGCTTTCTCTCAGATGAACGAGCATAGCCTGGATGATGGGTTCGCCGCGATCTGTGGCCCAAGCCGTATCCGCACCAGCATGTAGGCAGGCGCGCCAGTCATCGAGGCCAAAACTACGCAGACCAGTGAACTTTTGGAGCTCGACCAAATGCTCCCGACGGGTTTCAGCACGGCGCGCGTATTCCGCAAACAACAAAGGATCGACACCGATCTGTTCAGCAACAAAAGCCAGCGCCGGCGCCGGTGGATATTCCGATGGATCCAGAGTGCGGCCTGGGAAGCGGAGAACACAGAGTTGCACGGCAAAGCCGAGCCGGTTGCTTGCCCGGCGTCTGACCCTGACCATAGCGAGGTCAGCAGCATCCAGTACGTAATGCCGGCTCATGGAGGCCATGTCCGTTGGAATTGAAAACAAACGGGCTCGTTGTTCAGCGGATAAAAGAACGCGGAGTGGCATATCGGGTTCCGGTTGATGAGAAAATTAGCGCCCACCGTGCGTCCGCAAGAGGATCGTTCAACGGACAGATGTAACGGCCTGGCACTGGTGGCTGTTTCCCTCGGCAACGGATGGATCATTTAACTGGTACGATATCTTTTGCAATGAAGGGGGGTCATACGTTACAATTCCGCATGGCCCACACCCTGATCGGTTACGCCCGCTGTTCAACCGACCGGCAAGATCTCGCCGCGCAACGCGCCGAACTCGAACAGCTCGGGGTAAAGCCGGACCGCATCTATACGGACCATGGCCTCACAGGCACCAATCGTGCCCGCCCCGGGCTTGCTCAAGCCTTGGCGGCGGTGCGTAAAGGCGACACCCTGGTCGTGCCAAAACTCGACCGCCTTGCACGCTCCGTTCCAGATGCCCGTGCGATCGCCGATGAACTCATTACCCGCGGTGTCAAACTCGCGCTCGGCGCGGCCGTCTATGACCCAACCGACCCAATGGGGAAGATGTTCTTCAACATCCTCGCCACCTTCGCAGAGTTTGAGGCCGACCTGATCCGGTTACGTACCAGAGAAGGCATGGCCATCGCTCGCGCCAAAGGAAAATTACGCGGCAAAAGGCCGACGCTATCCGAAAGACAACAAAAAGAACTGCGCCGCATGTACGACACTGGCAATTATTCCATCACTGATCTCGCAGACCTATTCTCCGTCTCCCGCCCAACCATCTATCGTACCCTCGCCAGGCAGCCCGCCAACGCTTAGCGTACGATTTTGAACAGATCGTGCGGTGACCCCAAAAACTGCTTTGTCCGTGATCATCGGTGGAACAGATTATCGAACACTTTGGGAGTTGTCCGACAAATCCTCGATTTTCGGATAAGCGTGCGTAAAAGCTACTTTCGTGTCTGCTCCCCTCCTACTCGACTGCGCGGGTTTCAGAGTAAAGTGCGACATCTGAGGGGCGTTTTCCTATGTACCACGCGGGATTCGGTAAGCTTTCAGATTCTACAGAAGTCAGAATATCAGCGTTCCGGCCATCACTCAGAATACAGTCCGCTTGCGCGTAGCCGACGATATAGGGGCGAACAGCCCTGCATTCGGTGATTGCTGGTTGTCCGCAGCGTAGAAAGTGGCCCCCATGGTCGTGAATTCCCAATTCAACCGCGCGGGCGGCGGTAATGGGGGACAATCTCCCTGCCCTTTGCTCATGCAAAACGTATTTCCCAGACGTGCCAATCTGCACCGCGTAACCTAGAACTGGCAGATAATCCCAACTAAAATCTGTTACCGACGAGCGATCAGCATCCCAGCCAAGGACGAGGTGACCGGCGATCGCTTCCCTGAAGTTGGCGTCCAAGGCTAATTCCGTCACATCCGCGATGATGGCTGCCATTGGAGCAACTTGGCCTTGAAGGTCTGCCTTTGCTGTCTCGATTTCAGCCAACCTCTCTCCGTCAAACTCAGTGACCTTCCAGGATCGGCGCAATGTGCCGACTTTCACAGGCTGACCGCCTACGAGCAAAGTGACTTTCCGCCGATCGAGGAGATAGATTTGAACGCCCATACAACCTAATTCCGTCTGTGTGAAATTTCAGATAGACAGATAGCCGAAAATGTATATATTTGTCTATGCAGAAAGTTAAATTGCGGATGTGTGAATAGATGATAATCACCGTGACGAGTTATAAAGGCGGAGTCGGCAAAACAACCACTGCCATACACTTGGCAGCTTATTTGCAACGTTTAGCCCCGACCCTTCTGGTAGATGGAGATGCCATCCGAAGCGCTACAAAGTGGAGCCAGCGTGGCGGGGATCAAGGACTACCCTTCAAGGTCGTCACCCATGCACAGATGATCGGCCATATCCGCAATTATAAGCACATCATCATCGATACCGAGGGCAATCCAACCGACGATGATTTTAAAGATTTGGCGAGTAACTGTGATATGCTTGTAATTCCTGCCGTGCCTGAAAGCGTGGCGACGGACGGACTGACACATACCCTGGCCAAGCTCCAAGAACTGGGAAACAAGACCCATCGTGTATTGCTGACCATGGTGCCGCCTAAGCCCCGCACCGAGGGGCAACAGCTCAGAGATATGCTCAACGCTGAGGGCATCCCAATATTCACCACCGAGATTCCACGTCTGGCGGCCTTCGAGAAGGCTGCGGCCGAGGGGGTGCCGGTCTATGGGGTAAAGGATGATCGAAATGCCGGGCGGGCTTGGGATGCTTATGTGGCTGCCGGAAGGGAAATCGAAAATGGCTGAGAAACGGAAATTTGCAGCGCTGGCAGATCTGCACCGTCATCAGGCAGAGTCGGAGGCCGTGGAGCCGGGAGCGGATACCGTCCGTCAGGTTGTAGCGCCTACGCTGTCAGTAGAGGAGGGCAGGGGGCGCGGTCGCCCTGCGACGGGCAAGCGCAGCAACCCAGATTGGAAGCTTTATTCCCATTTTTTAAAAAAGCAGACGCAGAGAGCGGCTGTGGCTCGGTTGCAGGCTGAGGATGCTGGACGAGATTTGTCGGATGTCTTGCAGGAGCTTTTAGACGGATGGCTCAAATCGT
Source organism: Acidocella sp. C78 (assembly GCF_907164655.1). Lineage (NCBI taxonomy): Bacteria > Pseudomonadati > Pseudomonadota > Alphaproteobacteria > Acetobacterales > Acidocellaceae > Acidocella > Acidocella sp. C78. The sequence goes on from NZ_CAJQZK010000092.1 coordinate 16,164, forward strand.
ATATGTAAATATATGAATTTATGCTATTTTGTATATACAAATATGCAAAATA
>NZ_CAJQZK010000093.1:0-26893 GCF_907164655.1 Acidocella sp. C78
CGGCGCACCAGCGGGCGACGAGCATCGCGGCGGGATCGGCGGGCGCGGGCACCGGCGGTGATGGCGGTAGGTCGAACAATCGTGCCATCAGGCAGTCCAACGGGGTGACGTCCGGGCCGAGGCTGTGGAAGGCGGCGTCCAGCCCGCCGAGCCGGTCGATCGCGACATCGCGCACGGCATCGCGCGGTGGCTGGCCCTGTTGCGCGAGGCTGCGCCAGAGATCGAGCTTCAGCGCCGCGCGGGCGCCATACTGCCGGGCCCCGGCGCGGATCGCGGTTTCGAACGGATGGTCCTCGAAGGCGGCGAGCGGGTTGACCGCGATGGCGCCATCCAGCGGCCAGAGCGCAGGTACGGCGCGCGCGGCGGCGGCGATCTGGGCGTCCAGCGTTTCGGTGGCCCCGGAAGCGGCGAAGGTGGGTCTGGCGAGATCGACATTCATGGGTCTGGTCCTTTCAGGCGTTCAGCAGCCGGACATGCAGCGGGCGGGGCAGGCCGGATCCGCCCTGGCGCAGCAGCGCCTGCGCGACGCCGCCGGCGAGGAAGACGGCCGCCAGCGCGAACACGAGGCCATCGCCGCCGACGGGTATGGCGGGCGGGGCGGCGAGCAGGGCTTCGGTTGCGCCAAGCCCGGCCAGGTACAAGCCCGACAGAATGGGCAGCAGCAGGATCAGCCGGGGCGTGCCGACCGAGAGGGCGGCGCCGAGCCCGGTGGCGATGGCGAGGGCGGTGGGCAGCAGCGCTGCGCCTGTGACGATGCCTTGGGCATCGAGCCAGGCGATCGCGGCGAGGGCGAGCAGCGCGGCGAGCGCGGTGGTGGCCGCGCCTTGCGGCCGCCCCGGCCGCAGGGCCGGGCCGATGGCGGCGCCTGAGCCGAGGAACAGCCATGCCTTGAACAGGCCGTGCGCGATCAGATGCCAGAGGGCTGCGGCATCGCCGCCGAGGCCGCAGGTCAGGATCATGAAGCCCATCTGCGCGATGGTCGATCCGGCGAGGGACTGTTTGATCTCCGGCCGGACGAGTTGGAGGAAGCCTCCCCAGACCGCCGCGAACAGGCCGGCGCCGATGGCCAGCGCCTGCACTGCCGGGGCTGCGGCGAGCACGGCGGTGAAGCGGATCAGCAGGAACCCTCCGGCATTGACGAGGCCGGCATGCATCAGGGCGGAGACGGGGGTTGGCGCCGTCATCGAGCGCATCAGCCAGGTGGAGAATGGCGGCAGGGCCGAGCGCGCCATCGCGGCGAGCAGAAGGAGCCCGGCGGCAAGCCCGCGGAGCACGGCCGGCAGCGATGCGGCGCCGTTGATCATCGCCGCAAGGTTCGTCGAGCCCGCATGAGCGCCGAGCAGCGCGAGGGCAGCAAGGAGAGCCGCATCGCCGATCGCGAAGGCGCGCCGTGCCTGCTGCGCGGCGGCGGCGGCGGCGTGCGAGCCGGCATGGCCGATCAGCGCGGCGAGGAGCTGGCCGCTGGCGAACCAGACCGGCAGGAACACCAGCGCATCGCCGGTACGGACGAGCACGAGAACCGAGGCGAGCAACAGCGAAACCCGGATTGCATAAAGGCGGCGGCTCGGGTCGGCGCGCATGTAGCGGGTGGAGAAGGACTGCACCACGGCGCCCACGAAACTGGTGAGCAGGGTGAGGCTCGCGGCGAGCCCGTCGGTCGGGCCCGGAGCGGCCCAGCGCTGCGCGATCAGCCCGGCGGCGGCGGCGAGGCTCGCCCAGCCCGCGCGTTCCGCGCGCCGCAGACTGCGCTCTCCGCCGCGATCCGCCGCGGCGAGCGCGGCGCCACCAAGGGCGAACCAGGCGGGAAAATAAGAAAAATCCATGTGCGGCCTCCTTCCCGCAATCCGGTATGACAGAGGCATTGATTTGTGAAACGAGTTATCGATATCTCAAACATTGAAAATGCTAATGATGAGGCGCCGATGCCCCTTCGCACCCTGGATCTCGACCTCCTGCGCAGCTTTGTAACGATCGCCGATGCGGGCGGTTTCACCCGCGCCGGGGAGATGCTGGGGCGCACGCAATCCGCCGTGAGCCTGCAGATGAAGCGCCTCGAGGAGATGCTCGGCCGGCCGGTCTTCGTGCGTGGGCCGCGCCATCTGCGCCTGACCGACGAGGGGGAGCGTCTGCTCGGCCATGCGCGCCAACTGCTGCGGTTGAACGATGCGGCGCTTGCCGATCTGCTTGAGCCGGAAGTGGTGGGGCTGGTGCGGCTCGGCGTGCCGGAGGATTTCGCGACGGTGCATCTGCCAAAGGTTCTGGCGGCGTTCGTGGATGCGCATCCGCGTGTCGAGCTGGAGGTGACCTGCGACCTGACCCTCAATCTTGAAGAGGGATTCCGGGCCGGCCGATTCGACCTTGTGCTGGTGAAGCGTGAGCCGGATGTCGCGCTGGATGGCACGCGGGTGTGGCGTGAGCCGCTGGTGTGGGTGGCGCGGGACCGGCTTTCGGTGCCCGGGGAGGGGCCGGTGCCGTTGATCGTCTCGCCGCAGCCCTGCGTCTATCGGCGGCGGGCGATCGCGGCGCTGGATGCGGTCGGCTGCCCCTGGCGCTGCGCCTATACCTCGACCAGCCTGGCCGGCACCCAGGCGGCGGTTCGCGCCGGGCTCGGCGTTGCCGTGCTACCGCGTGAAATGTGCCCGGATTTTCTGACGCCGCTGCCGCAGGGCGACAGGTTGCCGCCACTCGCCGATACCGAGATCGCGCTGATCGAATTGCCGGGTGCCTCCGCAACAGCACATCGGTTTGCCCAGCACGTCGCCGCGGCCCTCGAACGCGGTGCTTGAAACATCATCCGATCAGATCGGGTCATCTGATCGGACAAAGATGCTCAAATTATCAATATCATAGAGCGTGGCATCATCCCCGCCGCACCTGCCGCCAGACCTTGCGCGCACCGTCGACCTTGAAAATCTCCGCGAACGCGCGCCGGATATTCGCCTCAAGCGACTGATTCCGCCGGGCGAATTCCGACCGCCTCTCGGAGCATTCGAACGGGGAGCAGACTGGGATGATGTTCTGTCACCCGCGCTGAACCTGCGTCACATCGCGGACCGCGCCATTGGCCGCACTCGTGGTCAGCGCGGCATAGGCCTGGAGAGCGGCGGAGACGAAGCGCTCGCGCGCCGCCGGCTTCCAAGCCGCCTTGCCCTTCGCCTCCATCGCGGCGCGCCGTGCTGCGAGTGTCGCCTCGTCGAGCTTCACGTCAAGCTTGCGGTTCGGGATGTCGATGGCGACGATGTCGCCCTCCTCGACCAGCCCGATCGCCCCGCCCTGGGCCGCTTCCGGCGAGATATGCCCGATCGACAGCCCCGCCGTGCCGCCGGAGAACCGCCCGTCGGTGATCAGCGCACAGGATTTTCCGAGGCCCTTCGATTTGAGATACGAGGTCGGATACAGCATTTCCTGCATTCCCGGCCCGCCTTTCGGACCCTCGTAGCGGATGAGCACCACGTCGCCCGCCTTGACCTTGTCACCGAGAATGCCGGCGACCGCGTCTTCCTGGCTCTCGAAGATCCGTGCTGGCCCCTCGAAGACGAGGATCGAGGAATCAACCCCCGCTGTCTTCACGATCGCGCCGTCGAGCGCGATGTTGCCATACAGAACCGCGAGCCCGCCATCCTTGCTGAACGCATGTTCGGCGTCGCGGATCACACCCGTCTCGCGGTCAAGATCGAGGCTCTCGTAGCGCCGGCTCTGGCTGAAAGCCTCGGTTGTCCGCACCCCGCCGGGAGCCGCGCTGTAAAGCGTTTTCGCCGTCTCGCCGCCGCGCATCACGTCCCAGCGGTCGATCGCCTCGCCGATTGTCTTCTCGTGCACCGTGGTGCAATCGCGATGGATCAGCCCGGCGCGGTCGAGCGCGCCGAGAATGGCCATGATGCCGCCGGCGCGGTGCACGTCCTCCATGTGGACATTGCTGACCGAGGGCGAGACCTTGCAGAGATTGGGCACCCGGCGCGAGAGTCGGTCGATGTCCGCCATGGTGAAGTCGAGTTCCGCCTCGCGGGCCGCCGCGAGCAGATGCAGCACCGTATTGGTCGAGCCGCCCATCGCGATATCGAGCGACATCGCGTTCTCGAACGCCTTGAACCCGCCGATACGGCGCGGCAGCACGCCCTCGTCGTCCTGCTCGTAATAGCGCCGGGCGAGATCGACGATCTGCCATCCGGCCTCGACGAACAGCCGCTTGCGGTCGGCGTGGGTGGCGAGCAGCGAGCCGTTGCCCGGCAGCGCGAGGCCGAGCGCCTCGGTCAGGCAGTTCATCGAATTGGCGGTGAACATGCCCGAGCACGAACCGCAGGTCGGGCAGGCGGAGCGTTCCATTACCGCGGCCTGCTCGTCGGTCTTGGTCGGGTCGGCGGCGACGACCATGGCGGTGATCAGGTCGGCGGCCTTGGTTTCGCCATCGGCGATGTATTTGCCCGCCTCCATCGGCCCGCCCGAGACGAAGATGGTCGGGATGTTCAGCCGCATCGCCGCCATCAGCATGCCCGGCGTGATCTTGTCGCAGTTGGAAATGCAGACCAGCGCGTCGGCGCAATGGGCGTTGACCATGTATTCCACCGCATCGGCGATCAGTTCGCGCGAGGGCAGCGAATACAGCATCCCGCCATGGCCCATGGCGATCCCGTCATCGACGGCGATGGTGTTGAACTCCTTCGCCACCCCGCCGGCGGCCTCGATCTCGCGGGCGACGAGCTGGCCCAGATCCTTCAAGTGCACATGACCGGGCACGAACTGGGTGAAGGAATTGGCGATGGCGATGATCGGCTTGCCGAAATCCGCATCGCCCATGCCGGTCGCGCGCCAGAGCGCGCGGGCGCCCGCCATGTTGCGGCCGTGGGTGGAGGTGCGGGAACGGTATTGGGGCATGGTGTCTCGTTTCCAGTCTGGCAATTTTGCCGATTACTATAGGGTCAGGGAAGATGCCGCGCTACCCTCCGGCGATCAGGGCGAACACCCGCAGCGCCGAGGCGAGCGGGCGTTCGGGGTCGCGCGATGCGTCCACCTCGCCGACCAACGTGCCGAGCGCCACGCCGCGCCGCGCCGCCGCCGCCTCCAGCGCCGCCCAGAATTCCGGCTCTAGCGCCACGCTGGTCCGATGCCCCGAGAGCGACAGGCTGCGCTTTTCAAGCGTCATTCGCGTCGCGGCAGCAGGGAGAGCAGCGCGGGCAGGAACACGAAAGTGGCGATCAGCACCGCCACCAGGCTCAGCAGCAGCAATTCGCCAAGGCTCGCCGTGCCACGATCGCGCGAGGCCGCGAGCGAGCCGAAGGCGGTGCCGGTGGTCAGCGCCGAGAACAGCACCGCCCGCGCCGTAGCCGAGCCCAGCAAATGTTTCATCCCGTCGCGCCAGTTCATCACGAAATACACGTTGAACGATACGCCGACCCCGAGCAGCAGCGGCAGGGCGATGATGTTCGCGTAGTTCAGCTGCAGCCCTGCGAGATGCGCGAACAGCGCGGTCAGAAAGGCCGACAGCGCCAGGGTCAGCACCACCAGCGCCGAATCCCGCGCCGAGCGGAGAAACAGCATCAGAATCAGCGCGATCGCGACGGCGGCCAGCGCCGCGGCCTCGCGGAAGGCACCGAGAATCGTATCCGCCGTCGCCACGGTGGTCGCGGCCGGCCCGGCGGCGACCGGCACCACCGTCTCCACCGCCCGCACGAAGCGCCACAGCCCCGCCGAGCGCTGCGCCGCCGCGGTCGGGATCACCTGCACCCGCACCGCGCCATCCGGTAGGAACCAGTCGCGCTTTACCGAGGCCGGCAGGTTCGTCGCGGTGATCTCCCGCGCCGAGAGCGCCTGGTTCAGCCGCTTCAGCGCATCCGGTAGATAGCGGGTGAGGGCGGCGTTCATCGCCATCACCCGCGCGTCGGGAGCCGATTTCAGCTGCGCCAGCGCGGCGCCGATCCCGCGCAGCGGCGAGGTCTTTGGCAGCTTGCTCTCTACCGAGGCGATGGCCGCCGCCGCCTGTGCCGCCGCCGCGCGCAGGCGCTGCGGCGTCACTGCCGGCGGCGTGCCCGTGGCAAGGCTCGGCGCGAGAATGTCCTGGGTCTGCCGGATCATGCCGAGCTTGGCGCTCTGGTGCAGCGGCACGAAGGTTGCCCCGGAAATGACCTGCGCCACCTCGGGCAGCTTGCCAAGCCGCGCCGAAAGATCGCGCGCCTCCCCAACATCCTTCGCCAGGACGTTGATATAGAAAGGATTCGTTACCGATTTTCCGAGCAGGGACTGCAACGTCCGCATCGCCTCGGTATTGGGGTTCTGGGTATCGAGCGGGTTGGCGTCGAATTGCAGCGTCGCGGCCGCAAGAATCCCGGCGAGGGCGATTGCGGCGAACACGCCGAGCACCACGCGGCCATGGCGGCGCAGTGTGCCATCGGCCCAGTCGCCGATCGGAAAGCCGATCCGTTCCGCCTCGCCGCGCGGCCGGGTGAAGGCCAGCAGGGCTGGCAGGAAGCTGATCGTGCAGAAGAAGGCGATCACCATGCCGATGCCGGCGATCAGCCCCAACTCCGCCACGCCGACGAAGCTGGTCGGCACGAAAGCGAGAAAGCCGCAGGCGGTCGCCCCGGCGGCCAGCGCGATCTGCAGCCCCGCCTCGTCGGCGGCGCCGATCAGCGCCAGCGCCGGATCGTCCACCCGGTGGCGCACGTCGCGCAGCCGCACGCAGAACTGGATGGCGAAATCGACCGCGAGCCCGACGAACAGAATCGCGAAGGCGACCGAAATGAGGTTCAGCGTGCCGATGGCGAGGGCAGCGAAGCTGATCGTCAGTGCCAGCCCGGCCAGCAGCGTGGCGAGGATCGGCACGATCATCCGCCACGACCGCACCGCCAGCACGAGCCAGAGCGTGATCAGCGCTGTGCTGATCAGCAGGCCGGCCACCATCCCCTGGGTCAGGCTCGCGAATTGCTCGTCCGAGAGCGGTATCTGCCCGGTATAGCTGATCCGCGCCGCGCCATCCTTCACCTCCGGCAGTCCGGCGATGATCCGCCGCAGCGCCGCCGTCGCCACCCCGCCGGGTTGCAGCGCGCCATGATCGAGCACCGGATGGATCAGCACGAAACGCACATCGCCCTGCTCGGCCGCCACCCCCGGCATCAGCAGCGATTGCCATGACAGCGGCGTTGCGTGGCCCGCGGCGGCGGCGGCGAGCGCCTTGCGGAACGTGTCGAGCTGGGCGCGGTACGGGGCAAGATTGGCCTGCCCGGCGCCAACGCCCACCGCCATCAGGTCGAGCGCCTTGAACAGCCCGGCGGCGGAGGGATCGGCCGAGAGCTGGCCGAGAAAAGGCTGCGCGATCACGATCGCGTTCAGCAATGTCGCGAGCTGGGTCTCGGGCAGCAACAGCAGCCCGTCGCGGTCGTAGAAACTGCCGGTGCCGGGGCGCGTGGCGTCGTGGAAATGAACCTTGTCTGCCGCCACCTTCGCGGCGAGCGCCCTTGCCGCCGCATCCGCGGTTTCCGGCACATCGGCGCGCACCACCGCGACAATGAGGTTCTGGAACTGCGGAAACGCCTTGTCGAATTTCATCTGCTCCTGCCGCCAGGGCAGGCTGGCCGCGAAGAGGTGATCGGTATTGGTGTCGATGCCGAGATGCGTCGCGGTGTAGGCGAGCCCCAGTACGATGGCGGCGAGATAGGCCGCGATCACCGAGCGCGCGTGGCGTCGGCTCAGGGCAACCGCGGTCATGATCAGTCTTCGCATCGAACGGGTCCGCTCAAGAATCGTATGAAGGGGGCCGAAGCGTCACCCGATGGGGAACCGACGCCCGGATATGCCAATGACATAATGAACTACATCCGACCCTGATGGATCGGAAAGTGCTCTAGCCGCGGATGAGCGCATCCGGCACGCCGAGCCCCACCTTGCGCAATGCCGCCGCCGCGCCGGGGTGAAAGGGTACGGGCGAGCTGCGGTCGATCCAGTCCGGGCCAAGCCGCGCAGGGCCGCTGCCGGGCAGCCCGCGCAGCAATTCCGTCCGGTGGAGCATCGCCGTCGTCGTCACCGCGCCGGCAATGCTCCCCGGCAGGCTCACCGCGCCGATGGCGATGGCTTCGGAGCCGATCGTCGCCACGGGAGCGGACAAATGGGGTAGCGTATGCCGCCCGATCACCGCGGCGCCGATGCCCGGCAGCGCTTTTGCCGCCGCCGTGATCTCGTCATGCGCGAAGCCGATCAGGTTGAAGCCGCCCCGCGCGGCGGCCTCGCGCACCGCCGGCAAAGGGGTGATGCCGAAGAACGCGCAGGCGTCGAGCCGCCCGCGATGCAGCAGGTCGATCTGCTCGCCATAGAGCCCCTCGATCGCCAGCCGGGGCCTGATTCCGGCGGCAGCGAGCGCCGGGAGGGCCAGAACCGCGCCAGCGCCGCCTGCCGGCCCGACGCCGATCACTTTTCCGGCAAGGTCACGCAGCCGACGGATGCGGGATCTTGCCGGGGCGAAAATCTGCAGGCTCGCGCCGCAAATCGGGAACAGGGCTCGAAACCCCTGCAACTTCACGCCGCTGGTCCATGTCCCCCGGCCAGCCCAGGCCTGGTTGGCAACGGCGAGCACCACGAGGCCGAGCTGTGCCGCGTTCTGTTCCACCAGCAGCACATTCGCGGCACTGCCGCCGGAGGCGCGATAGGACAGAGACATCCGCGCCGATTTCTGCGCCGCCTGTCCCCAGGCCTGGCCATAGACCGAAAATCCGCCGCCCGGCTGCCCGGTGCCCATCGTGATGGCGAGTGGAATGGCCGTAATGTCGGAGGCCCGTGCCGCGAGCGGCGCCCCCATCATCGCTCCCAGAACCGCGCGCCGTCCCCGCGCCATATCGTGTCTCCTTGCCATTCGTCGTATTGTATCGCCCGATGCGGGCAAATTCGGGGCAAAGCTGCGCTCCGGACCCGGTTAAAGCCCGAAGTGACCTGTGGGGCAAACTCAGGTCAGATTACGGACCCGCTCCAGCCCGGCCAGCAGCGCCGCGCGAATGCCCGGCTCCAGCGCTGAGTGTCCGGCATCCGGAACCACCGTCAGCCGCGCGGCCGGCCAGGCTGCCGCGAGGTCGAAGGCGGAATTCGGCGGGCAGATCATGTCGTAGCGACCCTGCACGATCTCGCCCGGCACGCCGGCCAGACGCTCCATACCGGCCAGCAACCCGTCCGGCGGCAGGAACAGGTTGTTGAGGAAATAATATGCCTCGATCCGCGCGAGCCCGAGCGAGGTGCGGTCCTGCGCGAAGGCGCTGACCGTCTCGTAGCTTGGCAGCAGCGTCGAGCACGATCCCTCATAGACCGACCAGGCCTGTGCCGCCGGCAGGTGAATGGCCGGATTGGGATCGCAGAGCCGGCGGAAATAACTCCCCAGCACGTCACCGCGCTCCGCCTCGGGCAGGAAGTTCACCAGCGCCGCATGCGCGTCGGGAAAGAAGCGGGCGATCCCTTCAAGAAACCAGTCAACCTCGCTCGGCCGGCCGAGGAAAATGCCGCGCAACACCATCCCCATCACCCGCTCGGGATGCGACTGGGCATAGGCCAGCGCGAGGGTCGAGCCCCAGGAGCCGCCGAACAGCAGGAACTGCCTGATGCCGAGATGCTCGCGCAGCGCCTCGATATCCTCGATCAGCGCCGGCGTCGTGTTCCGCTCCAGGCTGCCCAGCGGCGTCGAGCGCCCGGCGCCGCGCTGGTCGAAGATCACCACCCGCCAGAACGCCGGTCGAAGAAGCGCCGGTGGACCGCGCCCGCGCCGGCGCCCGGCCCGCCATGCAGGAACAGCACCGGACGGCCGCGCGGATTGCCCACCTGCTCCCAGTAGATCACATGCCCGTCGCCGACCGGCAGAGACCCCGTCTGATACGGGCCGACCTCGGGAAACAGGTCACCCCGCGGCATTGGCTGCCCCTTCGAGACAGGCCTCGATCACCCGCGCCACCTGCGCGTCGTCGAGATCGGGATGCAGCGGCAGCGCCATGATCCGCGTCGCCACATCCTCGGAAACGGGCAGCGCCGTACCGTCATGTGCTGCGCGATAGGCCGGCTGGTGATGCAGCGGCTTCGGTAATACACCGCACTCGGCACGCCGCGCGCCCGCAGCCGCGCCTGCATCGCCTCGCGCGCCGCGCCGTCGCGCAGCAGCACCGCATAGATCGCCCAGGCGCTCGAACTCTCCGGCACGCGGATCGGGGTGACGAACGCCGAGACCAGCGCCTCGTCATACCGTCGGGCGATCGTCTCCCGCCGCGCCAGCTCGGCCTCGAACACGTCGAGCTTGGCGAGCAGCACGGCCGCCTGCAACGTGTCCAGCCGTCCGTTCATGCCGATCCGCTGCACGTCGTAGCGCGTCGTCCCCTCGCCATGGGTGCGCAGCGAGCGGTACAGCGCCGCGCGCTCGTCGCTCTCGGTGAACAGCGCGCCGCCATCGCCATAGGCGCCGAGCGGTTTCGAGGGGAAGAAGCTGGTCGCCGTGGCATCCGCGGCACGGCCGAGGCGCTCGCCGCCGAGGGCGGCGCCGAAGGCCTGGGCGCAGTCATCCAGCGTGAACAGCCCGTGCCGGGCGGCGATGTCGCGCAGCGCCGGCCAGGGTGCTGGCTGCCCGAACAGATCGACCCCGACCACCGCTCGCGGCCGCAGCAATCCGGCCGCGCTCACGGCATCGATCCGCGCCTCCAGATGCGCGGGATCGATCTGGAACGTCGCCGGGTCGATATCGACGAAGACAGGCGTAGCACCCAGCAGCAGCGGCACTTCGGCGGTCGCGGTATAGGTGAAGGCCGGCAGAAACACGGCATCACCCGGTCCGATCCCCTCCGCCATCATCGCGATCTGCAGCGCGTCGGTGCCTGAACTCACGCTGACGCAATGCGCCGCCCCGCAGAACGCGGCGAGGCGCTGCTCCAGCTCGGTGACTTCGGGGCCGAGGATGAACTGGCCATGCGCCAGCACGGCGTCGATCCGCGTCCGCAGGCCGGGGCCGAGCCGCGCCTGCTGCGCCTTGAGATCGAGAAACGGAATCGGGGGAAGATCGGTGTCCATCGGCGTTCTCTAGCCGGTCGGGCCCGCCGCGGCGAGGGGTTGCGCGCCGAACTCGGGCACCAGCCTTGCCAGCGCCGCGAGGGCGACGGCGGTCTCGCCGCGCTGGATCAGGGCGGCGAGCTCGTCGAAGGCGCGGCCGACCAGCGCGGCATCGGCCACGCGGGGGGCGGCCATCAGCAGGCCGGGAAACCCGGTCTCGATCGGTCGTTCGGCGCCGTGGAACAGCTCCTCGAACAGTTTTTCCCCCGGTCTGAGCCCGGTGAAGCTAATCGGGATGTCGAGATCGGGCCTGAGTCCGGCAAGGCGGATCATCTGCCGCGCCAGATCAACGATCTTCACCGGCTCGCCCATGTCGAGCACGAAGATCCCGCCCTGTGCGACCGGCAGCGCCGCGTCCGAGCGGCCGACCACGGCGGCCTGCAGCACGAGCGAAACCGCCTCGCGCACCGTCATGAAATAGCGCCGCATGTCGGGATGCGTGACCGTCAGCGGCCCGCCGCGGGCGAGCTGGCGGCGGAACAGCGGCACCACCGAGCCGGTCGAGCCCAGCACGTTGCCGAACCGCACGGTCACGATCCGCATCCCCTCCTGCCGCCGCGCCGCGACGTCGAGCCCCTGGGCATACATCTCCGCCAGCCGTTTCGACGCCCCCATCACCGAGGAGGGATTCACCGCCTTGTCGGTCGAGATCAGCACCATGAGCCCGGCGCCGGCGGCGCGCGCGGCATCCGCCACGTTGCGGGTGCCGAGCGCGTTGGTGGCGATTCCCTCCAGCGGGTTGGCCTCGACGATCGGCACATGTTTCAAAGCCGCCGCGTGAAAGACGAGGTCCGGCCGCCACGCGGCGCAGAGCGCCTCGATCCGCGCGCGATCGCGCACATCGGCGATCACCGCCGCACGCGCGAGGCCGGGCACGAGTTCCGACAGTTCAAGATCGATCTGCCACAGCGCGAACTCGCTTGAATCGAGCAGGACCAGCCGCGCCGGCCCGAACCCCGCGACCTGGCGGGCCAGTTCCGAGCCGATCGAGCCGCCGGCGCCGGTGACCAGCACGCAGCGCCCCTGGATCATCCTCGCCATGCCCTCGCGGTCGAGCGCGACCTGCGGGCGGTTGAGCAGGTCCTCGATGGCGATCGGGCGCAGCGCGGTCTCAGGCTCGCCCGGCGTGGTGGGCGAGAGCGTGGTGGGCCGCGGCGCGCGGGCGGTGCGGATGCCGCGGCGCTCGGCCTCGTCCATGATGTCGCGCAGCGCCGGGCCGACGAGTTCGCGGCTCGCCACCACCAGCACGGCCGGCATCTGCCCGGCCTCGGCCAGGCGGTCGAGCGCCGCCGCCAGCCCGCTCACCTCGCCGAGAATCGGCACATTATGAATGCGTCGCCCGGTTTCCCGCCCCGAACCGGACAGCACGCCGATGACCCGGTAGCGCTGCTGGCTTTCGCGCGAAAGGGCGGCGAGGAACAGTTCGGCGCCCTCGCCATCGCCGAGCAGCAGCGCGGTCTCGGCATCGTCCGACAGCACCTCGCGGCGGCTGCGCGCCATCCGGTAGAGCACGCGCGGCGCCAGCAGCGCGAGGGCCAGCGTAATGATCAGCAGCGGCGGATAGCTCGCCGAGGGCATCCTCGCGCCGACGCCGACAAGCAGCAGCACGATCAGCAACGCGGCGGAGATCGCACTCGCCAGCACCGCGACCGCATCTGGCATGGCAGTGAAACGCCAGTGCTGCCGGGGAAGGCCGAACGGCACGCCGATCAGCCAGATCGCCGCCGACCCGGCAAGTGGGAGGATCGGCGGCGAGGGCATCGGTTTCGCCGGATCGGCAAGCCAGCAGGCGGCGATGACCGCCAGCGCGGCCAGCAGACCGTCAAGCACGAAATTGACCGCGATGCGGATCTGGCTGCGCTGCAACGTCATGACGGTTCGTTTCTAGCGGAAATACGGTCTGCCGCCATAGGGTGCACCGCAGCGACGAATTTGGTTGCACCTTTTTCGACAAAAGGTGTAACTCGCTTTCCATCGCAGGTGCAACCCAAACAGGAGGAACGGCGATGGCTGTCAGCACGATGGGGGTCAAGCTCGACGATCAGGTCCGCACCCGGCTCCGCGCCCTGGCCGAGCGCGAGGGGCGGACGACGCATCACCTCGCCAAGCAGCTCATTCTCGCGGGGCTCGAGCGGCTCGAACGCGGCGAGGCGCTCGACGCCGCCGCCACCGCCGAGGACGATGCGCCCGCCGCCGTGCCCTTCCTCGAATTCGTCCAGGACGTGCAGCCGCAGACGGTGCTGCGCGCCGCGATCACCGCCGCCTACCGAATCCCGGAAACCGACGCGATCGCCGGGCTGATCGAGGGCGCGACCCTGCCCGCCGCCGCCGCGAAACAGGCGCGGGCGACCGCGACCAATCTCGTCACCGCGCTGCGCGCCCGCCGCAATGCCGGCATGGTCGAGACGCTGCTGCAGGAATACGCGCTGTCCAGCCACGAGGGCATCGCGCTGATGTGCCTCGCCGAGGCGCTGCTCCGCATCCCTGACGCCGCGACGCGCGACGCCCTGATCCGCGACAAGATCGGCGCCGGCGACTGGCAGAGCCATCTCGGCGGCAACAAGTCGGTCTTTATCAACGCCGCCACCTGGGGACTGCTGCTCACCGGCAGGCTGAACGCGACCGCGAGCGAGGCCGGCCTGTCCTCGGCGCTGAGCCGGCTGCTCGCCCGCGGCGGCGAGCCGGTTGTCCGCCGCGGCGTGAACATCGCGATGCGGTTGATGGGGGAGCAGTTCGTCATGGGCCGCACCATCGGCGAGGCGCTGGCCAATGCCCGCAAGCGCGAGGCGAAGGGCTTCGCCTATTCCTACGACATGCTGGGCGAGGCGGCACTCACCGCCGCCGACGCCGCGCGCTACTATCGCGATTACGAACAGGCGATCCACGCGATCGGCGCCGCCTCGGGCGGCAAGGGAATCTATCGCGGCCCCGGCATTTCGGTGAAGCTCTCGGCGCTGCACCCGCGCTACGGCCGCGCCCAGCGCGCCCGGGTGATGGAGGAGCTGGCGCCGCGGCTCAAGGCGCTGGCCCTGCTGGCCCGCCGCTACGATATCGGCATCAACATCGACGCCGAGGAAGCCGACCGGCTCGACCTCTCGCTCGACCTGCTGGAAGGTCTCTGCTTCGAGCCGGGCCTCGCCGGCTGGAACGGCATCGGCTTCGTGGTGCAGGCCTACCAGAAGCGCGCGCGCTCGGTGATCGAGTTCCTGATCGACCTCGCCCGCCGCAGCCGCCACCGGCTGATGGTTCGGCTGGTCAAGGGCGCCTACTGGGACAGCGAGATCAAGCGCGCCCAGCTCGACGGGCTGGAAGGCTTCCCGGTCTTCACCCGCAAGATCCACACCGACCTGTCCTATCTCGCCTGCGCGCGGGCGATGCTGGCGTCGCGCACCGAGATCTTCCCGCAATTCGCGACGCATAACGCGCTGACGCTGGCGAGCATCCACGCCCTCGCCGGGCCAGCTTTCGAGGTGGGGGACTACGAGTTCCAGTGCCTGCACGGCATGGGCGAGCCGCTGTATGAGGAAGTCGTCGGCCAGCAGAAGCTCGACCGGCCCTGCCGGATCTACGCGCCGGTCGGCACCCATGAGACGCTGCTGGCCTATCTCGTGCGCCGGCTGCTGGAGAACGGCGCCAACACCTCCTTCGTCAATCGCCTCGCCGATCATCGCGTGCCGGTCGAGGCGCTGATCGAGGACCCGGTCGCCGCGGCAAGGAAGATCGAGCCGCTTGGCGCGCCGCATCCGAAAATCGCGCTGCCAAGCGAGATCCTGGGCGCGCGGCGCAATTCCGCCGGATTCGACCTCTCAAGCGAGCAGCGCCTCGCCTCGCTCGGCTCGGCGCTGCTGGCGAGCCTCGAACAGGACTGGCGCGCCGCCCCGCCGGACGCCGATCCGGCCGCGCCGGGCCGGGCCGTGGTCAACCCCGCGAATACGGCCGACCGCGTCGGCACCGTCATCGAGCCGGATGAGGGCGCGGTCGGCGCCGCTCTCGCCCGCGCCGCCGCCATGGCGCCGATCTGGCAGGCGACGCCTGCCGCCGAGCGCGCCGCGATCCTGCTCCGCGCCGCCGACCTGCTCGAACACCGCATGACCGCGCTGGTCGGGCTGATCGTGCGCGAGGCCGGCAAGTCGCTCCCGGCGGCGATCGGCGAGGTGCGCGAGGCGGTCGATTTCATGCGCTATTACGCGGGCCAGTTGCAGGACGGGTTCGACAACGAGACGCATCGCCCGCTCGGCGTGGTGGCGGCGATCAGCCCGTGGAACTTCCCGCTCGCCATCTTCACCGGCCAGGTGGTCGCCGCACTCGCCGCCGGCAATGTGGTGCTCGCCAAGCCGGCTGAGGAAACCCCGCTGATCGCCGCCCAGGGCGTGCGGATCCTGCACGAGGCGGGCGTCCCGGCGGATGCGGTGCAGCTGCTGCCGGGCGATGGGCGGACCGGGGCCGCGCTGGTCGAGGATGCCAGGGTCTGCGGCGTGGTGTTCACCGGCTCGACCGCGGTGGCAAGGCTGATCCAGGCCACGCTCGCGCGGCGCCTCGACCCTCACGGCATGCCCGTGCCGCTGATCGCCGAGACCGGCGGGCAGAACGCGATGCTGGTCGATTCCTCGGCGCTGCTGGAACAGGCGGTGGGCGATATCGTGACCTCGGCCTTCGATTCCGCCGGGCAGCGCTGCTCGGCGCTGCGCATCCTGCTGGTGCAGGACGACATCGCCGATGCGCTGCTCGCCATGCTGCGCGGCGCGATGGAGGAACTCACTCTGGGGGCAACGGACCGGCTGTCGAGCGATGTCGGCCCGGTGATCACGCGGGAGGCGCGGGACAATATCCGCGCCCATGTCGCTGCGATGGAAGGGCGGGGGCACAAGGTCTTCTCGGTGTCGCTGCCGCCGGAAACCGAAGCTGGCTGGTTCGTGGCGCCGACGATGATCGAAATCGACCATCCCTCGGCGCTGGAGCGCGAGGTGTTCGGGCCGGTGCTGCATGTGGTGCGCTATCGCCGCGAGCAGCGGAATGCGATGATCGAGGCGGTGAACGCGCTGGGCTATGCGCTGACCTTCGGCGTGCATAGCCGGATCGACGAGACGATCGCACAGGCGATCGGCAAGGCCGAGGCGGGCAATATCTACGTCAACCGCAACATCGTCGGCGCCGTGGTCGGCGTGCAGCCCTTCGGCGGGCATGGGCTGTCGGGCACCGGGCCGAAGGCGGGCGGGCCATTCTACCTGCGCCGGCTGCTGGCGCGGCGGCCAATGCCGCATGGCGCCGGCGAGGTCCCGCCGGCGCTGGCGACGCTGATCGGGTGGATGCGGGAGCAGGGGATCGAGACCGCGCCGGCGCTGCGCTATGCAACGGCGGCGTTCCGCGATGCCGAACTGCCGGGTCCGGTGGGCGAGCAGAATACGTTGCGGCTGAAGCCGAAGGGGCTTGTGCTCTGCCGGGCGGCGAGCCCCGAGGGCATGTGGCGGCAGATCGCCGCCTGCCTTGCCACCGGCAATGCGCCGCTGGTGCTGTGCGCCGGGGTCGATTCTGACCTTGCCCGGTTGCCGGCGGCGATCCGCCCGGCGATCGCGCCGGAGGGTTCGGTGGCGCGGGCGGAATTCCACGCCGTGCTGTTCGAGGGGCATCGCGACGCGCTGATCGCGCTGCAAATGGCGCTGGCGGAGCGGGACGGGCCGATCGTGCCGGTCCACGCCCTGCCGGCGGAGGACCATTCCGAGTGGGATTATCCGCTCGAATTCCTCCTCGAGGAGCAGTCGATCAGCGTCAACACCGCGGCGGCGGGGGGTAATGCCAGCCTGATGTCGATCGGCTGATTTATTGCTCTCCCCTCGGCGGTTAGAACCCGTTCCGATCCTTCTGGATCGGAACGGGTTCTATCTTGTCGATAACCAGAGCATCTTTATCCACTCAGATGACTCCATCCGATCGGATGATGCTCTAGCCGCCGATGGATGCGCGGATCGCGGCGAGGGCGTCGTCGGCTTTGCCGCCATCCGGGCCGCCGGCCTGGGCCATGTCCGGCCGACCGCCGCCGCCCTTGCCGCCGACCGCTTCCGAAGCGGTGCGGACCAGGGTGACGGCGTTGAAGCGGTCGGTGAGATCCGGCGAGACGGCGACGACGATGCTCGCCTTGCCCTCGGCGGTGGAAACCAGGGCGGCGATGCCAGAGTCCATCGATTTCAGGATGGAATCCGCCAGCGATTTCAGGTCGCGCGGCGAGACCTCGCCGAGATTGCGGGCGGCAAACTTGATGCCGGCCACCTCCTCGATCTCGGACGCGGCGCCGCCGGTGGCGAGCTTGCGCTGCAGCTCGGCGACCTGCCGCTCGAAGCGCTTTTTCTCCTCGATCAGGGCTGCGATACGGCCTGGAAGTTCGGCGGGGGCGACCTTGAGCGCGGCGGCGGCCTCTTCCAGCAGGTCGGCCTCGGCCTCGGTGGCGGCGAGGGCGGCTTCGCCCGTCACCGCCTCGATGCGGCGGATGCCGGCGGCGACACCCGATTCGGCGAGGATGCGGAAGGCGCCGATATCGCCGGTGCGGCCGACATGGGTGCCGCCGCACAGTTCGATCGAATAGGCCGACTTGTCGCCATCGCCGGCGCCCATCGAGACGACGCGCACCTCATCGCCGTATTTCTCGCCGAACAGGGCCATAGCACCGCGCTTCACCGCCTCGTCCGGCGTCATCAGCCTGGTTTCGACCGCGGCGTTCTCGCGGATGCGGGCGTTGACCTCGCGCTCGACGGCGCGCAGTTCCGCCCCCGTCACCGGGCGGGGCTGGGAGATGTCGAAGCGCAGCCGGTCCGGCGCGTTCAGGCTGCCTTTCTGCGTCACATGCGGTCCGAGAGCGCGGCGCAGCGCCTCGTGCAGCAGGTGGGTCGCCGAATGGTGGGCGCGGATGGCGCCGCGGCGGGCGTGATCGACCTCGGCATGGAGGGAGTCGCCGGGGGCGATCTCACCTTCCTCGATCGTGCCGTAATGGACGAAGAGGTCGCCGGCCTTTTTCTGGGTGTCGGTGACGCGGATGGTGACACCGGGGGCGGTGAGCGTGCCGGTGTCGCCGACCTGGCCGCCACTTTCGGCGTAGAAGGGCGTCTGGTTGAGGATGAGGGCGACCTCCTGCCCGGCCTCGGCGCGGCCGGCGGGGGCGCCGGCCACCACCACGGCGAGGAGGCTCGCATCGCTCTCCTCGGTCGAGTAGCCGAGGAACTCGGTGCCGCCGAGGCGGTCGCGCAGGTCGAGCCAGACGGTTTCGGTCGCGGCATCGCCGGAGCCGGCCCAGGCGGCGCGGGCGCGGGCCTTTTGCTCCGCCATGGCGGCGGTGAAGCCGTCATGGTCGAGGCCGCGACGCTGTTCGCGCAGCGCATCCTCCGTCAGGTCGAGCGGGAAGCCGTAGGTGTCGTAGAGCTTGAAGGCGACCGCGCCCGGGAGTTTCTCGCCCGAGCCGAGTTTCTGCACCTCATCCTCAAGGAGCGAGAGGCCGCGTTCGAGCATGACCGCGAATTTCTGCTCTTCCAGTTTCAGCGTCTCGACGATCAGGGCCTCGGCGCGGGGGAGTTCGGGGAAGGCGACGCCCATCTGCCGGGTGAGGGCGGGGACCAGGCGGTAGATGAAGGGTTCGCGCATGCCGAGCCGGTGGGCGTGGCGCATGGCGCGGCGCATGATCCGGCGCAGCACGTAGCCGCGGCCCTCGTTCGAGGGCAGCACGCCATCGGCGATCAGGAAGGAAGTGGCGCGGAGATGATCCGCGATGACGCGGTGGCTGACCTTGTGCGCGCCGTCGGGATCGGTGTGGGAGACCTCGGCCGAGGCGAGGATGAGGGCGCGCAGCGTGTCGGTATCGTAGTTGTCGTGCTTGCCCTGGAGGATGGCGGCGAAGCGCTCCAGGCCCATGCCGGTGTCGATCGAGGGGCGGGGCAGCGGGTTGCGCACGCCGGCCGGCTCTTCGAGGAACTGCATGAAGACGAGGTTCCAGATCTCGATGAAGCGGTCGCCATCCTCGTCCGGGCTGCCGGGCGGGCCGCCGGGAATGGACGGGCCGTGATCGTAGAAGATTTCCGAGCAGGGGCCGCAGGGGCCGGTATCGCCCATGCGCCAGAAATTGTCGTCGGTCGCGATCCTGATGATTTTCCCGTCCGGCAATCCGGCGATCCGTTTCCAGAGCGAGGCGGCCTCGTCGTCCTCGTGGTAGACGGTGACGAGGAGTTTTTCCTTCGGCAGGCCGAAGTCGCGGGTCAGCAGCGTCCAGGCGTTCTCGATCGCGACATCCTTGAAATAGTCGCCAAAGGAGAAATTGCCGAGCATCTCGAAGAAGGTGTGGTGCCGGGCGGTGTAGCCGACATTGTCGAGATCGTTGTGCTTGCCGCCGGCGCGGACGCATTTCTGCGAGGATGCGGCGCGGACATAGGGCCGGTGCTCATGGCCGGTGAAGACGTTCTTGAACGGCACCATGCCGGCGTTGACGAACATCAGCGTCGGGTCGTTGCGCGGCACCAGCGGTGCCGAGGGCACCACCTCGTGGCCGTTGCGGGCGAAGAAGTCGAGAAAGGTTGCGCGGATGTCGTTGCTGGAGGTCATGGAGCGGCCGGTCATTCCTGAGACATGGTTCTGACTTTGCCATACCGCAGGGTTGCGGCAATGTCATCCGCATGTCAGGTGAAGGCATCGCCGAGGCATCTGTCGATGTGTTGCGAGGGCCTTGCGATCCACCTGAACATAGCGGGAACACGAAGGGGCGGGGTCGACAAGGGCACGGTTGTCGCGCCGTGCGTTTCAGGACATCATCGGTCATGGCCCCGCATGACGCCGAGCTGACCGCCGACCTGCTGCTGCGCGCCTACCGGCTCGGCCTGTTTCCAATGGCGGAGCGGCGGGATTCAGCGACGCTGCATTTTCTCGATCCGGACCGGCGCGGGGTGCTGCCACTCGAGGCATTCCATCTGCCGCGGCGACTGGCCCGCACGCTGCGGGCGACGCCCTGCGAGATCGTCGCCGACCGAGATTTTCCGGCGCTGATCGCCGCCTGCGCGGCACCGGCGCCGGGACGGACGGAAACCTGGATCAATGCCGGAATCGAGCGACTTTTCATCGAACTCCACGAGCGCGGCCATGCTCACAGCGTCGAAGTATGGCGGGATGGCTCGCTGGTTGGCGGGCTTTATGGGCTGGCGATCGGCGGGGCATTTTTCGGCGAGAGCATGGTCTCGCGCGAGCGCGACGCATCGAAGCTGGCGCTGGCGCATCTGGTGGCGCGGTTGCGGCTCGGTGGGTTTACGCTGCTGGACACGCAGTTTCTGACCGCGCATCTGGCCCGGTTCGGCGCCATGGAAGTGACGCGCGCTGCCTATCACGCAAGGCTCGCCTTGGCCGTGGCGCAACCGGCGCGCTGGCTGGCCAATCCGCCGGCGCCGCTGCTCGCTACCGAGATTGCCCTTCTGGCGGCGGGCACAGCCAAATCATCGAGAGCGGGCGAAAAAATTTAATATCAGATTATTGCAGCACGGCGCTGATAATGTCCTGCAGGCTGTGCGTGGGCTGCCAGCCGAGCAGGGTGGCGGCGCGATCGGCATTGCCCGTGGCGCGCGGAATGTCGCTCGGGCGGAGACGGGCCGGGTCCAGCTCGATGGCAACCGGAAGACCGAGTGTGGCGATCATCGCCTCGACCATGTCATGCAGGCGACGCGGCGTGCCGGAGGCGAGGTTGAGGATCGTCGCGTCGGGCAGGTCGTCGAACCGGGCCAGGGCGAGAGCATAGGCGCGGGTGACATCCGCGATGTGCAGGAAATCGCGCTCGGCGTCGAGATTGCCGACGCGCAGCACGGCGGGCGCCTCGCCGGCGGCGATGCGGCGAAGCTGGGCGGCAAATGAACCGAGGGCGAAGGCCTCGCTCTGGCCGGGACCGACATGGTTGAACGGACGCAGGCGCAGCACCCTCAGCCCGGATTCGGCGGCCATCGCGCCGAGGGCAAGATCGGCTGCGGCCTTGCTCGCGGCATAGGTGTTGAGCGGGGCGAGCGGAGCGGACTCGTCAAGCGGCAGGCCGGTGCGGAAGCTGGCGCCATAGCAGTCGGCGCTGCCAGCGTGGATGAGGCGGCAGCGCGGCGCGTGGTCGAGCAGGGCGCGGGCCAGATTGAGCGTGCCATCCAGATTGACGGCGAAGGCGCGCCGCGGATCCTGCCGGGCGGCGGGCACCGCGGCGATGCCGGCAAGATGGATGCACGAATCCGGGGTCGCGGCGCGTATTTCGGCAGCCACCGCATCCGGATCGGTGATGTCGGCGCGCAGCGGCACCAGGGTGGCGTCAGGGAAGCTGGTCGCCAGCGTGGCGCACAGGCGCCGGCCGACAAAGCCGCCAGCACCGGTGACCAGGATGCGGGTGGGCGCTTCCATCGCGTAGAGGCTAGCGCGTGGTTTCGCGCAGGCGGGCGAGGTCGGCCTCGACCATCTCGACAATCATCTGCTCGAGCGAGGTTTCCGGCTGCCAGCCGAGAGCACGATGCGCCTTGGCCGGGTTGCCGAGCAGCACGTCGACCTCGGCGGGGCGGTAAAAGGCGGGATCGATGACGAGGTGCCGCTCGATGTCGAGCCCGGCATGCTCGAAAGCGATCCGGCACATGTCCCGCACCGTGGTGGTGCGGCCGGTGGCGACGACATAATCGTCAGGTGTCTCCTGCTGGAGCATCAGCCACATCGCCTTGACATAGTCGCGGGCGTGGCCCCAGTCGCGCTTGGCGTCGACATTGCCGAGGCGCAACTCGGTGGCGAGACCGAGCTTGATGCGGGCGACGCCGTCGGTGACCTTGCGGGTGACGAACTCCACGCCGCGCAGCGGGCTTTCATGGTTGAAGAGAATGCCGGAGGAGGCGTGCATGCCGAAGCTCTCGCGGTAGTTCACCGTGATCCAGTGGCCGTAGAGCTTGGCGACGGCATAGGGGGAGCGGGGATAGAACGGGGTGGTCTCGCTCTGCATCTCCTCCTGGATCAGGCCATACATTTCCGAGGACGAGGCCTGGTAGAAGCGCGCATCCGGCTTCTCCGCGCGCAGCGCCTCGAGCATGTGGGTGACGCCGATGGCGGTAATGTTCGCAGTCAGGATCGGCTGACGCCAGGACGAGGCGACGAAGGACTGGGCGGCGAGATTGTAGACCTCATCGGGCTGGACCTCCTTGACGATGCGGACGAGGCTGGAGAGGTCAGCCAGATCGCCATCAAGAAGCGTGACGCGGTCGGCGATGCCCAGCCAGCGCAGCCGGTGATCCTCGACACCGCGATGCGAGGAGCGGCGGATCACGCCGAACACCTCGTAACCCTTGCCGAGGAGGAGTTGCGACAGATAGGCGCCGTCTTGGCCGGTGATGCCCGTGATGAGAGCGCGCTTCATAAATTGACCCTGAGCTTTGTTAATAAACGGGGTTGTTAAATACCGGGCGAGCCGAAATCAAGGCGCGGCTCCGGGACGGCCGCTTACGGCGCGGTCATTCGGCGGCTTCGGGCTCGGTTTCGTCGGTGATCATCGCGGCCTCGACCAGATTGGCCTGGGCGCGGATTCGCTGCTCGATCGAGGCGGCGACCTCGGGATTGTCGCGCAGGAACTGCTTCGCGTTCTCGCGGCCTTGGCCGATACGCTGGCTGTCGCAGGAGAACCAGGCGCCGGATTTCTCGACGATGCTGGCCTTCACGCCGAGATCGAGCAATTCGCCGACCTTGGATATGCCCTCGCCATACATGATGTCGAACTCGACCTGGCGGAAGGGCGGGGCGAGCTTGTTCTTGACCACCTTCACGCGGGTCTGGTTGCCGGTGACTTCCTCGCGGTCCTTGATCGAGCCGATGCGGCGGATGTCCATGCGGATCGAGGCGTAGAATTTCAGCGCGTTGCCGCCGGTGGTGGTTTCGGGGTTGCCGAACATGACGCCGATCTTGAGGCGGATCTGGTTGAGGAAGATCACCAGGGTTTTCGAGCGGGAGATCGAGCCGGTGAGCTTCCGCAGCGCCTGGCTCATCAGGCGGGCATGCAGGCCGACATGGCTGTCGCCCATCTCGCCCTCGAGCTCGGCGCGGGGAACCAGGGCGGCCACCGAGTCGACCACCAGCACGTCGATCGCGCCGGAGCGGACCAGGGTGTCGGCGATCTCGAGCGCCTGCTCGCCGGTGTCGGGCTGGGAGATCAGCAGGTTGTCGACATCGACGCCGAGCTTGCGGGCGTAGATCGGGTCGAGCGCGTGCTCGGCATCAACGAAGGCGCAGGTGCCGCCACGCTTCTGTGCCTCGGCCACGGCGTGCAGGGCGAGCGTGGTCTTGCCCGAGGATTCCGGGCCGTAGATCTCGATCACGCGGCCGCGCGGCAGGCCGCCGATGCCGAGGGCGAGGTCGAGCCCGAGCGAGCCGGTGGAAATGACGTCGATCGTCTCGGACTCGCTGCGCGACCCCATGCGCATGATCGAGCCCTTGCCGAAGGCGCGCTCGATCTGGGCCAGGGCGGCGTCGAGTGCCTTGTTCTTTTCCATCGGTAACTCCTGAAGCGTGAGGGGCGGCAGCGTGGGGAACGGTCGGATCATGCAACCTGAACGCGAATTCATCTTAAGGCGTGTGGACCCGTCCGTCGAGGGTGAGTTTTGCATGAAGAGAACATAACAGCAACGCAGTTGATAAGAATTTATTAACTATTTGTTCCCGTCATGTTCCTTTCCGGTCGGTCGTGAAGCGCCAGACGGTGCTGGAACGGAACGCCTCGCCAGGGTCCAGCCTGGTGGAGGGGAAGCCTGCGCGGTTGGGAGAATCGGGAAAATGCTGGGTTTCGAGGGCGATTCCATCGCCCGCGCGGTAAGGCGGCAGGTCGAGCTTGCCGGCGGCATAGACCTGCACGGCGGGCTCGGTGGTCTCGACCGTGAGGATGCGGCCCGAGACGGGGTCGCGCAGGAGCGCGGCGGGTCCGATCACACCTTCCGGCTTGTCGAGCACGAAGCAATGATCCAGCCCGGCGCGGGTGGCGCCGATCGGCTGCGGGCGCATGAGGTCGAGCCAGGTGCCGGCAACCGGGGCGATGGCGCCGGTCGGGATGTTCGCGGGGTCCGCTGGCAGGTAGCGCGCGGCGGCGACGGCAATTTCGTGGTCGAGCGCGGTGCCGCCGCCGGCGAGGTTGAAATAGGCGTGGTTGGTCAGGTTGAGCACCGTGGCGCGGCCGGCGACGCGGGCGGCATAGTCGAGGCGGAACGCGTTGTCCGGCGCCAGCGTGTAGGTGACGTAGACGGTGAGGTCGCCGGGGAAGCCGTTCTCGCCGTCCGGACTGTGCAGGCGGAGGGTGAGGGCGCTGCCGGTGGCGGCGACGATATCCCACACGCGGTGGCTGAAATTGGGCGTGGGGCCGTCGGCCGGGCCGCCATGCAGGGTGTTGGCGCCCTCGTTGGCCGGCAGGGTGTGGCGGACGCCGTCGAGCGTGAAGGCGGCGCCGGCGATGCGGTTGGCGTAGCGGCCGACGAGCGCGCCGAAATAGGGGCTCTTCGTCTCGTAGTCGGCGAGGGTGGGGCAGGTCAGCACGACATTGCCGAGGCGGCCGCGCCGATCGGGGACCAGGAGTTCCTCGACGATGCCGCCATAGTCGAGCAGGCTGACCGACATGCCGGCCGTATTCGCGAGGGTGATCCGCCGCACCTTCGCGCCGGCGCGCGTGGTGCCGTAGGGGGCGATGACGGGTTCGGGCATCGGCGGTCGCTCCTTCAGTCGTTCGGTCAGGCGGCCGGGATGACGGCGGCGCGGGTGAGGAGATCGGTATCACCGCCAGTGGTGCCGGCGGCGCCGAAGGCCAGGGCGGGATGGACGATTCGCGCGGCGATGAAGCGCTCGGCGACGGCAGCCGGGGCGTGACGCAGCAGTAGTGCGGCCGAGAGTGCGAGGGCGAGATGCTCGACGAGGCGGCGGGCGACGGGCTCTGCAGTTTCGGGGCGTTCGAGCATCGCCTCGACGCCGGCGATCAGCGCATCGAGCGCGGTGTCAGCACCACGGGCGGGGGCGAGTTCGGCGGCGAGGGCGGCGGCGGCCTCGGGCGCGCGGGTCAGCGCGCGCAGCACGTCGAGACAGATGATATTGCCGGCCCCCTCCCAGACGCCGTTCAGCGGCGCCTCGCGGTAGAGTCGGGCGATCGGGTGTTCCTCGACGAAGCCGTTGCCGCCGTGGCATTCCAGCGCCTCGGCAAGCAGGGCGGGGGCGCGCTTGCAGGTCCAGTATTTCGCGACCGGGACGATGATCCGGGCGAGGGCGGCTTCGGCGGGGTCGCGCGCGGCGGCGTCGGCCGCGGCGGCGGCGCGCAGGGCGAGCCAGAGCGCCGCCTCGGCCTCCAGCGCCATGTCGGCGAGGACGGCGCGCATCAGCGGCTGGTCGATCAGGGCGCGCTGGAAGGCGCGGCGATGGGCGGCGTGGTGCAAAGCGAGCGAGGTGGCCTGGCGCATCAGCGCCGCGGCGCCGAGCGCGCATTCGAGGCGGGTGAGATGCGCCATCTCGATGATGGTGGCGATGCCGCGGCCCTCGGCGCCGACCATGACCGCCTCCAGCCCGTCGAACTCGACCTCGGCGGAGGCGTTGGAGCGGTTGCCGAGCTTGTCCTTCAACCGCTGGATGCGCACGGCGTTGCGGCTGCCATCGTCGCGCCAGCCCTGGGCGAGGAAGCAGGAGATCGTCTCGCCGGTGCGGGCGAGGGTGAGGAAGAGATCGCTGGCGGGGACCGAGAAGAACCATTTATGGCCGGTCAGCTGCCACGAATCGCCCGCGCGGGTCGCGGTAGTGCGGGTCTGGCGCAGATCGGAGCCGCCCTGTTTCTCGGTCATCGCCATTGCCACGCCGAGCGCCGGCTTCTCGGCCGGCGGCAGCGGGCGCGGATCGTAGCCAGGTGCGAAAATCCGGTCGCGGAAGCGGGCGAGCAGGTCGGGCGCGTGGGCGAGGGCGGCGGCGGCGGCGAAGGTCATCGCCGCAGGACAGCAGACGCCGGGTTCGCCCTGGCCCCAGAGATAGGCCACGGCGGCGCGGGCGACATGGGCGCCGGGGCGGGGCTCGGTCCAGGCCAGGCTGTGGAAGCGGTCGGCACGGATCATGCCCATCAGGCGGTGCCAGGCGGGGTGGTAGGCGACCTCGTCGATGCGGTGGCCTAAGCGGTCGAAGGCGGCGAGTTCGGGCGGGTTGCGATTCGCCTCCCGCGCCAGGGCGCGCAGTTCGGGTGAACCGATTCGGGCGCCGACCGCGGCGAGATGGGGGGCTGCCCAGAAGGCGCCGAAGGCGGAGACCGCTTCGGCAAGGGCGGCATCGGCGGTGAAGGCGTCGTGATCGGGTGGTTCGCCGGCCTGGTTGAAGACCTCATGGGTTGCGACCATTCCGCCAGCATAGACAAGCGGGCGCGGTTTGTCTCGCCCGGGGCCCCGTTCCGCGCGGCTCTATTGATGGCGGCGCGCGCTGCGCCTATACCCGACCACGTTGCGGGTGTAGCTCAATGGTAGAGTTCCAGCCTTCCAAGCTGGCTGTGCGGGTTCGATTCCCGTCACCCGCTCCAGTCTGAACCATCCGGACCCTTGTCCGCACTTGACAGCGGGGCCCGGTCGTTGTGCAAGGCGGACGGATGCACGCGGTTCGCGGGCAGTCCGCGCCGCAGGGGTGTAGCTCAATTGGCTAGAGCGCCGGTCTCCAAAACCGGAGGCTGGGGGTTCGAGACCCTCCACCCCTGCCAGCCGGAACCCCGAGGGCCGGCGCTGGCGGCGATTCTCGGCAGTTTTCATGGAGCAACCTGACATTGGCGTTCAACCCGGCGAAATTCTTGCGCGATGTGCGCAGCGAGGCCTCCAAGACCACCTGGCCG